>JAHITJ010000003.1 GCA_018817795.1 Myxococcota bacterium | reverse complement strand
GCGTAGTTGTGGGAGCGGATGTACTGGTCGATGGCCAGCTGCCATCGCACGGCCTCGATGCGGCTGCCCACGACCACCATGGCCTTGGCGCGACCGGCCAACAGCGGCGCCACGAACTGCCGGAAGTGCTCGACGACGATCTCGACCTTCTGCGCGATGTTGTACGGGTGCAGGCGCACCCAGCCCATGATGCCCTTGGTCGCCGCGCTGCGCTCGACCTGGCGGTCGTCGAGGGTGCCGCCCTCCTGGGCGAGCCGGAAGGCGATCTTGTACGAGGTGTAGTTCTGCAGCACGTCGAGGATGAAGCCCTCCTCGATGGCCTGCCGCATGGAGTACACGTGAAACGGCGCCGGCAGGTTGTCGCCCCCTGCCGGGCGCGTCGGATCCGGCCGCGTGCCGAACAACTCCAGCGTCTTGCTCTTGGGGGTGGCCGTGAACGCCACGAACGTGATGCCGCTGTCGTCGGCGCGGGCGGCCATCTGCGCGGCCAGGACGTCTTCGGTGCTCACCTCGCCGCCGTCGCCCAGCTCGGCGAGCTCCTCGGGGGACAGCACGGCCTTGAGCTTGGACGCGGCCTCGCCGGTCTGCGAACTGTGCGCCTCGTCGGCGATCACGGCGAAGCGCTTGCCCCGGGTGGCCGCCAGCTCGCGCACGGCCGAGAGCGCGTACGGGAAAGTCTGGATGGTGCACACGACGATCTTCTTGTCGCCCGAGAGGGCCTGGGCCAGCTCGGCGCTCTTGCTGCCGCCCTCGCCCTTGATGGTGGCGACCACGCCCACGGTGCGCTCGAAGTCGAAGATGGCGGTCTGCAGCTGGGAGTCGATGACGTTGCGGTCCGACACCACGAGCACCGAGTCGAACAACTTGCGGTGGTCCGAGTCGTGCAGGTCCGACAGGAAGTGCGCCGACCACGCGATGGAGTTGGTCTTGCCCGAGCCCGCCGAGTGCTGGATCAGGTAGCGCCCGCCGGGGCCGTCGGCGAGCACGGCCGCCACGAGCTTGCGCGTGGCGTCGAGCTGGTGGTAGCGCGGAAACAGGATCGCGGTGAGGTTCTTCTTCTCGTCCTTGCGGGAGACCAGGTAGCGCCCCAGGATCTCCAGCCAGCCCTCACGCTCGAAGACCTGCTCCCACAGGTAGGCCGTGCGGTAGCCGCCAGCGCCTTCTGGGTTCCCGGCGCCGCCGTGGTCGCCGCGGTTGAACGGCAGAAAGCGCGTGGCCGGGCCGTCGAGGCGCGTGGTCATGTGCACCTCGGACGTGGACACGGCGAAGTGCACCAGCGCGCCCCCGGGGAACTTCAAGAGGGGTTCCGACGCCCCGCCCTTCTCCCGGACAGGACGGTCGAAGCGGTACTGGTCGATGGCGTCCTGCACGCGCTGGGTGAAGTCGGTCTTGAGCTCCAGTGTGGCCACCGGCAGGCCGTTGCAGAACAGCACCAGGTCGAGACTGTTGCGGTGGTGCGCCGAGTAGTGCACCTGCCGCATCACGCGCAGGCGGTTGGCGCCGTACCGCGCGACGATCTCCGGGTTCATGGCCAGCGCCGGCTTGAACTGCGCCAGCGAAAGCGGCGCGCGCAGGCCCAGCATCTCCACGCCGTGGCGCAGGACGTCCAGCGTGCCACGCGCATCGAGCTGGGTGCGCAGGCGCGTGCACAGGGTCTCACCGGCCGCGGCGCCGTGGCTCTTGACCAGGGCCTCCCACGCCTTGGGCTGGGTCTCCTGCAGCCAGGCGACCGTGTCCTCCGGATAAAGCGCCCGGGCCACGTCGTAGCCCGCGTCATCGGGGGACACGAGCCAGCCGTGGGCGCACAGGTACTCGCAGACCTCAACTTCGAAGTGAATCTCGCGATGCAGGTTCATGAAGCCCTCACAGGGTGAGCTCGGCGATGGGCTTGCGCAGGGCCGCCTCGAGGCGGATCAGCGCGTCGATCATGCGGTCCTGGAGTTCCAGCCATTCGGATTCGGGGGAATACCTGCTTCCGGGCATATAATAAACGATGAGACATGATGCCTGCCCTTCACGCGGATTCCATTCGAGTGTACTTCCAAATCGCTTTTCAATTTCCTCTCGGCGTTCAAGAAGAGCATGAAAAGCAGCTAATGTCCTTTTCTTGTCACCAACAAAACGTATGTAACAATCCACTGCGGTCTGCTGTTCGAGCAAGTTCACGTCGAGATTGAAGCCACTCTTGCCAATGTTGCATGAAGTATAATATCGCGATGAAACGGAACGATTTGCCAGCAATGTCGTCTTGTCCTTCGAACGGGCGATCAACTGGCCCCAGAAGCGACGGTACATCTCCGTTCGGGCGCCCTCTACCTTGCGCTTTTCCATCTCCTGTTCGCGCAGCTTGACCTCGTACTCGGCGGCCTCCGGCAGCGGGATGATCTGCGTGGCGTCGATGAGAATCTCGTTGCCCATGCGGTACGGACGAAGCCGGATGCAGGTGATGTCGAGGTCGCGCTTGTTGAGCCACAGCACTGCGGTAGTCAGTTCCGTGGAGAAGTCGGCCGACACCAGGATGATACGCACGTCGCCGGTAAGTTCGGCTTCCTCCTCCGACTCCAGGCCAAGGAAGTCCAGGATCTCGGCGCTGGCCGTGTCGCGGTCGCCGTCCTGGGTCTGAGCATACACGTCGATGACCTTGTCGAGTGTCATGCTCGACACCATGGCCGCGTAGCGCAGGGCCTGTAGCTCCATGTGGCCACCGTCATCGTCGCGCTTTAGCTCGACGACCACCAGGCAGCGGTCCTTGCTCAGGCACAGCAGATCAATGCGCCTTTTACTGTCCTCCCACAGGTCGAACTCCTCGTAGATGACCATCAGGTCGTCCCCGATGGGCGAGAGGTCCTGGCGCAGCAGGCGCTGCAGGTCCCGTCGCTCGAGCAGCTTCTCGCGGGCAAACGTGGTGGTGGGTACGGCTTCCATGCGGTCGGTGGTGATGCGGAAGAGGCTCATGCGGTCTCCTTTACTTTGATGTTGCGGACATCGATCTTGCCAGTGACGGCCGCCGAGATGAGAGCGGACCGCCGCTCCTGCAGCAGCTCGATGGCCCGTTGTGCCTCAGCAGTGAGGACGTCGAACTTGGCGGTCTCTGCGTCGAGATAAAATGAAATTTGCTTTTGCTCCTCAACTGGTGGGGTTGGGATCAGGACTTTTTTTAGATCGTAAATATTGACTCCACGAACTGCAGCTCCAAGACTTCCGCAGGCTAGTTCTTCACGAACTGCAGAAGATAAGAGAGCCCATCTAGCCCATCGCAAACAGTTGTCTCCATGAATCGCCACCCTGGCCACATCCTGAGTGATATTTGAACCTTCCATTTCGGCAGGAACGATTTCGCAATCCCCAATCGTGCCCCTGATCGCGTATACGAGGTCTCCAGTCTTCAATCGAGCACGGGCATAAGGTGCTTCAATTTCTGGCGTGGTTCTCGCCATCGAATCAAGATTCATTCGAGACGGTTTAACATTTCCGCCTTTAAGTACAGGAATTCCGTCGCCCACGTCTGGTCCCGGTAAAACAATTCCGTACATGATTTGTCGCTTGGGGTCTGTTAAGAATTGAAGAGGTTTCACCGCCCAGTGCGAAGGGATGTCGCCGAGCCATGCGATGCCCGAGGGTTTCATAGGGGCGGCGGGATTCAGGCCCTTGGTGACGGCGTGGGAAATGACGGCCTGGCGCTTCTCCTTCAGCAGCTCGACGAGGCGCTGCTGCTCGGCCACGAGCGCGTCGATCTTCGCCGTCTCCCGGTCGAGAAACCCCGCGATGGCGGTCTGCTCATCCAGGGGGGGAAGCGAGAGCTTCAGTCCACCTACAAACTCCCAACTGGCTCGAGGCATCTTTGAGCCAAAAGTAGACCCATCAACGATATCGATGAAGTCCCTATTGAGCATCTGATACTGGGAAAAATGACTGACAATGGAAGCATTCGGACGCAACACCAGAAAGTCACCAACCGCTTCACCGGGAGAATCGGCTTGATAGACTTTCGCAAGGTATGGCCTCAACTTGCCAAAGAGTATATCGCCAGCATTAAACGCAACTCCATCTCCCTGAAACTCTGTTTCGGTGATGATGAAGCGGCCTGTCCATGACTCAATATTTTCCAGAGCAACTGGATTAGCCCTTCTATCGGTTTTCTCTGTCATCAAGCACAGACTGTATTTGAATTTTTTCACTTCCCAGTGCGCGGGCACCTCGCCGAGCCACTCCACGCCACTGGCCTTGTACGTCGGGTAGCGCGGGAAGCTCATGAGGCAGCCTTCCATAAGGGGTTTGCCGCCCAGTTCGGTGGAGCGCCCAAGTCATCGAATGGAACTTGATGCTTGCTCAGCAGGGAGAAGAGCCGCTGACGCCACTGGTTGTCTGGATTGATGCAGTCGAGCATGTACACAAGCATCAGCAAGCCGTTGTACAAGCTTTTAGAGTTCTGGGCAAAACGCCCGAAGAGAACCAGCGGCCGATTCGGCAGCATTGGTTGCACCGGAAACTCACGATTCCACAGTCTGCCATGATGGGCACAGACGTTTCGAATCAGAGAAAAATGATGTAACCACGACTGGAATACTTTCTCATCCAGTTGATACGCGGAAGCAATGGCCCGGCGCGCCTTCATCGGCTTCAAATCAGAGAACCATCGCGACAACAATCCCAGGGACATTACTTCACTGGATGCCCATACCGGAGGGAGGTCCTCCAGATAATTCTGGGAGAAATGACGTACGAATACTTCCTGTGATCGTGAAACCTCGCTTTGTAGTTTGGCTAAATTTGATTGCCAATGCTTCGTGCTCATGTGAAGGGAGGCATCCAGATGGGCGTGGGGGCCATGCAGATGCCCCAAATGATACGACCATTGCCTCCGCACCGAGACTTCCAACTTCTCCATCGCGTCCAGAACCAGAAGACGCAGCTCACGGTCGAATTCATAGAGGTTCACCACCTGCTCAAAGGTTGTCCCCGACTTGAACTGATGGATGGCATGATTCGTCTCAAACGGCAGCCAATAGGCGGTCAAACGGTAGTAGTTCATGTGCCGGAGCAGCGCTTCTGCCCGCTCTTCATTCGGAATCTCCATGCCCCGGGATCGCAGGAGTGCCACTTGTTGTTCAAAGGTGGTGGCGGACTTGGAGTAAGGCCTCTTCGGCATCACCAGACCTCCCTGCATTTTGGTGCATATAAAAAAAGACCCGCCGGTTTGAGGATACGCTTGCGCGCATAGCCTTGGCGGGTTCTGTTACTTAGAAAATGACGCGCAGGAACCACGGATGCAAGAAAAATCTTCAAGTTTTTTCCATGGAAAAATTGCTCAATCATTCTCAATATTTCCAGTGACAGGCTCATTTCGACAAGTCCCCGATCATGGTGAGGATGCGGTCGGTGACGACCTTCAGGTCCGCGTCGATCGCGGCCAGGTCGCGGGGCGGCCGGAACACGTAGAAGTGGCGGTTGAAGGGAATCTCGTAGCCGACCTTGGTCTTCTCGGGGTCGATCCAGGCGTCGGGCGCGTGGGGCAGCACCTCGCGCTTGAAGTACTTTTCCACGTCCTCGGCCAGCGGGACGTTCTCGGTGTCGCGCAGGGCGGCGTCGGGCTGGGGTTTGCCCTTGAGCTTGCCCTTCTCGCCTTTCACGACCTTGCCGGCGGCGTCGCGCAGGGGCCGCTCGACGGTGATGGTGCGGTAGCCGAAGTCCTCGTTGCGGAAGATGCGCGAAACGGGAGCGCCGTCGCGGGTGACCTCCTCGAAGGCGCCGAACAGGCGGGTGATCTCGTCGATGTGCTCGGGCGAGAGCTCCTTGCGCTTGGAGCCCAGGCTCTTGCGCATCTTCTGCCAGAGGCCCGAGGCGTCGATGAGCTGGACCCGGCCCCGGCGGGCGGCGGGCTTGCGGTTGCTCACGATCCAGACGTAGGTGGAGATGCCCGTATTGTAGAACATGTCCGTGGGCAGGCCGATGATGGCCTCGACGAGGTCGTTCTCGAGCATGTAGCGGCGGATCTCGGACTCGCCCGAGCCCGCGCCGCCGGTGAACAGCGGGGAGCCGTTGAGCACGATGCCGAAGCGGGAGCCGCCGTCCTTGGCCGGGCGCATCTTCGACACCAGGTGGAGCAGGAACAGCAGGGAGCCGTCGCTGACGCGGGGCAGCCCGGGACCGAAGCGGCCCGAGAAGCCCTGCTGCTCGGCCTCGCGGCGGATCTCCTTCTCGATCTTCTTCCACTCCACGCCGAACGGCGGATTGGAGAGCATGTAGTCGAAGCGCTCGCCGGATAGCCCGTCGGCCGAGAGCGTGTTGCCGAAGATGATGTTGGCGATGTCCTGGCCCTTGATGAGCATGTCGGCCTTGCAGATGGCGTAGGACTCGGGGTTGAGCTCCTGGCCGTACATCACCAGGCGGGCGGCGGGGTTGAGCTCGGCCAAGTGCTCGCCGGCCACCGAGAGCATGCCGCCGGTGCCGGCCGTGGGGTCGTAGATCGAGCGCACCACGCCCGGGCGGGTCAGGGCCGCGTCGTCCTCGATGAAGATGAGGTTGACCATCAGCCGGATGACCTCGCGCGGGGTGAAGTGCTCTCCGGCGGTCTCGTTGGAGATCTCGGCGAACTTGCGGATGAGCTCCTCGAAGACCGCGCCCATCTCGGTGTTGTCGACGGTCGCCGGATGCAGGTCGATGCCGGCGAACTTCTCGGTCACCAGGTAGAGCAGGTGCGACTTGGCCAGGCGATCGATCTGGGTGTGGAAGTCGAAGGACTCGAAGATGTCGCGCACCGCCGGCGAGAACGCCTGGATGTACGAGGTCAGGTTCTCGCGGATGTGGTCGGAGTCGCCCATGAGCTTCTTCATGTCCAGCGGCGACGTGTTGTAGAAGAGCTGGCCGCTGGTGCGCAGCAGGAACGGCTCCGGGTTCAACTTGGCCTTGGTGCGGGCGGCCAGCTCGCGCAGGACCGCGTCCTTGGTCGCCTCGAGCACGCAGTCGAGGCGCCGCAGCACGGTGAACGGCAGGATGACCTTGCCGTACTCGGACTGCTTGTAGTCGCCGCGCAGCAGGTCGGCCACAGACCATATGAAGGAGGAGAGATTCACGTTGTTCATGGTTGGCCAATCTACCTGAAGCCGGCGATGTACACAAGGCTCCGGGCGCGAAAGGCGAACGGTGATTTCTCGAGAAGCTCAGGGAACGCTAGGGTTGTTACCGGTAGTCGAGTTGGGGCCCTGATTCAAGATACCCTCACCACAACCGAACAACTGGTTCTCATCGACAAGAACATGGTCAGTGTCCTTGTGGTTGAAGATCGCGTAGCCATCTGTGCCGTGGATGTGGTTGCCTTTGATCGTGCAATGGTCACCGAAGTTGGCGATGCCCCTGGAGTTGATGCCGCTGGCGTGAATCTCATTGCCTTCCACGGTCACCTCGTCAAACGCGACCTGGATGCCGTCACCCGCCACGGAGCCCTCCAGGTGAATTATGTTCTGCACTATCTTGGCGATCGCAGACTCGGCGAGGATTCCTTTGTTGTTCTTGTCGGATGCCTGGATAGTGATGGCGTTCGATTCGATCACGAGGTTGAGCACCTGGATACCCTTCCTGCACGGATTGACGGAAATCCCCGTCGAAGCACAACCAACAATGGTGTTTCGAACGATCTTCAGGTAGTTGATTTCGCCTTCTACACAAGCACCCTTCTTACAGGGAGAACTCACTTCAACACCAGCTCCACGGCATTGAAGTTCATTGTCTTCAAACTCCAGGCCTAGCATTGACACGTCCGCCTGTACCAAGATGCAAGTACATGAAACATCGACCTTGTTTCTTACCAGCTTTATAAAATATCCCGAACGCAACCAGACGGCCATGGCCAACCCAGAGCCTTGGGGAGATTTCATGATATTGTCAATTATTTCAATACTCTCCGGACCTTTTTGACCGTAGCAAACCTTGATGAATCCATCGTCGTGTCTGCTGAACTCTCCCGTGTCTTGCATCTCGTTTTGGCTGATTTGAATATTTGAAGACTCTCCCCCGATCTTGATGTTCGTACCTTGGGAATCGACCATGTAATTTAGGCAGCAGAATACACCGTGGCAATCGGTCAGCGAGATACTTTCGTTAGCGCAATCGACCATCTTGTTCCCGGTGATTTCCACTCTCGAGCAGTTCGATAACCTGATCAAACTGACGAGGTTGTCCTGGTTCTCGCGGTTTCCATCCAGAACCAGGTCGCAGATGTCGAAGCCGCTTACACCCTTGCCGACCAGGGCGGCGCCGGACCCGGTAAGTGTGGAACAATTGGCCAACCGAATCGTCGACTTCCTGGAATCACCTGCCAGGGTCACACCCGAGAGCAGAATCACTGAATCAGAAGTGCCGACCTTGTACAGCCCTTCGGGGAATTTGACCGTGCCTCCTCCGCTGGCCTCAACGGCGGTGATTGCCTCGTTGATGGCCACAGTACTGTCCGACTCGCCTTTGTTGTCTGCGCCAAATTCAAGGACGGTCCGGACGACAGGTGGAGTTGGCGGGGTGTCTTCTAAGTGGGTCGATGGTCCTGGGGGTTCTTTTCCTGAAAAGTCGTTCATGGTTGCGTCCTTCTCCGAGAGGGGGCGATCCGCTACGTGCGTCGACCTACCCTCAGGTTCTTTCGCCAGTTGGTGG
Source organism: Myxococcota bacterium (assembly GCA_018817795.1). Lineage (GTDB taxonomy): Bacteria > Myxococcota_A > Polyangia > HGW-17 > HGW-17 > HGW-17. The sequence goes on along the minus strand of JAHITJ010000003.1, from coordinate 10,702 downwards.
GTGGGCGAAAGCCATGTAAAGAGAACCCCCATCGGTTTCCATACAAGGCAGGCTATGTGAAATTAACTATTTTTTTACATAGCAACCTCTTTCAATAGAATTGCAATTCCAGGAAATCTTTTATTATTATTCCCAATAGGTGCGTCGCTTCTGAAATAGTACGCATAGTGCATGGTATCTTTTGAATATTCCTCGATTGTATTTTTATAAGTTTTTATCCAATTTTTATCAAGTCTTTCATTTGAAACAGATGGAACCAGGAATACTACAGCAAAATATTTAAGAGTTGCATCATTACTTCTTAGCAAATCGGCATAAGACTCCGAAATCTTGATTTTTTTTACATCCACCTCGGCTCCAAATTTGTTTCCATTGTCAAAGTAGTTATCAATCTTCTTTGCTTCTAATGTATCACCAGTCCAGTACACCTTTGCCTCGCATCGGTAATCACAATTTCCGATCTCAAAAAACAGATCACATCTACCATGCCTCCCTGGATTGTCTTCTCCTTCACAGTCTTTCTTCATAATATATTCTTCAAGAACATATCCATCTTCTTGCCAGATTGCGCCTGCGAGAATGCTTACACATGCTCTTTCACCATACCACCAGGGACAATCATTTTCTTCAACGCCTTCTGAGTTTTTTATTTGCCACTCATTGGAAATGCGCTCATTTATTTCAACCCATTTTTCCAAAATTCTTTTAATGTCTTTGTCTTTTGAGCTTGAGTTTTTCACGTTTCTCACCTGAATCCTAGAAATAAGGCTACTTTTCCTCGGCCAAGGCCGACAACTTCTCGTTGGTCCACCCGCAGGTAGCGCATAATGCGTCAATGGAAGCATCAACGGAGTTGTCGCCGCAACCTGGGCACACGGTATCACCGACGTCCTCGTCATCGGCGTCGAAGATCGCCGAGCCAGTATATTGCATCGCACGCGCGAACAAGTGAGCAGCCAGCAATCCGCGCAGGCGATGCAAAACCGCCTGGGATGGGGTTGGTATTTGACCTGCAATAACGATGGGCATCTCGGGCGAGAGCCAGAACTCAGTCAAACCGACTGCAGCTGCCTCGGACAACGCGGCATCTTCGGTTCCAGGCGTTGGAGCATCGGAGATCATGATTTCTCGACTTTCAATTTCGTCTGTGTCTGGATCAAGATCGCCACCGGCGCACGCTTCGTCAAAATCGCGCCCCCATCCAATCCTCTCTTTTTCAGGGTCAGTAACCTCGATCCAGGCTATTTGCAGGAACGGTTCAGGAAAAGTCATTTCTGTCCTCCTATTCAGAGAGTTGCGGACATTGATGAAAACGTTAGGTTTTTCCGACTTTCTTTAGTGTCAAAATGAGTTGCTCGACCGTCATTGGGGGATGACTCCGATGCAGCATGGCATGACAGTTCGGGCAGACGGGCACCAAGTCATTGATTGGATTCAGTGTGTAAGCCTCGCCGATCTCAGCGATTGGCAGTTTATGATGGATATGAATGAAGCCGATTCCCATTTCCCCATAGGTTTTTCCGAAGTCGAAGCCACAGACTCTACACACAGTTCCGTGATGATGAACGCACTCGTTCCGAGCGGCGGCGTTTCGTTCATAGGCGTTGACAAGGACGGCTTTCGTGGCGCCTTCGATGTAGGCCCTTTTAGGCGAGGCGTCGACCTCGTCAGGAAAGACACCGTCGACACCAGGAATTACCTTCTTGTGAGCAAACGACCACCGGACCTTCACCGGGACTTCGTCTGCGATTGAGATGGCCTGTGCGAGTCCAGCGTACGTGAAGGGTGCGTGGTCGTCGTCCCTCCAAAAAATGTGCACTTCAGCCTCTTTGGAGGTCATTCGCTGGATGGTCGGCTGGCCACGATTGCTTCGTGTATTTCCTTGCCAAACCAGAGTATTTCCATCGAAGTAGTTGGTGTAGTCGTGGCCCGTCCTTCCAGGAATGCCAATATTGCATAAGATGAAGTAGACGTCTTCGTGTCGAACGTAGCCCGTATCCCAAATACCACCCTTGGCATTCGGGTCTAGGCCAACTATACCCCTGATATCACTCCGAGAATATTTACCGCCTACTGTGAACTGAAAACGACTCATTGTGAATTCTGACTCCGGTGATGAAGGGGGGACATCTCACTTTGGCGATTCTGATTTGAACTGCGTTTTCGCATCCTGACGAGACTATCTGTGTGGGTGGCCGGCTGTCAAGTTGTCAATTAGGCAAGACCAAGCCGGCACCTTCCTGATTGAGTCCGTGGTTGCCTCAGCCTTCCCCACGCACAAACCGTAACCCGTGGTGACGTTTCGCGCGCGCTTCTCGTGAAATCCATCACGTGAAGGTTGCGTGAACGTTCACGGAAACTGGCCCGAATTGGGGCTTTTCAGTCCGAACGAGTCGGAGAAAGCGCGTGAGCTGGCGGGGTTGAAAAGGCCAGTGATATCAAGCGGAATCGCCAAATTCCTAGCACTGATGCGGCCTTGTTTCGTAAGTCTATGTAATCATTTCAGAATTTGTTGATGAAATAGTTCGCGACGACGCGGTCGATGATGTGGCGGTCCAGGGTGGGTTTGTGTCCGTGGTAGTTCGACAGGTCAACGACCTGGGAGAGCAGGTCCCGCGGCTCGCAGGCGTTGAACGGGCGGCAGGGCTTGCGGTAGTGCTCCTCGATGAGGTACTCGACCATGTCCGGATCCCAGGAGATCTGGCGCTTGAGGCACTCCTTGCGGAAGATCTCGGAGTAGACGCCCTCGTCGGGGCGGCCCACCTCGAGCTTGTAGCCCACGCGGCGCAGGAAGGCGTCGTCGACGAGCTCGCGGGGCTCGAGGTTGGTCGAGAACACGACGAACACGTCGAACGGGACCGCCAGCTTCTTGCCGGTGTGCATGGACAGGTAGTCCACCTCGCTCTCCAGCGGGACGATCCACCGGTTGAGCAGCTCCCGGGGCGAGATGCGCTGGCGGCCGAAGTCGTCGATGAGCAGCATCCCGTTGTTGGCCTTCATCTGGATCGGCGCCTCGTAGTAGCGCACGGACTCGCTGTAGCGCAGCTTGAGGTCGTCCATCTCCAGCTCGCCGCCCACCACGACCATGGGCCGGCGGCAGGCCACCCAGCGCACGTCGAGCTGGTTGGGCTCCATCGACGGCGCGATGCGCTCGGGCAGGCTCTCGACGTGGAGGTTCTCGTCGTAGACCCTGATCACGAAGTCGTCGATGAGCACCGCGTGGGGGATGAAGATGTCGCCGCCGAAGCACGCGGTCATGCGCGCGCACACGGCGGTCTTGCCGTTGCCCGGCGGACCGTGCAGGAACATGGCCTTGCCGCTGTTCATGGCCGGGCCGATGGCGTCGAACACCGCGGGCTTGAGCACCAGGTCGTGGAAGTGGGGCTCGAGGTCGTCCTTGCGGAACGCGTTGCCGCGGATCGTCTGCAGCCCCACGGCCTGCTGGTAGTACTTGTAGGGGACCGGCGCGGGGCCGAAGTAGCGGTCGCGCTCGAGGATGTTGGCGACGAACTCGTGGCCGGCCTGGGTCAGGCGGAACACCATGGAGCTGCGGCCCAGCCCCATGCCCGAGCTGCCCGTGATCTCGACGAGCTTGTTCTTGCGCAGGCGCTCCATGATCTCCTCGATGATGGTCGCGGGCAGGTGCACGCGCCCCACCAGGTCCGTGCCGCGCAGGGCGCCGCCCTGGAACAGGTGCTTGAGGCACAACTCCTCGATGAACCCGTGGGAGAGCCCGGTGGCCGCCACGGAGGTGGGCATCTGCGGCAGGAACGACGGCTCCGACGGCTGGCGCGGCCGCGTCACCGGGATCAACTGGCTGATCTGGATCTTGGCCTGAATCTCCACGGGCACGTCCGTCTCGAGGTCGTGCAGCTCGATGATCTCGGCGCTCAGTTCCTCGGGCTCGGACAGCACCATGCCCACCAGGGTCTGCTTCATCTCGGACTTCTCGTTCTTCGGGACCGCAGTCACCGCCTGGCCACGCACCGTCTCGCGAATATCCATGGATCCTCCTACGGCCGCGGTTCACTCCCGCCGGCGTGTGCCTGCATCTTATAGAACCCGGCCGTGGTTGTCATCCCCGCAGATTCCGTCCGGTCCCGGGCGGTATGGGGTCCCTGGTTCATGGTTTTATGATGGTGGTCGGCTCAGGGACAGCCGCGCTCGAGGGCGAAGGCGATCAGGACCTGCCTGCAGGGTTCGTAAGCGTAGAAGGGAAGTTCGAACGTACGGGACGGGGGAGGCGCACCGTCAAAACTGTCGTGGGTGGTCATCCAGTGGCCCAAAAAGGTGGGCGGATTCGTCATCCAGTCGTAGACTTCATTCACGGAGATTCCCCAACCGCCGCACATCGACGAGGAGCAGCCCGGCCGGTAGAAGGAATATTGCAGGTTTCCTACCATGGAATGATTTTCGCAGGTGCTTGGACCAAGGTACGTCGTCTCCAGCACCGCGAAGTCATCGCGCAACGTCTGGAGGTCGATCGGACACACAGGCACACAACTCGGGTCCCAGCCCTCCCAGCAGGCCCCCTCGTACATGCAGCCGTCGCAGAACCAGTAGCAGGTGTCGTCTGCGGCGTGGCAGAGCATTCCATCAGGGCAGGTCGGCACGCCGGGCAGGCAGGACGACGACGCCTCGTCGCAGGTCTCGACGCCGTTGCAGGAGATGCCGTCTTCGCAGACGCGGGCCGCGCCGCCGGTGCAGACGTCGTCGATGCAGGCGTCGCCGGTGGTGCAGTACAGGCCGTCGTCGCAGGCATCCCCGTCGGTGGGGGACCACGCGTCGGCCGCCACGTCGGGCAGGCAGGCCAGGCAGGCGTTGTCGGGGTTCCGCTGCCCCTCGCCCAGGCACAGTCCGTCGATGACGCAGCCCGTGCAGGTCAGCACGCAGGTGTCAGCGGCGGGGTCGCACAACTCGGGGGCCTCGCAGGTCACGACACCGGCGAGGCAGGACGTCGACGCTTCGTCGCAGGTCTCGGCGCCGTTGCAGGAGACGCCGTCGTCGCACACGCGGGCGGCGCCGCCGGTGCAGACTTCTTCCACGCAGGCGTCGCCGGTGGTGCAGAACAGGCCGTCGTCGCAGGGATCCCCGTCGGTGGGGGACCACGCGTCGGCCGCCACGTCGGAGATGCAAGCCAGGCAGGCGTTGGCGGGGTTCCGCTGCCCCTCGCCCAGGCACAGTCCGTCGACCACGCAAGCACAGGCCGGACGGCAGACGCCGTCATCGCACCAGGCGTTGTCCTCGCAACCGGTCCCGCAGAGGTCGGTGTCGCTGCAGTACCGCGGATCGGTGCGCAGGTCCACGCAGGAGTCTTCACAGGTCACCAGGGGCGCGGGACAGGCCCCGTCGTTCTTCTTGTCCTCTCCGCAGCCGGGTTGCCCCAGGGTCAGCCACCCGAACCCGAGCGTCAGGGCGAAGGCGCGCCATCCATGGGAACCTGGGAACGTCCCCTTGGCGGGGCGGGAATTGATTTTCTTTTTGGTCATGCAAGCTCCTATGCTGCGTTGAACACCCCAGCGTCATTGCGGGTGGCACAAAGTACATGATGCACTAAAAGATTGCAAGTGGTTCACAGTTGTATTGGTGTCGAGCCTTGTGGGCGTGGACCAGACCGCATTGGATAAAATAATTGACTGATGTTTAAGAGAACCAACCAAGGAACGGACGCAGGACGTGACAGGTCACGCTCTCCATCAAGTCAGGGGACACGGCGCAGCACCACCGGGGGGCTGTGGTAGCGGTTGGAACTGAAGAAACGGCTGGGTTGGGCGGGATAAGGCGCCTCGAGGTGACCCAGACCGTCTCCTGCGTCGATGACATCGTTGCCATTGGCGTCATACCAGGCCGCGAGGCAGAACTCCGGCACCGTCGGAATGGCGTTCTGCTTCACCAAGAACCCATCCTTGACCGCAGAGATGGACCCCGCGGCTTCTTGCGGCCTCATGTCCGGGTAGGAGGGACATTTTCCATCGGAGAGCGCCAGGTGGGCGCTGAAACTGGATGCGCGCAGCACCCGCACATGCAGGTGGTCTCTGGAAAAGGAGACGTGCCCGGGCAACCGAAGCCGCGTCAGGACCGTGGTGTGGGCCTCGCAACTGATGGCCGCGGGCATCATGATGAATAAACCGATGAGCAATGGCAGTCGCTGAATCATTGGGGTTCCTCCTCGACAATTGTTTGCAACGTAAGACACGTTCACCGACAGGCTCAGGGAGCCTGCTCCAGTTCGTCGTACTTGAGGTTCCTGCCCCGGGACTTCTCCACCGGGTACTTGAGATCGTTCTTGGCCATCTTGTGCCGCATGGCCGTGGGCAGGTCGATGTGGTTCATCTGGGCGAAGCGCAGCACAAAGAAGAAAACGTCGGCCAGCTCGTCGGAGACGCGCTCCCGCCCCTGCGGGGAGTCGAGCAGGGCCTGCAGTTGCTCCGGGGACTTGAAGCGGAACAGTTGCAGCAGCTCGGCCGCCTCCGTGACGATGCCGACGGCCAGTTGGTCGGGCGCGTGGAACTGGTCCCAGTCGCGCTGCTCGCAGAACTCACGGGTCATGGCGATCAGATCGTTGAGCGTATCTTGTCGGGTTTCCATCAATGATTTCCCCTCATGAACGGAGGTAGCATTTTGGGCAATCAATTGCAACGGTGCCGGGGACGGCGCGGGAGAAAATCGAATCGCACGGGGCCGGCCTGGGTCGAGACCTTCACGAGGGGCCTGCCCAGAAACCCTGCCAGGCGGACCGCGTCGCCGCGGAGCGGCTCAGGGAGCCTGGCACCGACCACGAACACGCGGGGGGCGTCATTCAGAACGAGGTTCAGTTCGAAGCATTTCTGGCAGCACGGCGAATCCACGACATGCAGGAGTTGGACGACCTGGATGTCCTCGAGGCGCGCGAGCAGGTCCCCCTTTTCCGTTTCGGCATGGGTGCCCTGCCCCTTCGGGGTCAGGAGTCGACAGGTCTTCGTACCTAGGTCAAAGGAGACCCGCGTCCGGTTGGCCCTGCGCCGGATGACGCCGCGGCTGATGATCAAGCCAAGCAGGAAAAGACCAGGGAGGCTTCGGTAGAAGAGGCCGGGGGGAAACCCCGCCGAGTAAAGTATCCAACCGATGTACGCGACTAGGATGGATCCCGACAGGATCAGGAGCCAGGCCACCGCATCGTGGTTCCCTTCGGGCATGAAGATCCATCGGGTCGGGCTCTCCTCGAGGAGCTTGAACTTCGGAAAATAGGCGCTCGGCCCCACCAGGTACGTCCATTCTGTTTTCATCGCCCCTTCGACGGCGGAGACGGCGGCGTCTTCTGCGGGGTCGGAAGGGGAAACCGGTCCGGGTGTAATGTCCGTCATCGTGGCATCTCCTGGGCTGCGGACAGTGTATAGAAGTGAAGCAGGGTGTCAATCGGAACGGGGACAAGTCCCACAGGGCAGTCGAGTTCCAACTCAATTTATTCGATGAATGGTCCACTCCCCCCGAAATCGAAATCGAAATCGAAATCGGTCCAGAAATCCGAATGCTTCTTCGTCACAAAAGATTGGACGTTTGCAATACAGCCGTCGAGTCTATTCGCTGGCTTCATTAGAACCGATGACATCGAAAAACTGTTGATTTACGAGGAAATTGAATCGATTTCGATTTCGATTTCGATTTCGATTTCGACTTCGACTTCGACTTGGCACTTCGACCCCCGAAGTTTCCAGGCGGATACGACGTCGATCCTCTTGTCCAGAAAAATGAGAACTCGATCGCCCTGGACAAGTCCCACAGGGGATTTGACATCCCTGACGTTTGCATGGATACTCCCACCTGGAGTTTCGTGCGCCGAAGCTGCCGGTTGAAAATGACATTTCAACAGAAAGGGCACAGGGATCATCATGGAAAAGAAATCGATCATCGCGATGGCCATCCTCGGAGGCCTGCTGGCCATGGGCATGACCGGGGCGGCGTTCATCCTGGGCACCCAGGCCCGCAAGGCCGTGTCGAGCAAGCCCCAGGCCACCCAGATCACGGTCAAGGGCCTGGCGGTCAAGCAGGTCAAGGCCGACAGCGTCGAGTGGACGCTCAACATCTCGGTCGTGGAGCCCACCTTCGGCGCGGCGCTGAGCAAACTGCGCGCGGTGCGGCCGGTGGTCGACGCGTTCCTGACCAAGGAAGGCATCGAGAAGGGCCTGTGGAAGGAGAGCGACGAGTCGGTGACGCCCCACATGGTTACGGTCTACCTCGAGAATGGCGGACAGAGGCAGGAGCAGCAGGGCTTTGACGCCTCCCAGAGCATCACCATCGTGACCAAGGATCTCGAGCGCATCGTCAAGGCAAACAAGAACATTTTGGCCGTGCAGTCCGAGGGTCACCCCATCACCGCCGGCGACCCCCTGTTCCTGGTGGGCAACCTCGAGGAGATCAAGATGTCGCTCATCGCCGACGCGACGGCCAACGCCCGCAAGCGGGCCATCGAGTTCGTCAAGCAGGACGGCGTGAGGGTGGGCGTCATGCGCTCGGCCTCCCAGGGATCGTTCTATATCCTGGCCGAGGGGGCCTCCTCCGACAGCGACGACTACGGCGGCGTGTACGACAAGTCCACGATCAACAAGATCGCCAAGGTCGTCGTGACCATCGTCTACAACATCCAGCCATAATTAAATATTCACATAAGCCGAGCCGGCGACCACCTGTGAAAGTACGGAACCCGCCCGCGCTGACGCGTGGGAGATGAATTTCGCTTAACAAACCGTACAACCTGTGTTTTCCTTGGGGCCATTGCGATTTACCTGCAGGAGCGTCTTCATGAAAAACCTGTATATTTTGAGTCTGATTGCGGTTTCCGCCTTCCTGTTCACGTGCACGCCCAAAGGCACCGACAAGCCCACACCGCCGCCCAAGGCAGCGGCCGATGGCACCGGAGGCGCCGGCGGCACCGCGGATCCGTTCACCGGCCTGATGGTGTCCGACGCCCACCTGCCGTGGGTGTTCAAGCACGGCGCCGGTCCCAAGCCGCCGGCCTCCGGGTTCGAGAAGTTGACGACCTTCCCGCAGCCGCCCGAGGCGCCCAAGGTCGAGGCCCCCGGCCCCCTCAAGGTGCTGCGCGTGCAGCCCACCGGCGAGATCAGCAACACCGCCGCGCTCACCGTGGCGTTCTCGCAGCCCATGGTGCCCTTGGCGAGCCTCGACCAGATGCGCGACCAGCCCATCCCGGTCACCCTGGAGCCGGCCGTCAAGGGCCGCTGGCGCTGGCTGGGCACAACGCTGCTGGCGTTCGAGCCCGAGATGCGCTTCCCGTTCTCCACCCATTACTTCGTGAAGATCCCGAAGGGCACCAGGAGCGCCCTGGGCGCGGCCCTCCCCGAGGCGGCGCAGTTCTCGTTCTCCACGCCCGCGCTGAACATCGCCAGCTCCCATCCCTACTCCGGTGAGACCCACGCCCGTCCGGAGGCCCTGATCTACATCCAGTTCGATCAGAAGATCGATGCCGCCCAGGTCGCGCCGTTTCTGAGCATGCAGAAGGTCGGCGGCGAGGCCGTGGCCTGGAAGATGCTTTCCAAACAGGAGTTCGAGGCCCACGCCTATGTGAAGAAGCACCGCCTCAGTTGGAACGAGGGGCGCGCGGTGGCGTTTCTGCCGGCCCGCCCCCTGGACAAGGCCAGCAACTACACGATCACCCTGAAGAAGGGCGCGCCCAGCGCCGAGGGCCCCCGCAAGACCGCCTCGGACAAATTGCTGTCCTTCAGGACCTACGGCCCGATGACGGTCACCAAGCTCCGCTGCGGCTGGAACAACGAGCCCTGCCGCCCCGGCTACCAGTGGGGCGTCGAGTTCTCCAACCCGGTGGCGACCGAGGACGACCCGCTGCAGAAGTTCTTCAAGATCTCGCCCAAGGTGCAGGACCAGAAGGTCGAGATTCACGGCATGTACGGCTCGGTCATGGGCGACTTCCGTGCCGCCACGAAGTACAACGTCAAAATCTCTGCCGGCATCGAGGACATCTTCGGACAGAAGATGGCCGCCCCGTACAACACGACCATCCAGGTCGTCGACGAGTACCCGACCCTGAGCATGCCCGCCTACCATCAGGCGGTGCTCGAGGCCTCCACCAGCCGCACCCTGCCGGTGCCGTCGGTCAACAACATCAGCCCCGCGACGATCAAGCTGGTGAAGATCGCGCCCGAGAACGTGTTCGCCGCCCTGGCCGCTGCCGGCCGCTACTACAACGGCGAAGAAAAGGATCCTCCCTCGACGGGCCTGGGGACCCCCGCCGCCGTCTGGCAAATGAAGCTCAACAAGAAGAAGAACCAGCGCGAGATCACCCATATCGACCTCGATCGCGCCCTGAAGAAGAAGAACGGCATCGTGTTCGTCGAGATCTCCTCGCCGGATCTGCGCATCTCGCGCTGGGACACCACCTTCCGCCAGCTCCTGGTGCAGGTCACCTCCATCGGACTGACCGTCCGCTATGACGCCGACAAGATCCACGTGTTGACCACCGGCCTCTCCGACGGCAAGGTCCGCGGCTCGGTGCCGGTGAAGATCTACCTGCAGCCCCGCAACAGCGACAAGTCCGAGGTCATCTGGGAAGGCACCACCGCCGCCGACGGCACCGTCTCGGCGCCCGGCCCCGAGGCCGCCAAGAAGTTCGGACAGTACATGGTCGTCGCCGGCGACGAGGCCGACATGGCCTTCGTGGTGCTCGACGGCTCCGGCGCCGACGGCGGCT
>JAHITJ010000251.1 GCA_018817795.1 Myxococcota bacterium | reverse complement strand
GGCTGTCCGGCACAGCCGAGCTCCTCCTGCACCGCACCACAGGCCATGGGATGTTTTCCGCTGAGTTCCGGGCGCTCGCAGTGGTCCGACAAGACGCTGCCGCAGTCCCGGCATCGCTCCAGCGCCTCGCGCAGGATCAACGGATCAGCCACCGCGTCGCCGTCGTCGGAGAAGGCGACGGCCCCCGCGGCACGGCACGCGGCCACATCGACGACTTCGCGGCCGGCCCGTCCGATCGTCGCGGCGGCCACACAGTGCACGCGGCAGTACGCCAGCTCGGAAAAGCGCCGGACCTGCTCGCGAATCTGCTCAGGATCATCCGGCGGCGGCACGGTGTTGGGCATCGCGCACACGGAGGTGAATCCACCGGCCACGGCTGCACGGGTCCCGCTGGCGAGATCCTCGGACGAGGTGAAGCCGGGGTCGCGCAGGTGCACGTGGAGATCGATCAAGCCAGGAAATACGAAACACCCGGTGGCGTCAAAGCGCGGCACGGTTTCGGGCCAGGGCGTGCCGGCCGACAGGATCTCCCGGATGCGACCATTCTGCACCCACACGGCAGCGCCGGGCTCGTCCACACCCGAGGCGGGATCGAACACATGCCCCCCGGCAATCAGATGATCCTGAGGCAGTTGCGGTCTCTGGAAGCGGCTCATTCGTGGGGCCACAGCGGATCGTGTTCGCGCAGCTCACGGCGCAGCACCTTGCCCACCAGGTTCTTGGGAATGCTCTCCCGGAACTCGATGAACCGCGGAACCTTGTAATGGGTCATGTTTTCCTTGCTCCAGGCAAGAAGCTCGTCTTCGGTCACCTTCCCGACGAACTCGGCCTTGAGCACGATCCATGCCTTGATCAACTCGGTCGACTTGGAATCAGGCAGACCCGCCACGGCCACCTCGCAGATGGCAGGATGACGGCCGAGCAGGTTCTCCACATCCTTGGGGAACACGGAGAAGCCCTTGACCTTGATCAGTTCCTTCTTGCGGTCGAGGATGGTCACATTGCCGGCCGCGTTCATGAAGCCGATGTCACCGGTCAGCAGCCAGCGCCTTCCGTCCGCCTCGAAGAAGTGGGCCTCGGTCTCGGCGGGATTGTCGAGATAGCCCACCATCACCTGGGGTCCGCACACCGCCAACTCACCGATGTGATCCTTGTCCTCCGGGCCCTCGCCGATGCCCAGGTCGCGCTGCGGATCCGTGCGGTCCACGATGCGCCAGTCGGTGCCCGGCATCGGGAAGCCGATGGTCCCGGAGCGCCGCATCTCGTCGGTTCCGTACAAGAGGTTGGCCGACACAATCGGGCTGGCCTCGGTCAGACCGTAGCCCTCGATCAGCGGCACGCCCGTGCGCTTTTCGAAGGCCATCTGAACATGGGTGTGAAGCGGCCCCGCACCGGACACGCAGAACAGGAACTTCTTCTCTACACCGTACTTCTCGAGGTCCGGGAAATCCAGCAACCGCTGGAACAGCACCTCGGCTCCGATGTACAGCATCTCGTGGTCTGCGATGCCGACCTTCTGGATGGTCTGGCACAACTCCTCCGGGGAGGGGGGCTTCGGAAAGATGACGACCTGGCCTCCCCAGGTGGAGGTCACGTTCATGATGGCCGTCATGCCGAACGCATGGAAAAACGGGATGACCGCCAGCGAGGAGATGCCCGGATGGGCCTTGTAGAACCAGGCACGGACCTGAAGCGCGTTGGAAAGGACATTGAAGTGCGTGAGCACTGCGGCCTTGGGCACGCCGGTGGTGCCGCCGGTCATGATGTACACCGCTGGATCCTCAAGCGGATTGATCGGAACCACGGGTGGGTTGGGCCTCGTGCGCACCAACTCGGCGAACGCGAGGGCCTCATGGGGCAAGGGAGCCATCGGCAACTTCTTGAGCAGCATTCCCAGCCGCTTCTTGGGCCAGGGCAGGAAGTCCCCCAGGTTGGTCCCGATCAGGAAGCGAAGTTTGACATCGTTGCGAATTGGCGCAACCTTCTCTTTATACAAAATATCCAGGAAGATCAGTGCTTTGGCCTGCACACTCTCCAGTTGGTGCTTGATCTCCAGCGCCTTGTAGGTGGGATTCACACCCGAGACGATGGCGCCGATGCGCAGCGCGGCGTGGTAGGCCACGATATACTGGTAACTGTTGGGCAGGAGCAGGGCGATGGTCTCGCCTTTCTTCAGCCCCATCTCGTAGAGCGCGGTGGCGAAGCAATCGATGTCCCGGTCCAACTCGCGGTAAGAAAAGCGCGAACCCAGGAACCAGACGGCGCTGCGGTTGGGCCAGCGGTGGGCCGCGTCCCGGATCAGCGTGTCCACCGTCTTCTCGGAAAACTCCAGGTTTCTCGGCACTTCCTCGGGCCAGTGGGAGGAGAACCAGGGTCTCTCCGGAGAAACGAAATACGACGAATTGAGCATGTCCGACTCCTCGGTTTGTTTCAGTTGCGTGTGCCGTACAGGGAGCCCCCGAACTGTTCGACGAGCAGATCGTCATAGCGGTCCGCGAGCGTTCCGATGCGACGGATCATGTCCGTGACCGCGGTGACGGACAGCTCCCGGGCGTTGCGCTCGACCTTCAGGATGACCTTGTTGTCGCGGATCGCGAAGGCGGCGCCCACGAGTTCGTTGCTGGCGTTGAGCCCCAGCAGCGTGGGATACAGGTTCAGGTTCACCTGAGGTGTGAGCACCAGGATCGGGGAAAAGATCTGGAGGGTCTGGTTGCGCTGACCCCAGGTCAGGGAGATGAAGATGCTCGCCGAGCCCTTGGTCAGACCCCAGGCCATCATCGAGGTCTCCTGGGTCTCCAGACGGTTCTGGCGCGGGTCCAGACCGAAGTGGGTGGAGAGGGCCTCTTCCACCACACGGGAGGCCTCCTGAAACGACAATCCTTCGGAATCACTCATATTTATTCTTCCTTTTTCACTTCATCGGGGCGCAGCCGGGCCACTTCCTCTTCGAGGGTCTCGACGCGGGACACGAGCTTGCCCATGGTGGTCTGCATCTGCTCCATGATGTCCAGGAGGTTCTCCAGTTCGGTGAACAACTGATCAACCTCGTCCTCGTCGTCAAGATCGGAGTCGTCGTCGTCATCTCCGTCGATCTCCTCGCCGTTCTCACGCGCCAACTGGGCCGTCTGATAGTCCGTGCCGCAGGCCGGGCACACGTCCACGGACGGTCCGAGCCAGAGCTTGCAACCCGGGCACTCGCGACCCTCGAGCTGCTGCTTGCGGTGAGCCACGAGAAGCTCCACCGCCTCGGACTCACGACCGGTCTCCACATACAGCGTCGCATGACCGAGGCTGCCCGACAGGCTCTTGAACAGAGTGGAATCGTTCTCGACCACCCGCCAGGGAATCTTCTGCTCATCGAGCCGGACCACCACCTGCTCCATCTCGAAGGTGGATTCGAGGGTCGCCACGGATACGAGTTCCACATCGGGAGGACAATTTTCAAACGAGGCCATTATAGTCCTTTCTGCGGGAACGGACCGCCGGGTAGTTGTCACACGGTGGCGTCCACGTTTCTGAGGGTCTTATCTGATTTGAAAATCAAGGGTTTGTCAAGCAGAAGTTCTTATTTTACACCGCTGAAAATGCGACCCCAGCGCTGACCGTCCGGACCCGGAGACAGCCAGATGAACTCCGCCCTGCCCTTGATGTTCTCAAGCGGAACGCACGGGGCCGGATCGCCATCTTTCATGAGGAAGCGGCTGTCCTCGCTGTTGTCGCGATTGTCACCCATGACGAACACACAGTGCGAAGGCACCTCCCACTCGGACGGAAAATCCGGCGGCAGGTTTCTCGGCGCCAGGTCATAGATGACGTGCCAGGTGCGGCCGCCGATGCGCTCCTCGTAGAGCTCGCACGGTCGCCCGGGATGCCAGTCCTCGTTGAGCTTCTCGTTGCGATCCATGTAGGCGCAGGCCTCGTCGAGCTTCCGGTTGTGCACCGCCTTCCACTCGGTCTCCCCCTTGGGACGGTAGTACACCGTGCGATCGCGGAAGCGGATGGTGTCGCCGGGAAGGCCGATGACGCGCTTGATCCAGTCCTCGCTGTTGTGCAGCGGCTCGATGAACACGACCACGTCGCCGCGCGCAGGCCCGGACCACATCACGAAGTGCTTGGGCGGATCGGAGGTGAAGGGGATCCGTAAACCATATACAAATTTATTGACGTAAATATAATCTCCTACTTGTAGAGTAGGAATCATGGAGCCCGAGGGAATCCTGAACGGCTCGAACACGAACGCCCGCAGGAACAGGGCAAAGCCCGCCGCGATCAGGAACGAGATCACGTACCCCCACGCCGGGTGCCGACGGCGGGAGGCCAGAGGACCCTCGAGCAGCCGCGCCAGCTCCGTGGACGCAGCCGTCAGGTCCGCCTTCTCCTGGACCAACTGGTCCCAGACGCGCAGGGCGTTCTCGGCGTCCCGCCGCGCCGGTGCCTCCAGATCCGCATTTTTCTTCAGGATCCTCCGGATTTCCTTTGCACTCTCTTCACCGCCCTTGCGCCGGCTGCGGTGTGTGCGCCAGCGTCCGAAGCGCTCCCACCACAGGCTCAGCCGGGACCGGGGTTTCTCCGGCGCTGCTTTCTTCCTAGATGTCTTTCGGGACAATGACTGCCTCCTGGACCTCCGTCCGGGAAGCCGCCCGCGACCGCACCAGCACCAGCGCGATCAGGCTCCCGAACAGGATGAATATGCCAAACGCCTCCAGACGGTCCGGTATTTCCCCGAAAACCAGCGCACCGATCATCAGGGACCACAGGATGGAGGTGAAAGAGAAAGCCGAGACGGTGCTGGCCTGCTCCAGTTTGTATGCCATGGTCATAAAAAATTGCGCCACCGTGGTGAGTACGCCCGCGACCAGCACGAACCCCCACAGCCTCGGAGACGGAGTAGTCCAGGCGAGCAGGGTCATCGGCGCGGCCAACACCATCGTCGCAAAGGACAAAGCGTTGATGATCGCGGCCGGGTGCTCCCGAGAGGACACGAAACTGATCGATACGTAGGCCAGGCTCGCGAACAGCGCCGACGCCAGGGCAGGCAGCGAACCCACCTTCAGCAGGGCCGGCGTCGGCTGCACGATCAACAGCACGCCGCTCATGGCAAGCAGGACCAGGATCACCTTTCCACGGTTCAGCCGCTCGCCCAGAAACGGCACCGCCAGGAACGTCGTGAACAGGGGGTGCGCATAGTGCAGGCTCGAGGCGTTGGCCAGCGTGGTCATCTTCAGCGACCAGAAGTACAGGATCATGGCCACACCGCCGAAGAGCCCGCGGGAGACCAGGGGCCAGACGTTGGCGCGATGCCCCAGCACCGGCTGCCGCACCCGCAGCAGCCAGGTGCTCAGGATGATGAAACCGAGCGCGCCCCGCAAAAACGCGGTCTCCCAGAAGCCGAGCTCCCGGGTGAGGATCTTGATGAACGAGTACGCCACCGAGAACACGAGTGAGGCAATAATCATGTGGAGGGTACCGGCGGACATGCGTTGCGTTTAAAGAAAATCCGGAAAAATGGCAATCAAAATGGTACTTATACGCGCGCGAATGTGATATGTACAGCCCATGCAAGAACCGTTGCTAGCCCGACTGTCCCAGTTCTACCGCAGAACGCAGGCCGTACTGGTACTGGCGATCCTGTTTCCCACCGTCTTCACGACCGCCGTGGGCATCGTCTCCCTGGCCCTGTATTCCGAAGTCAAGGACATCATCTTCGGCGTCCTGACGATCACCTTCGCGATCGGCATCACCCTGGGCTTCATCATCGTCGTGCTGCTGACGAAGAAATCCCAGGAGCTGGCCCTCAAGCAGACGCTGTTTTTGGCCAACGTCTCCCATGAACTGCGCTCCCCCCTGACGGCCATCAAGATGTATGCACAGACCCTGGAGCGGGGACGCACGCCCGATAACACGGATCTGTGTGTCCAACAGATCCTGTCGGCCACGGACCGGCTGGACCGGCTGATCCAGCAGATCCTGGAATGGAAGCGTATCACTAATAAATCGGAATCCATTCAGCCGCGACCCTGCAACGCCAACCTCCCGGCCCAGGACACGGTGGATCATTTTCTCTCGACCCACCCCAATGCTGATGAATATTTAACTTTGGATTTAATGAACGAGCCGCCCGAGTTTGATCTGGACCGGGATTCTCTGGAGAGGGCATTGTATAATTTACTCGACAACGCCTTCAAGTACACCGGCGAAGACCGTGCCATCGGCCTGACCACACGGCTGGTCACCGAAGCCACCAAGGTCGACCGATTCTTTGAATACCGCGTCTCCGACAACGGACAGGGCATCCCTTCGGAGCATCTGGCGCACATCTTCGACGTCTTCTACCGCGCCGAAGGCACCTTCACCGGGGTCTCCGGCGTGGGACTGGGGCTGGGCATCGCCCGGTCCATCGTCGTCTCCCATGGCGGGTCCATTTTTGTTGAGAGCGAAGTGGACCGGGGAAGTTGTTTCATCATCCGCATTCCGCTCACGCATACGAAAAAAAGCAACGGAAACGGAAAAGGGACGAAGAAAAGCACATGAACACACCGGCTGAAATCCTGCTCGTGGAAGACGATCCTGCGCTTTTGGCAGGCATGCTGCTGAACCTCCAGACGGAAGGTTATTTGATTACAGCCGCACCCCGTGGCAAACTGGCCCTCACCCAGTGCGAGACCCGCAAGTTCGATCTGATCATCCTGGATCTGATGCTGCCCGACATCGACGGCATCGACATCATCCGAACGCTGCGCGGTCGCGGCGACTCCACGCCGATCCTGATCCTGTCGGCCCGTGGCGATGTGGACGTGAAGGTGCAGGGACTTCAGGCCGGCGCCGACGACTATATGACCAAGCCCTTCGAACTGCTGGAGCTGCTGGCCCGCGTGACGGCCATCCTGCGCCGGCGGTTCGGCAACACCCGCGTGGTGACCTTCGGCGATGTGGAAGTCTTCCCTGAGGAGCGCAAGATTTTGCGTGCCGGCAAGGTGGTGCACCTGACCCCGCGCGAGTTCGACCTGCTCAACTGGTTCATCCAGAATCCGCGACAGATCTCGTCGCGCGAGTTCCTGCTCTCGGAGATCTGGCAGTCCGGCACCGACGCCACCGAGCGCACCGTGGACAATTTCGTGATGACGTTACGTAAAAAATTAGACAATCCCCGGAAGCCGCACCACTTCATCACCGTGCGCGGCTTCGGGTACCGTTTTCAACAATAAATATAGTTTTTAACTATGTCTTTGCCTAATTTTTCACACCCCATCCTGCGAATCCGTGACTATCTCGAGTTGATCTTCGGCGCGATCCTGCTCGCGTTCGCGGTCACCGGGTACATGGCCCCAAATCGCATCCTGGACGGAGGATTCACCGGCATCGCGATCCTGTTGCATCATCTTTTCAACACTCCCATTGGTTCTGTGGCCCTGGCCCTGATGTCTGTGGCTCTGGTTGTGGGTTATTATAAATTAGGGCCAACTTTCGGCTTCCGCACCATCTTCGCCACGGTGCTGTTCACCCTGTCCATCGATTTTTTCAATCATGTGCTGCAGATCGAGGCTCTGACCGACGACCTCACGCTGGCCGTGTTCTACGGCGGAACCCTAGCCGGCTTCGCGCTGTCGCTGATCTTCCATGCCGGCGGCTCCACCGGCGGCACCGACGTGATTGCCACGCTCATCAAGCGCTCCACGGGCATCAGCGTGGGCCGGGTGCTGCTGTTCCTCGACCTCGGGGTGGCCTTCGTGGCCGGCTTGTTCTTCGGCGCTCGCCTGCTGATGTACAGCCTGATCCTGATCTTCATCGAGACCCAGGTCATCGATCTCGTCCTCAACGGCTTCTCGGCGACCAAACGCCTGTGGATCGTCTCCGAGCGCGCCGTTGAGATCCGCGAGCACATCGTCCAGGATCTCGGACGCGGCGCCACGCTCTTCGAAGGAACCGGTGGCTTCACCGACGAGCCACGGAAAGTCATCATCACCTACGTTCCCCGACGTCTCGTCGGCCAGTTGATGCGCGACCTGCACGACCTCGATCCGGACGTTTTCGTCGCGGTGGACTCGGCCGCCCAGGTGTACGGGGAAGGTTTCCGCAGCTTCAAGAACAACCCATAAGGAGAATTTTCATCATGCAGAGCTTGAAAAAAGAACGTACCGTCCTTTGTTCACCCGATCAACTTCTGGCCGTGCTCACCAACCCCGAGTTCGAGATCGCCAAGCAAAAGGACGTCTCCGGCGCCCTCGACGCCAACGTCAAGGAGACCAAGCGCACCGACGCCGAACTCGGCTATGAGGTTCACTCCACCGAGTACGCCAAGGGGATGACCGGCCTGGACAAATCCAAGACCGAGAGCATCCTGATCAAGACCCGCTGGAACCTCAAGGAGCGCCACGCCGAGTGGACCTGGGAAGGTCCCCAGGGCAAGAAAGTCATCGTCTCGGGCAGCATGCACATCAAACCCCAGGGCGAGCACTGCTTCCTGGTGTCCACCCTCGACGTCGAGGTGAAGATTCCCCTCGTGGGCGGCCAGGTCGAAAAGATGGTCATCAAGGAAATCGACAAGACCTGGCACAAGTTCGACGCCCTCGTGGATACGCATATCAACAAGTAATTACCGCCATCGCCCAGGCGTCCGACATGACCGATGACCTTCATTTCACTTTTCGCACCATCGGTGTGGTGCGATCCCCGTATACCCGACGTATCGACGCGCCTCACCAGGGCACGGTGGTGGAAGGAACCGAGACGGGAGATTTCGCCGAAGCTTCGCTGGAGCTGGCCCCCTGGCTGGACGAAAAGGTCCTGCAGGATCTGGTCGGCTTCGACCGGCTCTGGCTGATCTTCGCCTTTCATCAAAGCGAGGGATGGAAGGTCACGGTCAAGCCGCCACGCGGAGGTCCCCGTCGGGGCGTCCTGGCCACCCGTTCTCCGCACCGCCCCAACGCCATCGGCCTCTCGGCTGTGGAACTGGTCTGGTTGGAGGGACGGACCCTCCACCTGCGCGGTGTGGACCTGCTCGACGGCACGCCGGTGCTGGACATCAAGCCCTATGTGCCCTATGCAGACGCCTTTTTGGAAGCCAGGGCCGGGTGGATCGACGAACTGGACCAAAAGCAGGGGCGCTGTCATGCACCGGGACCGCGAAAGCCGCGACGCACCATGCCCCCTGAAAAATCATAAATCGTAAATTAGATCATTATCAAACGATCAATTTTATTTTTCGCCATCCGGCTTGGGCGTGCCGGAGCGGGAACGACGCATGCCGGAGGGAATCCGCGGGGGCTCCATATCCTTGCTGTTGAATTTGTCCTTGTTGTTGGACTTGTCCTTTTCGGCCTTCTTGTCGGGAGCGGTCTTGGCGAAGTCCTTCACACCGGTCTTGGCCGGCAGAAAGCGCATCGCGCCCAATTGACCCGTCATCGAGAGACCATAAAAACCGTCGGAGCGCTTGCCCTTGGCCTGCAGAGACAATTCAATGCCCTCCAGGTTCGGGTGCTTCTTCTTGACCTCCTCGGAGAACTGGAACTTGAAGTACAGATTGGTGGTGGAAGTCTTGATCGGGGTGCGGAAGGTGATGAATCCGGACAACTCAGCCTCGCCGTCGACGCTCTTGGCGGAGATGTCCTTGAACGACGCTTTGCCCTTTTTTATCTCCACACCTCCGGAGAACTTGCCCAGCGACAGCGGCGGCAGGGTGAAACCTTCCTTGGCCCAGGCAGCCGACGCCGGATTGTTGGGCGTCGCCACGAAGGCGGCCTTCACCTTCGCCTTCCCGTCCCCCATGATGCAGTTCTTGCAGGATATTTGAAAATCGCCATCTGCCAGACGCATCCCTTCGGGCGGCATCTCCAGGGAACCCGTAGCGGACAGCCGTCCTGTCATGGGCAGGGTGATGGCCGAGCCGATACCCGGAATCTTGTCCACCTTGACGTTCTCCAACTCAAGTTTGAGCTTGCGCGAGGTCTTCCCCACATCCACCTTGCCGGCGATCTTGCCACCGAGCATCGTTGCATCGAAGGAGAAGGAGGGATTGCTTCCCATCATCGAAAACACGTTGGCCTTGAGATCGAGCGCCTCAATACGAATCACCGATGGTTCCTCAGGATTCTTGGGCGACTTCTCCGTGAGCGTGATCCCGGAGATGGTCAGTCCCGAAAGCCCCGACAACTCCACCGAGGCCAACTTCACGTCATAACCGGTGGCCTTCCCAAGCTCCGAAGCCACCCGGGACTTCACCAGCTCCCAGTCCATGAAGAACGAGAACGCGGTATAGAACGCGAGGCTCCCCAGCAGCGAATAGCCCATGAAAATGCCAGCCTTGATTCCCCATTTTTTCCACATCATTGCCTCACCCTCCTCCTCCATCAAAGATCGTCTTTGGTGGTTTTGGTGGATTCTTTCATATCCGCTTTATCTTTACTCTTGTCCGACTCGGCGGCCTTGTCGTGCAGGGCCTTGAGCTCTTCGGCGCTGCGTTTGTAATAACTGGACACGATCAGCACCGGATCCATGCGGTCCGGCTGCCCGCGACGCGTGGTCAACTTGATGTCCGTGATCATCATAATGTAGTTGCCGCGCTCGATCTGATCCAGAAACTGCATGAGGTTCTTGATCGGCGCGTCATGCAGCTTCAGTTCGACGCTCTCAACCTGATATTCTTGATTTTCGCCCAAATCCTTGGGCTTCTGCGGCGTGAAGTTCAGCGACAATTCAAATTGCTTGGCGATCTGGTCCAAGTGCCCCTGCAGCATCGGGGGTTTCTGCACCGCCTTGAGCTCCAGCGTCGCCTGGGCCTGCCGGCTCTCCTGTACCAGGTTCCGGTTCTTCTGCAGCAGCGTCACCGCCTCGCGCAGAGTCCGGATGCGCTCCCGGCGCTCGTCGAACGCGTCGGAGATGAAGAACGCGAACATGAAAAATACAAAGCCCAGCACCACCAGCACCATGGAAACGAGGATCTTCTGCTCGCGCGCCGTGAACTGATCGTACATTTGTTCAATTTTTTCCATCCATTTCATGGACGCCTCCGTCTATTGCCAACATCCGGGCCAATGATTTGGCCCATCCGTCACATGCATTCCATCGTGATCTCGATGGAGAATTCGCGTTTCTCTTCCTCACCGGTGCCCACGGTCTTGATCGCCCCCGGGGCGATCTCCTGAAAACATGGGATCCGGCGCAGGCCGCGGATGATCTCGTCGACTTCCTGCGCGTTGTTCACCACGCCGCCGATGCTGACCTTGCCAGGGCGGACGTGAATTTTTTGAATATCCACACGAACAGGAGCAATGGGCTCTTCCTTCTTCACAACCGGCTTGTCCTTGCCCTCTTCTCCGGCGACCTTTTCCGAGGGCTTCTCCCCATCCTTGGCCTCGGTTTTCTCTTCAGGCTTGGCTTCGGTCTTCTCTTCGGGCTTGGCCTCGGGACCCGTTGTGCCCTTGTCCATCGCAGCGGTCGGATTGGTGGGCGCCGCATCGCCTTCCAGCGCCGCATTGAGCGGCATCTTCTCGGAGATCTGGCTCAACAGCACCCATGCGCTCATGCGTGGCAGAAACTGATCCGATCCATTGGCGCGCGTCTTCTGGGTCTTCTGCTTGATCTGCTTCTTGATGGCGGCCGGATCGTACAATTGCTTTCCGAGCACCTCGGAGCTGAGTTGGCCAGTCAGGCCCAGAAGATCCCGTTCCTCTTTCTCCAGTCGCCACAGGGTGAACAGAGAGGCACCTACCATCATGGTAAAGAATATACTTAACCCTAAAACAACTGCAAGCGCCTTCTTTTTAACAAGGCTGTCTTTGGCCCCCAGCGCAAACTCTCCGCGACGGAAATTGAGCGCCTCACCCGACGAGCCAAGATACGCCAGAGCCACGACGCTCGCCTTTTTTGGATCCGCGAGGGTCTCCCCGGGAACCAGGCCTACCTGCACTGGGACGTTGAAGAACGCAGCGGCCGCTGTCGCGAGCCCGGGAAGCCGCGCCCCGTTTCCAATCAGGACCACGCGCTCCACGGTCTCCTGGTGACGCGTCTGGAACGACAGGATGAACCGGCGCCACTCCTCGAAGAACCGCTCCACCTCGGTGCGGATCACCTGCTCAAAACCCTCTTCGTGCTGGCCCGGGGCCGTGATCCGCCCTTGCACGCTCAACCATTCCCGCACCTGCTGTTCATCCTGGGAACTGTACCTGGCCAGCGCCGAAACCATGGATTCCATGCCATCTGTCCAGGATCGCAGGGTCAGCAGGGTCCCCCGCACCAGCGCCGACATATGCGTCACGCGGGCACCCAGATCGATGACGACCGTGCACGGATCCCCCGGACCGGAGAAGAACATCGCCGGGTTGCCCGGATGTACCAGTTTGGTCACTTCCACACCGCAGGCCAAGAGCATCCGCAGTTGCTCGGCGACCCCCTCGCGGGAGGCGGCCACGACCAGGACCTCGGTCTTGTCCTTCTGAACCGTGTGGCCATGGGTGATCACCAGATCATCGACGTCCATTGGAATCTGGTCGTCCAACTCATAGGAGATCAACGGCTCGATCTTTTTGAGGTCCGAAAAGGGAAACTCCAGGTTGCGCACGAAGACCGGTTGGTCCAGGTTGGCGACCACCTGTTTGACGTGGGCCAGGTTCAAACGGCCAACCAGAGTCCGGATGGCTGCTTCCTTTCCCTCGGGCTCGACAGGCAGCGGCAGCGTTTCGTACTGCAGCACTTTCATGCCGGCCCGCTGAATCTCCAGGACGCATCCCGAAACGGTTGCACTTCCGATATCGATGGCGCCTACCATGCTCATGAAAACACCCTAATCCTCTTTCCAATAAATATATGCACCCTGACTACCCTCTTTCCCGGGCTGCGTCGAGACACTCAACTGGTCCCAGACCGACTCAATCGAGAACATGGCCTGATCCGAGAGTCCCACCGCGCGGATGCGATAATACCTTTTGCTTCCACCGACAACCAGCGTCTGGAGTTTGGCCGAGTCCAGCTCCACGCCCTGCACCTGTGCGTCAGCGATGCCGTCCTGCCCCAGATCACCAGAATCTTCAATATCCGTCCCCACCACAGCCGACACCAGCGAGGAGGCCGTCCCCGGTTGGGCCACCGCCCCGATGAACGACTGGAGATCCTTGCACAGCACCGGCACCTGTGGGGCCACCGTGGTCGCCAGCAGCTTGAGTTTGACCGGATCCGTGATGACCGGATCCTCGGGGGAGGAGGCCGTCAGGATGATCAGCGCGGCCAGCAACTGCCAGTTGTTCGGGTCCATCGCGCACAGGTGGATCTGGCATCCGCCGTACACACTCAGGCTTGATCCGAAGTTGGCCCAGAAGATGTCATCCACCCCCCGGATCAGGCGGATGTCGTTGACCGAGTCCAGGAGATTGTTCTTGGAGAGGTAGGGCTCCTCTAGATTTTTGTAGTATGAATCTTCATCATCCGCCCCACTGGTCATGCTCTGGTCGAAGTCGATGAAGTCCACCAGCGAACCTACCTGCTGCTGCCGGTCCAGCATCTGTCCATCGTCCTGGATGCGTCCGAACAGTTCGTCGTACCGCCGATCCAGGAACAACCCCAGCAGCAGGTTGTTCAGTCGCTCCAGTTGCGTGGAATTGAACGCGCAGTTGAGATTGATGCGCCCTTCTTCGGGGCGATAGATCTCGAGCACGCCCGTGCCTTTCTCAGGCAATTCTCCCAGGCCGCGGGCCTCGCCCCCGAGCAACTTCTCGGCCAGTGTCTCGTCGAAAAACATGGGGATCATCATCGGGACGATCTGGGACATGTCGATCCCCATGTTCTGAATCATGGCATTGTTATCAATAAATTTCGCCTGTACCCGCAGGAACAGGCGTGTGATCTCCAGCGTCGAGAACGCATAGTACCGGGCCCGCATCCGTTCGCCCTCGGACGCGGCGCTCTTGCGGTTGATCTTTGATTGATAAATAAATATATTAATCAATAGTGCGATCAGCGAGAGGCCGAACACCACCACCAGCAGCGCCACACCGCGCTGACCCTTCGATCCGGAGACAGGCCTGATGTGCATCATCACTGCACCCTCGGGATTTCAATGGGACGGGGGGTGCGTCCGCCAGTATCTGTACCTGTGGAACGGTCGCGACTGGAGCCGCCCTGTTGTCCGCCTTGCTGTCCACCCTGCGTACCCGTGGTGCCGAACGAGGTGACCTTGCCGGTGGCCGGCAGCAGGTTCAGCGCCTCCATGATATGAGGGCGAGCCATCGAATGAAAGTGCACGATGTGACCGGTGCCCACATCCACAGCCAAATGCACGCGCACGAGCTGGGGCAGCCTGCCGCTCTGTCCGTCAATGGTCGTGGTGTCCCATGCGTCTATCCATTCGTCCTTGGTGGCGTCGAAAAACCACAGTTCAAAAATAGCTACACGGTCCACGATCCGGCGGGTTTCTGCGGGCATGGTCAGGGGATCGACCGCCTCAAGGCGCCGGGTCTCGCGCCGGATCAACTGAAACGATCCGCGGTGTTCGGGATCCCGCTCGAGCCGATACTGGACCAGACATGAATCCGACTCGTGCGCGTTCTTGCGGGTGGGCCTGTGCGACATCGTGGAGAAGGTGATCTCCATGCCGCCAACCTCAGGCTGGGCCCGGAAGAACGTCCGCTTGAACTCGGCGGCCGTGTCCTCGCCCAACGACAGGTAGGCCATGTTCATATCCTGCACGAACATGTCCAGGGCCGCGGCCGTGGCCTGCGTCTGGTCAGCGCGAAGCTCCGAAAGCTCCTGCGCAGCGCGGGTCGTCCGGATCGTGCTGTATAAAATGAAGGACATGAACGCGATGAGCGTAATGGACACCATCACTTCGATCAGGGTGAAACCGCGGGATGAATTCATTGAACTCTACCCCCGCTCGTGCCGCCTGTACGGCCTGTGCCGCCCGTACCGCCTGTACCGCCCGTACCACCTGTGCCACCGGTACCACCGCCGGTCAGCCCTGAAAGATCAAGGATGTTCTGATCCAGCACCGCAGGATCGGTGAAGAACGCGATCAGTTCATAGCTCCTCTCCTTTTTTCCGACACGCCAGGCCACTACGACACGAACCCGTCGCACGGCTTGTTCCATGACGTTCTGGATGGTGGAGAGTGCTGTTGTTAAAAAACTACCCATCATACCGGTCAGGCCCGACATCACATCACTGTCGCCGCCCGGTATCATCTGGGTCAGCAGATCCTGCATGAAGGGAGGAATCGTGCTGTCTGCCGGTGCTCCCTCCCCGGAGCCGTCATCGAGCCCGAGCCCGCCGGCGAGCTGCTGCTGCAGCATGGACATGTCGGGCATCTCAATTTTTTCGATGTACACGCAATACGTGAACAGTTCCGTACCTTCGAGTTGATCCGATTCAAAATCTCCGCACATCTCGCCTTCAAACGTACCGAAACCTTCCTTGCGCAGCAGTTGTTCGGTCTCCAATATTTTATAGTTGGCTAAATGGATTCCCTGCAACTGAAGGCGCGCCTCGATGTTGCGCGTGATCGAGTCCGTCTGTCCCTTGAGAATCCAGATCAGGGACATGGCCAGGATGGTCAGGGCTATCATCACCTCGAGCAGGGTGAAGCCCCAGGACGCTTGATGAAGGTTAATCCTCTTCATCGTCGTCCTCCGGCGGTAGCAGGTTGCCCTCGGCGTCCTCGCACAGATCTCCGGGAACAACGAAGCCCGACTCGTAGCGGACATGTCCGGTCATGGGTTCCACAATCACCGAAAGTTCGTGCTCGGCCGTGGAGCGCAACAGGATGACCGCGCCCCAGTTGGTGCCGTTGGGATAGAAGGCCAGACTGACCAGACCGCTAGTAAACTCCTTGTTCATGCAGGGGAAGGTCACCGAGGCGATACGGACGTTCTCCAGCACGATCTCGGTCTTCATCTGCGTCTCGAGGGATTCCCACTGGGACAACGGCGGCAAAAACGGCTTGCCCGGATCTGCGGCACCCAGTGGCCCCACGGGATTGCTCAGATCCATCCTGGTCCAGTTCTCGTACCGCCACTCCAGCGTCTCCTCTTCCTCCTCGTCGACGCGGGGATCCCGGTGGGGCAGTGCCAGGCCGGGCGGGAAACGCTCGACCTTCAGGACGGGACTTTCCTTGTCCAGATCCATCACCAGGCGCAAGAGCGTGCGCGAGGTGCGGGCCCTTCCCGACAGGAAGCGCACGCCGCCGGCGAACTTCCGGCCGGCCTCACGCAGTTGCATCTTGGGCAGTTGCGAGTAGCTCACCGCCACCGCCCCGAACAGCATCGCGACGATGACCACGACGATCAACACCTCGATCAGCGTGAAACCGGCGCTTTGTGGGCACCGGTTTCGGGATCCGGGGTGGATCTTCCGGGTCCGGGCCCGGCATGTTCTACTGACCGCAATCTTCATCTTTGATGTCGTCTCCGGTCCCAAAGTTTTCATCCGGACCTGCAGAGTACACGCAGAATGACCGATCAACCTTCTCCACCCGGATCTCGTTGCCCCAGGCATCGGACAGATCCTTTTTCTTGAAGGAGCCATCGGAGATCAGGGTCTCCAGCATGGCCTTGCCGTCCTTGCCCTTGTTCTCGGGTTCGGCCGATTCGGCGTTGATGGTCGCGGCGATCCGGTTCACCTGGGTCTGGGTGGTCTTCTTCTTCGCCTTCTTCAGATACGACATGACGCCCACGGTGACGGCGCCCATGACCATGCCCATGATGACGATGACGACCATGATCTCGATGAGCGTCATACCCAACTGACGCCGACGGAAGATTTTTTTGGCAGGGCGGGGATCCATTTGTTCGCTGGCTTGTACTTGATTCTCAGACATGACGACTCCTATACTCCTATGTTGTTCATTTGCATGATCGGCATCAGGATGGACATGACGATGAAGGCCACCATCCCACCCATCACCAGGATCATCAGCGGTTCGAGCACCGACGTGAGCTTGGAGAGCGTGGTCTCCACCTCGTTGTCGTACGTGACCGCAACATTGTTTAACATTTGCTCTAATTGACCAGATTTTTCACCGATCGCCACCATATGACTGACCAGTGGAGGGAACTCCCCGGAGCGCTCCATGACGCGCGCCATGCTCTCACCCTCGCGTACGGCCACGGCCACGTCGTCGACGACCTCCTGCAGGCGGGTGTTTCCCATGACGCTCCGGGAGATGTCCAGCGACTGCAGGATCGGCACGCCCGAGTGAAGCATGGTGCCCAGCGTGCTGGAGAACCGGGCGATGGAGATGATCCGCACCAACTGGCCGACCAGGGGCACGTGCAGCAGGAAGCGGTCCCACAGGTGACGCCCCGACTCGGAGCGCTTCCAACGCTTGAATCCAAATACGACGGCGATGATCCCCAGGATCAGCAAGTACCATGAATTGCTGATGAAGTTGCTGAAACCGATCAGCAGCCGGGTATAGATCGGCAGGGTCTGGCCGCTGTCCTCGAACACGGTCACCACGTTGGGGACGACCGTGGTCATGAGCAGGCCCACCATGCCCGAGGTGATGAACACCATGATCACTGGATAGGTCATCGCCGACGAGACCTTGTCCTTGAGTTTTTGCTGACGCTCAAGGTACTCCGCCAGCGAGAAAAGCACGGTGTCGAGGTTACCCGAAGCCTCACCGGAGCGAACCATGGATACATAAAAAACATTGAATTCTTTGGGATGCGCCATTAAAGCATCCGCCAGCGAACGTCCTTCGTTGACGGTCCGCCGTACGGTAAAAACGAGGGTGGCCAGTTTTTTTTGTCCTTTATCACTCTGGAGCTGGTCCGCGATGGCGGCCAGACTCTCGGTCAGGGGCACGCCTGCCTTGAGCAGGGTCGCCAACTGGCGCGTGAACACGGCAATGGCCGAGGCTGAAACCCGGTTGATGAAGGATATGTCGACTTCGCGCTGCAGGCCCTTTCCCTTCTCCGTGGAAAGCTTGACTTCCTGCAGGAAAAGTCCCTCCTTGCGCAGTTGGGCACGCAGGGACTTCTCAGAGTCCGCATCCCGGGTGCCACGGACGGCCTTGCCGGAAGCGTTTAGACATTTATAAACAAATACTGGCATGCCCAGTCCTTTCCTAAGACGCGTCTTCGGTGGTCACGAGCATCACCTCGGAGAACGAGGTGATACCGGCGATGACCTTGCGGGCACCATCCTGCCGCAGCGTGCGCATCCCCTTGGTGATGGCCAGCCGCTTGATCTGGTTCGCATCAATCTTCTTCATGGACATCGCGCGCAGGTCGTCGTCCATGATCAGCAGCTCATAGATGCCGGTCCGGCCCTGGAAACCGGTGTTCAGGCAGTGCGGGCAGCCCTTGTGGCGGAACACGTGCCCCACCGGCGGAGAGCGGAAGTTGGCCGGCACCGGATGGCGGTCGGCGGTTCCGGCGAAGAAGCGATCCGGGTCCACACCCATCTCGGAGAGCTCCTCCCGTGTGGGCACATAGGGCTCCTTGCAGTGCGGGCACAGGCGGCGCAGCAGGCGCTGGGCCAGGATGCCGATCAGCGAGGAAGCCACCAAAAACGGCTCAACGCCCATGTCCACCAGACGTGTGAGCGCGCCGGCGGAGTCATTGGTGTGCACGGTGGACAATACCAGGTGACCTGTGAGCGAGGCCTGAATGGCGATCTCTGCGGTCTCGACATCGCGGATTTCGCCGACCATGATCACGTCCGGATCGTGGCGCAGGAACGATCGCAGACCGGCTGCAAACGTGAGATGGATCTTCGGATTCACCTGCACCTGACTGACGCCGGCGAGCTGGTATTCCACCGGATCTTCGATCGTAAGGATGTTCAGATCCGGCTTGTTGATCTTGTTCAGTCCCGCGTACAGCGTGGTCGTCTTTCCGGAACCGGTGGGGCCGGTCACGAGGATGATGCCGTGCGGGCGCACGATGATCTCCTCCATCTTGTCGAGATCTTCCTTGTAGAAGCCGATGTCGGCCAGACCCAGCAGAATCGAACTCTGATCCAGCAGGCGGATCGTGATTCGCTCGCCGCGGGCGGTCGGGATGGTGGCCACGCGCATGTCGATATCGCGACCGGCGATCTTGCGACGGATGCGGCCGTCCTGGGGGAGGCGCTTCTCGGCGATGTCCAGGCCGGACATGATCTTGATGCGGGCCACAATGGAGTTCAGATAATTCTTGTTCGCGTGCTTGGTCTCATAAAGGATGCCGTCGATCCGGTAACGGACGCCGACTTCCTTCTCGCCGGGCTCGATGTGGATGTCCGAGGCGCGCTCCTTGGCCGCGTTGAAGATGATCGCGTTGACCCAGCGGATGATCGGCGCCTCGTCGGACAGGTCAATGTTGTCCACCAGGTCGTCGACGTCCTCTTCGGAGAAGCCGTCGCCCTCGTTGGCCAGATCCACCGTCTGGCTCTTGCGCGTATAGGCCCGGTTGATCAGGGAGAGGATGCGCTCTGCCTCCATGAGCACCAGCAGGAACTGGGAACCCAGGCGCACCGCCAGGTCATCCATGATCCAGTAGGCCATGGGATCGGAGACGGCCACCAGGATACGACCATCCTCACCGAACCACAGCGGCAGGACCTTGTTCTGTTTGGCATAGTTGATGGAGACCCGCTCGAGCAGGGAGAGGTCTACGTCCTCGGGCTTGATGTCATGTTCCTGGTACACGAGACCCTGCTGGAGCGCCAGTGCGCGCAGCACGTCCTTTTCCTGGAGAAACCGGTCGCCAGTCTGGATTTTTTCGCGGATCAGCCATTCGCCGAGCCGCATGCCATCCTTCTGCTGACCCAGCAGTCCCCGCTCAATGTCCAGGCCGGACACGTGGAAATGCGTGACCAGGATTTCGCCTATCAGTCGGTGTCGCAGCATGCCACTCACCTCCCGGCCGGCTTCGGCGTCTTACCGTCAGCCGGAGGCGTCTTGCCGTCAGCCGGAGGCGTCTTGCCGTCAGCCGGAGGCGTCTTGCCGTCAGCCGGAGGCGTCTTGCCGTCGCCGTCGGGCTCTACTTCGACCGGATCCGATTCATCGTCTTCGCGCATCTTCTGCAGCATCCGGTGTACTTCCTTGATGTCCCTCTTGTTCACGCTCACCGGTCCGGAGGAGTCCACGACCTTGTACTCGTCCATTGCCTTCTTGCGCTGGATGATTTCCTCTTCCATGCGGTGGGCGGTCCGGTTGATGTCCTCAAAGAATCCGTGCTTGTGTTTATAATTGATATCAGCCTCGAAATCCTGATCCCGGAAGGTGGAGTACTTCTCGATGAACTCCTTGCGAAGCTTCACTTTTTCCATGAAAATCCGGCGCAGATCGCTCTCGTCGCGGATGATGTAAGGCGTGATGAAGATCAGCAGGTTGGTCTTCTCGGTGATCCGTGTGGTCGACTTGAACATGTAGCCCAGGATGGGGATGTCGCCCAACAGGGGGACCTTCTGCACATTTTCCTTGATCTTTTCGGTGATCAGTCCACCGATGACCACGGTCTGCTGGTCCTTGACCACGACGACCGTCGTTGCCTTGCGCTTGGAGGTGGTCGGTCCCACGACCTGGTCGATGGACTTGACCTCGTTGATCTCCTGATCCACTTCCATGCGCACGAAATCGCTCTGGTTCACGTGCGGTGTGAGTTTCAACTTTAGCGCCACGTCCTGGCGCTGCACCGACACCATCGGCATCGAAGACAGGGCCGAAGAAGAACTGGAGAACGAGGAGGCCAGTGAGGAAATGGAAGAATAGCCGCTCTGGAACGGCACGTTCTCACCGACGGTGATCTCGGCTTCCTCGTTGTCGGTGGTCAGGATGTGCGGTGAACTGATGACGTTGACCGCGTTGTTGCTCTGCAGCGCCTGGAACATCACACCAAAGGAGGGGAAGGATATGCCCGGGATGCCCAGCAGGGACTCGGCGTCCTTGATCTCGGGACCACGCAGACCAACGGCCATGCCCATCAGGGAGAGCGGGTTCATGATGATCGAGTTCATTGAGGAGTTCGTGATCGAGCCGCCGAACAGGAAGGACTGCTTGTCCCCGGAGCCCATCGGATCACCACCATGGAACGACATACCGATGTTGCGGGTCTTGTCCAGGGACACCTCAAGGATGGTCACTTCCACAAAGACCTGACGGCGAGGACGATCGAGCTCCTTGATGACGCGCTTGATGGACAGGAAATCTTTATTGGATGCAACGATCACCAGGGAATTGGTAGCCGGATCCGGCTGGATCTGCACCGGACCCTGGAACAGGCTCTCGGCGTTGCCACCACCACCCCATCCGCCCATCGGATTATACCCTCCGTATTGATTTCCGCCCCGCTGGTTCCGGTTGGTGCTCGTGCGGGAAGTACGCGAGGTTCGTGAGGTTGACGTCGTGCGGCTCGTACCGCTGTTGGTGCCGCCGGTCAGGGCCGACAACAGGCCTGCCATATCCTCGGCGACGGCGTTCTCGAGGTAGACGATGTTGATTTTTTCCTCGCCGCCCGGAAGGGGGACGTCGAGCTTCTGGAACAACGCGAGCAACTCCAGATAGGCCGCGTCATTCGCAACAATGATTAAACTATTCGTGCGAGGCTCGGCGATGATCTTCGAGATTGAATTCTTCGTGCCTACGTTCTGCACGCCACCGGAGCCCCCCGGGGTCTGGGGGTTGTAGACCTTGGTCGGAGCCGTCTGACCGCGACGACGGCCTCCCATGTTGGGAGCCGGTGTGTTGGTGCCGCTGGAACCGCTTTCGGAGACATCGAACACCTCTGTCAACTTGGTGGCGACCTCCTCGGCATCTGCGTTCTTTACTTTCAGCACCCACACGCGCTCGTCATGCACACCCTCGATATCGAGCTGGCTCAGGATCTTCAGCAGGCGGGTGATGCTCGTGCCCATGTCGGTGATGATCAGCAGGTTCGTCGGGGAATACGTGGTGATGTCACCATATTTGGACTTGAATTTGCCCAGAATCTCAGCCACCTCCGACACGCTGGCATGCTTGACGTGAATCATCGCCGTGGTGAAGCTCTCGTTGTTGGCGACCGCCTCTCCGGGCACGGTCAACGGCTGTACGACCGAATTGGCTCCGGCGATCTCGATGACCTTGTAATACTGACCCGACTGCTGGATGGTCAGGTTCATCGCCTCCAGGGAAGACAGAAAAGCCTTGTATGCCTCGTACGCGGTCACTTCCGAGGGACTGTAGATGGTCACGCGCTGCGCCCGCAGTCCTGCACTGACGATGAAGCGCTTGCACGTGATCGAGGAAATCCAGGAGACCAGGTCAGCCAGTGTGGACTCCGGCTTGAGCGTGACCTTCATCTTCCGGTAGCCGGGGATGTTCTTGCATTCGTTGAAATTCGGATCATCCTTGGCCGTCCCTGCATCCCCGGTCGAGCCAGGCGCAGGTGGCTTGGCCCCCGATGTGTTGCCGGGCTGGACGGTGGGCCGGATCGGACGCGAAATCGGGGATGGCTGGGCCAGACCCGTTCCCGAAACAAGGGAGACACAAAGGAATGTGACAAAGAAGAGATTACGCATCATCATCTCCAAAAATTACCGGATGGAATAATCCATGTTGATCGTCTGACCGCCGCGGTTGAGCGAAAGGGTCAGATGGTTGGCGTCCTTGAGCTTGGTGTATAGGGCGAACGTCTGATCAATGGAATCCAGTTGAATGTTGTTGACCGAGGAAATAACGTCCCCGGAACGGATTCCCAACTTGTAGAACACGGAGAACGAGCGAACAAAGGAAACCTTGAAGCCGCCGTTGGCATCGGGCATCACCCGGGCGCCGCTGCTGGCTGAGGCCATGTTCTTCATGAAATCGGTGATCACCGCCTTGTCCACTTCATACTTGTAAGGTCCTACCTGCTGAATCCTGCCATCATCACCCTTGGCATTGGCTGCACCAGGAGGCGGGGTCGTCGTGGCCACCACCGGACTGTTCTTGGGCTCGCCCATCAGGTTCAGCACTTTCTCCTGCCCTCCCTGAGTGAACACCACGCGCTTGGACTCGATGGCGACCACCGTGGCGTCCCCGAGGGCATCACCCTCCGACAGCAGCACAAACTTGGCCTCCGCATGGGTGGTGAGTGCCACCGTGGCCAGGGAGTCCTTCGGGTTCTTCGCCATCATCGTGACAACGAGTTCGGCACCCTCCAGCGAGGCGGCCGCCGGCGGTTCCCCTCCTGCGGTGGCGGTTCCCGCCAGATCGTCCAGGGAAATCGGTTCGCAGGTGGCGCAGAAGATGTTTCTGCGCAACACACCCCGCAAGTCAGCGACCCATTCCGGCTTCTTGGGAGCCGTATCCAACATGGCCACCGGCCGGCGGGACGTATCGAGCCGTGGTGCGGAATACAGTTTCCAGGCCACAATATCGGCCGCAATCACACCGGCCCCCAGTCCCTGGAGCAGGACCAGAGTCGCCTGAATCAGATGGGGATAAAAACGTGCCAGACCTTCCATGTGTTCGCCAACTCCCGCATGAACCCGGCGGAAAACCGTTCATGTCGCGCCGGACAGGCCGCTAGTGCAAGAACCGGGCCTGCCCGAAAGCATTCCGCATCATCATGATTTTTCCTGTCAATTCAAGGAAAATCGAAGATGTTTGCCAATTTGACAAACCGGTTTGATGACACCCCGAAAAGAGTGTCAAATTGTCACACCCTGCAGCGCTCGAAAAGGTCCAGATGCACCTCGGGTGAAAGTTGCTCGGGTCGGAGTTGGAGGGAGAACGGCGGGGCCGCGCGCAACGCTTTGATCCGATCAGCCGGAAGCATCGAAGTCAGGATGTTGCCCATCTGCTTTCGGCGCATAGAAAAGATCCGGGTCAGCCATACCGAGAGGGCGTTCCAGTCGACGTTCCGAGTCGGCAACGGCTCAAAGCGCACGACCGAGGAGGTGATCTTGGGGGCCGGCGAGAAGGACCCGGGACTCACATGAAAGCAGATCGTGCACCCGGCCGCCAGTTGCGCGACTACCGAGAGAAGTCCATACTCCCTGGAATGCGGGCCGGCCACGATCCGCTGCGCCACCTCGCGCTGGAACATCAGCACCCAGGGCGAGCACGCACGCCCAGTCCTGATCAGTGCGAACAAAATCCTCGCGGCCACGCAGTATGGCAGGTTTCCAATCACTGCCGGCGTGAGAACGCCGGGCGGCGTGAGAACGCCGGGCGGCGTGAGAACGCCAGGGGACATGATGTCGCCGGGCGCTAAGACGCCGGATTCCCCCGCTTGAAGCAGAGAAGAAAAATCAAGCGTCGTGGCATCCTCTTCGCGCAGGGAGAAGTGAGGATCCTCACCGAACCGGTGCGTCAGATACGCAGCCGACTCCCGGTGCGGCTCGATGGCGATCACTTCAAATCTCCGCGCGAGCAACTCGTTCGTGAGCGCACCCCTTCCGGACCCGATCTCAATCACCGGTCTGGCTTGCACCGGTAAAAGATCCACGATTTTCTCGATGACTCCGCCATTGATTAAATAATTTTGACCCCAGGCCTTGCTCGGGATCCACTGTCCCAGCCACGCTTCACCCGCTCCAGACATGGACACTATTCCCCACCAAGCAAAAGCAGAAGGCGCAAAGCCTCGTCCTTCATGGGTCCGTCAGGCACCAGGGTGGCATACTTCTTCACGTACTTGATGGCCATCTGCCGGTTGCCGGTTTCCTTGTACGCGCCGCCGAGCAACCGGCAGGTCTCCGCCAACATGGATTCGACGGTTTCCGTCTGCCAGTGTGCAGCCTCTTCCGGAATTCTTTGATCCTGCAATACTTTTTCAAGCTCCTCGGCCGCGAACTGGAGATGCGGTATTGCTGGCCGCAGAGCACCGTTGGCCAACAGCGTCTTTCCAAGCAGATAGCGCGCCAAGATATTTTTATTATTCGCTTTAACTGCTTTGGCAAAAGAGGTCTCGGCTTCCCGTTTCTGGCGAAGCGAAATATGACAGCGACCTTCCAGGATATATCGCTGAACTTCCTCGATACCAGCGTCTTTCGTTTTTTCCAGCAGGTTCAGGGCTTCCTTCGGGTTGTTCTGAGTGGCCAGGATTTGTGCTTTCTTGAAAAGAAACGGACCATAATCCGGACTCTTCCGCAGCCCGGCATCCATCGCCGCCAGCGCCATGTGCGGGCGCTTCAGCCGGCTCTCGAGCTCGGACCACCGCATGAACCATGCATGCACGGGCTGATTCATGGCCTGCACTGCCTGAACGATGGTCTTCTCGCCTGATTCGGGCTGACCACTCTCCAGTTGAATGAAGCCGATCAGGAACAGGGCTTCGGTGTCCTGTGGATTGGCCTTGATGGCTTTCTCCGCAAAAAACCGGGAGCGCATCAGACGATCCTTTCTCGTCCCCGACAGGTATAACTGTGCCGCAACCTTGAAGAACAGCGGTTCCCGGAAGATTTCCTGGTACTTGTCGAGAATCTGGTGAGCTTCCTGCACTTTTCCGGCCAACCCCAGGATAGCCATCAGCGCCGCGGCCGATCGCGCCCCCGGAGAAACCCGCTGGAGTTGGGAATCCGCCCAGATCACGGCCTGATTATCTTTGGAATCCATCATGCGTGCCATCATCACGAGCCCGTCTATCTCCAGCATTGTTGAGCCCTTGATTTTCAGGCTTTCACCGGCCTGGATCAATTTTTTCCAGTCCTGCGCCTGCAGGGCCTGGACCAGGGTGAGTATCCCCAGAAAATCCTTCACCACCTGGGTTTCATCTTTTTTATCCGCCACCCAAGCCAACACAGCCGTCTCCACCTGTCCAGCCAGGTCCGAGCGTTGCCAGACTCCGGTCCACAGATACTCCAGCGTCCTGGGAAGATCGGCCGTCAAGCCGGCCTGAATGGCTGCCTGAACATCCTCGGTTTCGGCCCCTGACAGCATCAGAATCAGTGGTGCCAGCACCAGGCTCCCGGCCGGATCCTGTTTCTTCAAATCCTCCCAGGCACTCAATGCTGGATTTTTCCGGCCTTCGATGATCCATGCCAGAATCGTCGGGGCTTCCTGATTAAGGTTGACCGTCGTTGAAAATTTCCCTAATTGTCCATGGAACAAGCGCATCCGGCTGCACAGGCGCCAAACAATGCGGTCCTGTCCGTCCTCGGTGATGGCTTTGTCACACAGGGAATTGGCTGCGTCGAGTTGACCACCTTCCCAGGCAGCGATCGATGAAAAGGCCAAATTGATGGCCCGGAATCTCCTACCCATCTTTTCAAGTACCGCGGGTTCCGGAACCGGTATCCGCGGGAACTCTCCGGGAAATGCCAGGAAAGTGAACGAACCCAAGTTCTTTTCATCATACTGAAATCCCTGCAGAAGGGATTTCCAGATAGTATTTCCGGAATTCATACTCAAGGCGGAGATGGCCGACTCGTCCCCGAGCCGCGCGAGGAACCAGGTTACTCCGAACGAGGGTGTCGTCTCCGTGTTGTTCACCAACTGGAAAGCCTCCCTTGCTTTTTTGGGGTCCTTTTTCTCCATCTGAAGCACACCACCGAGGAAATTCCACAACGGGGAGCGGTTGTTCTGGCTGCGCGAAGCCGAGAGAATCTCTTCCATGACCTTGACCGGATCCGTCACTGTTCCGGTGAAGAATCGTTCCATCTGGGCCTGTCTTGGATTCTGGGTCAGCAGCAGTGCGCGAAAAAACTGGAAGCGCCTCGTCTCGTTGTCACCGGTGGAATTAATGGGGGTCTGCAGAAACTTCTTGCAGGACTCCAGCGGCTCAAACTCATGGTAGAACCAGGCCAGTATCAAGGCGGATTCACAATGAATCATCGCATCCCCACGTGATGAATCCAGCAGTTTTGGATAATCCAGGTTCAGGATGTTCTTCTCGTGTTCGGAGATGACCGCCGCCGTTGGTTTGGGCGATGTCGGCATGTTGTTTTTGTTTTTCGTGGAATCTGGTTTTCCCGAGAAAGGACCAATCTTGAACTGATACGCAGCGGCCACCGCGAGCAGCAGGACCAGCGGAATCAATATCAGGAATCTGCGGTTTCCCGAAGCCGCCCGTTTTTGCGAGGGTCTGTCATGGCGCCTGTCCATCATCGGCTCATCGTCGAGGGTCAATGGAATCGTCTCTTCGTCCGATAGCGACTGCGACGCCACCACAACTCCCGCATCATGATCCGCATGATGATCAAGATCCAGTCCGCTCCGGCTCTTCTCAGCAGGACCCTTCTGATTCAGTATCGAGAGATCCAGGTGATCCGAACTCTCAAAGAGACTTGGTGGCATCTCCAGTTTTTTCGAACCGACGGTTCCCTGGGAGTCACCATTGATTTCCAGTGATTTCATACCCGAAGGATTGAGGTCCATTTTGATTTCCGGGATGAGTCCTCCACCCAGCGGTGGAAGGGAA
This sequence comes from Myxococcota bacterium, assembly GCA_018817795.1. Lineage (GTDB taxonomy): Bacteria > Myxococcota_A > Polyangia > HGW-17 > HGW-17 > HGW-17. The sequence goes on along the minus strand of JAHITJ010000251.1, from coordinate 26,187 downwards.
AACTCACGATTCTTTTCCTGGTCTTCATCCTCGGCGGCGGATCGGGACAAGGCATCCGATAGGCTCAACGACAGATCCTTGCGATCCCCAGGCATGGATCCGATGGAGCCGGGGAGGTTCGCCGGTTGTCCGGGAAGCTCAGACTTCGAGCTGGGGAGGTTCGCCGGTTGTCCGGGAAGCTCAGACTTCGAGCTGGGGAGGTTCGTCGGTTGTCCGGGTAGTTCTGACTTCGAGCCGGGGAGGTTCGCCGGTTGTCCGGGTAGTTCTGACTTCGAGCCGGGGAGGTTCGCCGGTTGTCCGGGAAGGTCTCTTTTCACATCCGGTAGGTCCCTGATTCCCGGCGAAAGATCGGTCTTCAGCCCTGGGAGGGAAGCATTGGATGACCCTGCAACAGGAGCCTTGATGGCTATCCCTTCATGAAGTGCAGGCAGATTAACAACAGGTTCGCCATGCTGCATTTTCAAAGATGGAAGATCGTGCTGCGGAGAAGGCTGCTTGAAGTCAGGCAGGTCTGATTTCAAACCCACAGGATCCATTTTCAGCGAAGGAAGATCACTTTCTCCCAAGGATTTGTGTGCTGGAAGATCAACCGATGATGTAGAGCCCGGCAAATTGATACCCGCTGAAAGAAGCGCCGTGAATTCCTGAACGGACGTGACAGGTATCCAGTTCTCACGATCGTCCGAGATGAACTCACTGGCCTCCAATTTTCCTGAAGATACCAGGGATAACACCTTGGCTTTTGGAAAAGGACCGAAGACCTTTTCATTCTTTCTTTTCACAAAAATCGTTTGCACTTCATCGAGGGTATAATTTGCCTCGTTCTCCTCGGGTGTATGGTAGCAAAGCGGACATTGCTTGACATTGTCGAGAAGGGTGGCCTGGCATTTTGAACATCGTTTTTTCATGGATACTCCTCAGGCGGAAAAAATCGTAAAATTGTAAACCTGCGGACGCTCCCTGTCGACAAAAAAACTGTGGAAGCAACTTTCAACATAGGCGAAGGTGAAAATTGTCTATAAAATCATGCGTCACAAACAACCTGTTGACAAAAGCAACCTGGTAGATAGGCAGTAGTGGACACTTGTAGACACAAAAGACCGTATGATCTTATGTTTTGTCTTTCAAAGTTTAGGTAAAAGTCCGATTGATTTCCGAAAGGAAAAGGGATACTTTTTCCAACCGTGAGGGGTGCAAATGAAAATCACGTTGAACAAATCCACTTTTCTGAACGGACTGTTCCTTGCCCAGAAAATTTCGGAAGGAAACGCCAGCATTCAGCCAATCCTTTCAAACATTCAGATCACTGCAAATCCTGATGGAAAAATATTCTGCAGGGCGACAGATATGAGCACATCCGTCACCAGCGAATTTCAGGCCGAAGTCTTTGCGCAAGGCACAGCTACTGTCAATGGTAAACTGCTGTATCAACTTGTGTCCAACCTTGCCGGCAAGGAAGTGACTCTTGAGAAGAAAGAAAATGCCATTTTTCTTACCAGTCACAAGAGTCGCTTTGAACTCAATGGGCTACGCGATGAGGATTTCCCCAACTTCAATTTTTACGAGGATTCAGCCTATGTAAGTTTTGAATCTCAGATACTCCGGGAATTGCTGGATCATACACTTTTCGCGGTTGCAACAGACGAGACAAAGCCACATCTTGGCGGTATTTACCTTGTAACGGAAAAGAACATTGCAAAATCAGTGGCAACCGATGGTCACAAGTTGGCACTTGCTGAATATCCATTTGAAGGAAAATTCAACATTCCCAATGGTATCATCATTCCGAGGAAGGGAGTCAACGACATCATGAAAATGCTGTCTGATGATTCCGCCAACGTCGGTCTTTTCTATGACAAGGAGTTGAAAATTCTTGGGCTTAAAACGGATAGCACCAAGATGAACATCAAGTTGATTGATTCAAAATTTCCTCCGTATGAGCAGGTCATTCCCCAGTATCAGGACAATAAATTGGTCATTCCGAAGGAGGAGTTTCTCGGTGCATTAAAGAGAATCAACCTTCTATTTGAAGGAAGTGATGCTGGTGTTATTTTAAAAATACAGAAAGATGGCATCGTTTTAACAGGTATAGATACCTTGAAGGGCAAGGGAACAGAAGAAATAGAAGTCGATTATACAGGCGAGAAAATGCAAATTGCCTTTAATATCAAGTTCTTTGACACCATCGTCAACAAGATCCAAGGCAAAGAATTCAGCATTTTCCTTCATAATCCAAAGAGCCCTGCGCTGATCAAACCTATCGAAACCAGCAATTTCATTGCCGTTTTGATGCCCATCCGTCTCGACTGATTCCAGAATGGTCCTGGAAAAAATACATCTTCAAAACTTCCGAAATTTTCACGAAGAGACCATAGTTTTTCCGGCCCAACGTGTTCTTCGCATTTTGGGACAAAATGGGGCGGGAAAAACCAATCTGTTGGAAGCAATCTTCATATTGTATACAACTCGAAGTTTCCGTAACAGGAAAACATTGAAAGACTGTATCCAATACGGCGAGAAGTTCTTTCATATTGCAGCTGAAATCCAGGGAATCCGGCATGGTATTACCTTCTCCGGAGACCAGATGGAAAAAAGTATTTTCATGGCTCAGCAGAAGGTAAAAGCAGTCGATTTTATACAAAACAAAAGCATTCTCCATTTTTCTCCAGAAGAAAGTCATCAATTTTTTTTAAGTCAGGAATATCGAAGAACTCTTCTCGATCGGTATATTTCCGCTCTGGATGCCAATCATTTGGGGAATTTGCTCAAATTCAACCATTTGCGAAGCAAAAAAGTACAGATTCTCTTCTCGAATACGGCTAAAAAGGGGAGCCTTTTGGCCCTCGAAACCCCCCTTTTTATACACCTGAGTGACATCATTTCATCCAGTCGAAACGCATTTTTGGATGCGATAAATCCCTTTTTCCAGCATTTTATTCAGATTTTCAATCCAAAGTTGGGTCAATCAAACCTTCTTTATCGAAGAAAGAGAATTCCTGATGATTTCGTTGAAAAGGAGATACTCGCGCAAAGGGTACTCTATGGATGTCATCGGGATGAAATGGATATTCTTGAAAAAGGAAAAGAGATCCGACTATTTTTCAGTAATGGTGAAAAGAAAGCCATAAATCTGGCTTTCCATTTTGCATTTCTAGAATATCTCAAGGAAAATTCGAAGCAGGATTGTCTCGTTTGCCTTGACGACATTGAATCTGAACTGGATCAGAATACCTTGAAGAATATCTACGGAATGATTGAGAAGACTTCTTCACAGTTCATTATTACCAGCAAATCGAATGACCGATCTGGAAAAACCGATATTGAACTGCTTGAAGGAAAATTTCAACAAGCATAGATCTTTATCCAAACAGGAAAATCAATAATTGGCGGGATTACTTGGAAGGAGTGGGAAGGACTTTGACGGGTGTATCTGTCTTATCAGGGTGAAAATCCAGTATCAGCAAATAGTAATTTTGAAAAGTCATGTGAGTAATCACAGGTTTTGGCGTGTTATTTCCATTCTTGTAGAGAAAATCAATGATCAGTTTCGTTCCTTTATCATCACGGAAGAAAGATACCTTTTCAATTGGTGTTTGAAAAAAGCGAGTGATCAGATCTCGCCAGGCATGTTTTTGCCAAGCAGAACAGGCAGGCGCAAGCAGACGGAAGATCTTTGTATTCCCTTCGGAGAGATCCTGGCTCTGCAATTGAAAGGGAGATGAGAAGAGAAAGAAGAAGCGCGATCCACCAGGTGATGGCTTGAGTTGGAATCCGGGCCAAAGCATTACGCATTTTCCGCCTGCAGGAGGGATTTCCTTGGGAAGTTCAGGTTTGGGTGGAGCTACCCCTGCATATTTCAACACGGGAACATTCTGGGGCTTGGGTTGAGTCACCACTGGATTGGCACCAAAGAGGAAAACACCAGAAAAGAGAAGAATTGGAATGAACATATGGATATGACCTCATTCAGGTCTGGACACCTGATGAATGCTAAAGTTGAAGCAGAAGATAACCCGGCGAACAACAGTTGACAAATTTGCAGCAAAAACGCCAGAAGCCATGAACTCGGAACTTGTATGTTTCACGTGAAACATGGAGGGATTATACCTGACTTTCTGAAGAGGAAAGATGAATCACTTGATCACAAATAGAAAGAAATACATCGCTGTGTGAAAATAGAACAACAATGGAATTGGACTGTTTGAGTAAGAGAATTCTATCTTTAAGAATCTTCTGCATGTCCACGTCGAGAGCATTCTCCGGTTCATCAATGAGAAGAACCTGATGTTCGGAACGAAAGGCACGCTCAAGGCTGATGCTCTTGCGTTGTCCAGAAGAGAGTGTTTCCGGTGAAAGGCATGGTGTTTGAGGAGTACCATGGAGGAAGGTCAGGAAAGGAGAAGAGTCCTTTGTGGCAGCAAAAGAAGGTGAATTTTCTAGGAAAAGATTTTCTTCCAGCGGGAGGGTAAATACGGTGCCGTTCTGATCGACCAAGGCTACTGGCCCAGTGATGCTGGAAATACCGTCAAAAAGGATCTGCCCGGATACAGGCTTCAGTACACCGGCGAGCAAAAGAGCGAGGGTCGTTTTTCCGGAACCATTGGAGCCACGTACGCCTGTGATCGAGCCGGAGGCAAAACTAAGATTGATATGATCTAAAAGGATTTTTCCATTATCCTGGTAGGAAAATGATAGATCCTTGACGGCAATGGAATCAATGACAGCAGGTGTCTTGCGAGGTTCGGCAGCGGGAAGATCCAGAAGGATCAGTTCAATGTGCTTCATATCCCGAACGCTGAGAAAGAGAGAAATATCCTGGGAAAGTCCACTCAGGGGTGCATGGAGAAGGGATAACCCGGCAAGGAAGGAGAAAAATTTGCCCTGGGATAACGTTCCCTCCTGCACCATGGTGTTTCCGGCGGTATAGACGACTACCAGGGTGATAAGGAAAAGCAGGATCTGCGCCGGATGAAAGATCATACGAAGACGCGAAAGACGAATGGAGCTGGCGGTATAGCGTCCAAGAAGTCGATCGTGAATGGATGAAAAGAACGATCCTCGGTGAAAGGCACGGATCAGAGGCATTGCTCGGGCGGCTTCAAGTTCGAAATTCGAGCAGGAAGATTGTTCCAGGATGGCCTGCTCCTGGAGGCGGTTGATGTGCCGGCCAAAGAGATATCCAAGCAAAAACACAGAGAGGAAAAGGATTCCACAAAAAAGAAACAGGATCGGGGAAATCCATAACAAGGCGATGGAGAATGCACCGATCTGAAGGATTTTTCTCAAGGTACTGCGCAGCATCGAGAAGATGGATTCACCAAGCCAGTGAACTTCCATGTGCACTTCGTTCCAGTCAATCTGGCTGTTGGCCTGGGATTTTTCAGAGAAAACGAGAAAGTCCTGGAGGCACTTTCTACGGGTGGACTGCATCCACCGCTGACTGATGCCGGTCAGAATCCAGTCGTCGAAGACGGAGAACAGGTGATGAATCGAGAACAGCAGGATCAGAAACACGGGGACCTGATCGAGGCGGAAACGGGAGGTCAGAAAAATCAGTCCGAAGCCAAGGCCTGTATGCAGCGAGATTAAAAACAGGGATACAAGCAGTTGAGATCGATAGGGTCCAAGAGATTGCAAAATGAGGGAAAAGGAGTGGGTCAACGGCATGGAGGCTTTTACCATCATTCAACGGTGACGGACTTGGCGAGATTGCGCGGCTGATCCACGTCGGTGCCCTTGAAGTCGGCGATATGATAGGCCAGCAGTTGAAGAGGTAGAATGCATAGAATGGGTTGAATCATCTCGTGTATCTGGGAAGGAATCAGTGCGAGATCGTTGACCATGGTGCCAATGTGGTGATCCGAGGAGCTGGCAACGGCCAAAACCTTGGCATTTCGGGAGAGTACCTCCTCGAGGTTGCTCATGATCTTCTCGTATTGTGCATTCTGTACAGCAAGGACCACGGTGGGGAGATCTTCGTCGATGAGCGCGATGGGGCCGTGTTTCATCTCCCCGGCGGGATAGCCTTCTGCGTGGATGTAACTGATTTCCTTGAGTTTTAAGGCGCCTTCGAGGGCGATCGGGTATAGGTTTCCCCGCCCAAGGTAGAGAAAATGCGTGGCGTGGGCGTACCGACGGGCCATCACCTGGATCTGCGGCGCCTGATTGAGGATGTGGTGCATCTGGCTCGGGCAATCGAAGAGCGCATCAATCCATTCGGAGACGAGTTCGGTGAGCCCTTTCCTTTGGGCGAAATACAGGGAGAGAATGGAAAGCGCGACCAGTTGCGTGGTGAAGGCCTTGGTCGAGGCGACGCCGATCTCTGGACCCGCGATGGTCTCGAGGGTGGCATCGGAGACCTGCTGGATCTGGGAATGAACGGAGTTGGTAATCGCGAGGATCCGGGCGCCCTTCTGTTTGGCGATGGAGATGGCAGCAAGCGTGTCGGCGGTTTCGCCGGACTGGGATATTGCGATGACCAGATGCCTGGAATCGACCAGAGGATCCCGGTAACGGAACTCGGAGGCTACATCCACTTCAACAGGAATCCGGGCGGCTTGCTCCAGATAAAATTTTCCGATCAGCCCGGCATAATAACTGGTGCCGCAAGCCACGATGAAGATTTTCTCAGGGATCGGGAAGTCAGACGGGATCCCGGGGATATTGACCGTGTAGTCGTCGTGGTGAAGGTACGCGGTGATGGTGTTGTAGACGGCTCGCGGCTGCTCGAAGATCTCCTTGAGCATGTAATGCTTGTAGCCTTCCTTTTCGGCCATCATCGGATTGTAGGCGAAGGTCTTGAAGGAACGCGTAACGGCTTTCAGGTCGCTGGAATAGAGTTTGAGTTCGTCACACGTGATCTCGGCCAGTTCGTGATCCTGGAGCGGCAGGATCTTCTGGGTGAATGGCAGCAGAGCCGGGACGTCGGAGGCGACCAGATGAAAGCGATGGCCCACGCCGATGAATAACGGGCTGCCCTTGCGTGCGAGCCAGATCATTTTTTCATATCCCTGGATCAGGATCGCCAAGGCCCAGGTGCCCTTGCATTGGGAAAGTGCTTTGGAAACGGCTTCCAGAGGTGCGAGCCCGGACTTGAGCGCGCCTGAGATCAGGTGGCTGATCACTTCAGTATCAGTCTGGCTTGTGAAAATATTCCCTTGTGCAGTCAATTTACTTTTCAGTTCGGCATAGTTCTCGATGATGCCGTTGTGGATGACGGCGACGCCCTCGTAGAAGTGCGGATGGGAATTGGTCTTGGATGGTTTGCCATGGGTGGCCCAACGCGTGTGACCGATGCCGGTGGTGCTCGACGCCGGTGTGGTCTTCAGCAGTTCGGCCAGGCGGGAGAGTTTGCCGACCTCCTTGACGATGGAGATCTTCTGGTTCTCGAAGAATGCGATTCCGGAACTGTCATAGCCCCGATATTCCAGCTTCTGCAGACCCTCCATGAGCATGGGGATGACATTGTCGATTCCTGTTGCCGCAACGATTCCACACATGGTTCACTCCCGGCCATTTCCGGCCTGGGTGATCCTATGCGCACAGTGGAGTGCCTGTCAATTTTCAGCGTAAAATCAAGTGTTTCCGAACTTCCGGTGCCGCACTGGGTTCTCCAGGGTGCCAATGCCGGTGATGGTGATCTTCACGGTGTCACCGTGCGTGATCGGGCCGACGCCGGAGGGTGTGCCGGTGGTGAGGATGTCAAAGGGCTGAAGGGTCATGATCGACGACACGTAGGCGATCAACTCAGGAATCGAGAATATCATGTCGTTGCAGGGGCTGCTCTGCTTCAGCGTGTGGTTGACGCGCGTCTCGATGGTGCAGGTGAGTGGATCCAGGTCGGTGACCATGAAGGGTCCGATGGGGGCGAAGGTGTCGAAGCCCTTGGCGTGGGTGTATTTTCCCTCGCGGCGCTGGATGTCGCGCGCGGTGACGTCGTTGAGGATGGTGTAGCCGAGGATGTGGCGGGGCGCATCTTCGACGCTGACTTCGTGGGCGGTCTTGCCGATGATGACGGCCAGCTCCCCCTCGTAGTGGACCTCCTCGCTCTGTGTCGGAAGGACGATGGGCTCCAGGTGCGCGATGACCGCGGAGGCGGGCTTCATGAAGATCAAAGGCTCTGCAGGAAGCGCCTTGTTGGACTCCTCGGCGTGGGCACGGTAATTCAAACCGATGGCCACGATCTTGCCCACAGGGACAGGCGGAAGAATCCTTCCATCGTTCGATGAAATCTTTTCAATCAAACTCTTGGCCTGCAATCCCCTGCCCTGCAGAAGAAGGTCCAGAGACTGCGAGAGAGAGACGATGTTTTCTTCTGCGTCGATCTGGACGTAATAATGGATGCCACCGAGATGTCTTCGCTGGATTTTCACGATGCTACCTCCATGCTGTGCGGGTTCAGTCGATGTTCTCCAGCCCGGCGGCCGTGATGCGCCCCGCGCCGCCGAGGAACGGGCGAAGCGCCGCGGGCAGGATGACGCTGCCATCAGCCTGCTGCCCGTTTTCGAGGAGGGCCAGCAGCGTGCGTCCGACGGCCAGGCCGCTGCCGTTGAGCGTGTGAACCAACTCGGGCTTGCTTTCGGCGCCGGCCCGATATCGGATACGGGCGCGTCGGGCCTGGAAGTCCATGCAGTTGGAGCAACTGGAGATCTCACGGTATTTGCTTTCCGAAGGGATCCACACCTCCAGATCATACGTCTTGGCGCTGGAGAAGCCCATGTCGCCGGTGGAGAGCAGGATGACCTGGTACGGAAGCTCGAGGGCCTGAAGAATGGCCTCGGCCTGTCCGGTGATGGCCTCCAGCGCAGCGTCGGAGTCCGCTGGCGTGGTGATCTGCACCATCTCCACCTTGGTGAACTGGTGCTGCCGTATGAGGCCGCGCACGTCGCGTCCGTAGGAGCCGGCCTCGGACCGGAAGCAGGGGGTCGCGGCGGCGTATTTGACGGGGAGTTGGGCAGATTCAAGGATCTCTTCGCGGTGATGGTTCACCAGCACGACCTCGGCCGTCGGGATCAGGTAGTACGGGTCCTCACCGGCGGTCTTGTAGGCATCGGCCTCGAGGTTGGGGAGCTGGCCCGTGCCGACCATGGCTTCGCGCTTGACCAGCAGCGGAGGGGAAATCTCGATGTAGCCGGCCCGGCGATGCATGTCGAGCATGAACTCGATTAGGGCGCGCTCGAGTCGGGCGCCGGCGGCGATGAGCACCGAGAAGCGGGAGCCCGACATCCGCTGGGCGCGCTCGAAGTCGAGGATGCCAAGGCGGGCGCCAATTTCCCAGTGCGGGGCGACGGTGAACTCGAACGTTCTGGGTGTCCCCCACGAACGCATGCGCAGGTTGTGTGTCTCGTCTCCGATCGGAACGTCCATCTTGGGCAGGTTGGGAATGAACAGCAGCAGGGAGTCGCGCTTCTCCTCGAGCTCATTGAGGGTCTTCTGCTTTTCCTTGATGCCGTCGCTGAGTTCCTTGAGCTCCTGCCGAAGCAGGGCCTGCTCGTCGCCCTTGAGGACCTTCATCTGCTGGCTGCGCTCGCCCTGGCGAAACTTGGCGGCGTCGATCTCCTGCTTGAGTTGTTTCCAGGCCACATGCGTGGCTTCGAGTTCATCGAGCCGCGCAGAGGCGCCGGCGCTGCGGGTTCCAAGGCGTTCGTGCAGCAGGTCGAGGTTTTCGGTGAGCAGGCGGGGATCGATCATGGGGCAGCACTCCTGGTTGCCCCCTTTGTATCCAAAAGCGGTCGCCCTGTCCAACCATAACCCATGGGTTGACCGGGTGGGGATGACGCATTTTTGCGGAATCAGGAGAAGTGAAGTACCGTCGGACCTGTGAAGGAGGCTCTCAACCGAGATTCTCATGGTTCCAAACAGGTATTTTTTATTAATTTTTCTATCCGTTTTTGCATGGATGTCATGTCACACCTCCGATCCAAAGGACACGAGGTATGCCCAGAAACAGTACTATCTGGGAAATGATTACTTTGAAAAGTATATGGAATCATTGCAGAAAATCGAAAGTCTGCAGATCGAGAACACCCGCACGGAGGTGGAGATCGCCACGACCCTGCAGCAGCATCCCGACGAGCAGGCGCTGATGGACGTGCGCATCAAGAAGCAGCGCATCCAGAAGAATCAGGACACGATCCGCGATGAGACGGAGATGTCCGGGCGCTACATCAATGCCGCGCTGGAGGAACTGAAGAAGTCGCTGGTGGCCGATCCTGCCTATTCCGGCACTCACTTTCTGCTCGGCCTGATCTACCTGAAGAAGGCGACCTCGGAGCTGGACATCTCCACACGGATGCAATGCATGACCGGTGAAAGCCTGGCCGAGCACCGCGATTCAGCCAACTCGCTGCTCACGCAGGCCCGCCGCCACTTCGTCAAGGCAGCCACCGACCGGCAGATGGCGTCGAAGTGCCACAACAACATCGCGGCGATCGACATCCACTTCGGGAACCACGAGGACGCGATCAGCGCGGCGAAGATGGCGTTAACCGATCTGGTGTACCAGGAGGGGCACGTGGCACGCTCGAACATGGGTTGGGCCTACTTCCACCTGAAAAAGTACGAGAATGCGCTGTCACAGTTGATGCAGGCACTCCTGATGGAGGGCAAGTACTGTGTGGCGCGGTATCGGCTGGGTCGCGTGTACATGGAGCAGGACCGCACGGAGGAGGCCATCGCCGAATTCGAGAAGACGCTGCGCCAGGGTCACCCATGCAACAGCATCCAGGAAGTGTACCTGTATCTGGGCCTCAGTTACATCAAGGTCAATCGCGCGCAGGACGCGCTGTCGCAGTTCGAGACGTGCATGCAGGTGGCAGCCGGCTCCTGCGTCGCCGCGGAGTGTCGTCACTACTTTAATCTGCTTCAGGAAGAAAAGACCGAAACCGCGTTTCAGATCAACTGAACGCGCCCCTTCTGCTCCCACCACGAAACCCAGCGGCGGACGCTGGACTCGCGAAATTCCATGGAGGCCTCAGGATCGTAGTCCATGGTCTCGCCCACAATGCGCACCAATTCATCGATGGCATCCCGGCGCAGCTCCTCATCATTTTGTCGCAGGCCTTCGATGAGCCAGAGCACGCGGTGACGCTGGGAGTTCAGCGCCCACCAGGACTGCCAGCGCTCGAGTTGACTGCCGAAGTCCCTCAGCGTGATCAGGCGCAGCGCGCGGATCATGTTGCCGGCGATTTCCGTGGAGGCGCTGGGCAGAAGTTGAAGAATTGCCTCAATGGAATGCTTGTCGCGCATGCGGCCCAGCGCGTCCACCGTGTTCTTTTGCATGGACGGATCCGGATGTCCCAGGAAGCCGCGCAGGTTGGAGGTGATCTCGGCGTACTCCCGGTGGCCCTCATAACTGAGGATGACCCGGGCGGCGACATCGCGAACCGACGGCTCGGGATCAAAGAGTTTCTCGGCGATCCTGAACAGGATGTCCGGGAACCGGATCTCGAGGAACAGGTACGTTGCGTACATGCGGATCTGCGGATTTTCAGAGTCGATCAGGTCAATCAGGACCGGTACCACCGGCAGGCCCCAGTCAACCATGAAGTGCATCAGGGGCCCGTGCTGACTCGGCGGCGGCATCCGGGACATGTCGGAGGTCTCACGATAGGTGAGGATCCCGGGGAAGTAAAAGTGCAGGACCTCGAGCGTTCGATCCCCCAGGTTTTTCAGGGCCTGCGCAGAGCGCAAATCGAGACTGTCCTGCTGGATGGAGAGATGCTCGAGTTGGTCGATCAGCGCGATGATCTCCTCGACAAAACTGTTCTGCTGTTCCAGGTGCGTGGGGATGGGTACGGTGATGGCCGTATAGGGCGTCACTTCCCGTGTGGGAAACACCTCGGGCACCGGTGACAACTCGGGCTCGGGCGACACCTCTGGCACCGGCGACAACTCGAGCTCAGCTCTCGCTTTGCGCGATTTTTTCCTCTGCTTGATCAGCCGCATCAACCCCTGGCTGAGCAGACCGGACGCGGCGACCAGCTCACCCATGGCCGTCGGGGATTGGGCTAGTTGATGGGTGCCGAGCACCAGACCGACCGTTCGGGATCCCACCATCAGGGGAATGGCCATGATGTGTACCGGCGGACTCAGGCTGAGGTGGTCGAGCAGGAACTGGTTGCCTTCCGAAGGCGTGTAGACGCCGAAGGTCGTGATGTTCTGGGCGGCCTTCTGCAGCACGGAGTCGAAGTCCAGGCTGATCAGATAATTGCGCACCTTGTGCTGGTCGACCTGGCCACGGTAGATCGCGAAATGACCGGTGGCGGCGTCCCCATCCACGGTGAACAGGAACAGGTACTGCGCGTAGTTGGCACAGTACCGGAGAAAGGCGATCAGGACGTCGTCGCGGCTGGTGGCGGCCACGATCAAATCCGTGAATTCATTCAGGCTTATGGGCGAACCGTCGAAGGAGACCAGTTTGTCGCGCGGGCCCATCGCGGAGGCCGGCTTGGGTGTTGGCTTGGGCGCCGGTATGAAGGCCGGCTTGGGCGCCGGGGCTTCCAGGACGGGCGCCGGGGCTTCATAACTGATGGCATCGGTCTGTGTCGTGTCTGAAGGCAGGCGTTCGTCGCGCATCGGGATGGAGGCGTCCGAAGAGCCCATCGGCTCGGTCATCGCGTCTTCGATGCGCGGGATTTGGGGAATCCCCTGAGCTTCGTCTTCATTGCTTACGGGCTCTCCGATGACCTGTCGGACAGTTCCGGAATCGTTAAATTCGGGATCGTCGTTCTCATAGCGGGGAAGGCCCTCGGGCAGCGGACCGATGGGGCCCGACTCCGAAAACGGGGAGTGGTGCGTCTTGTGCTCAGGGAACGTGAAGCCCGGGCGCGTGACGGCATCATGGAGACCATCCTCGCCCTCCTCCGACGTCTCGATGCTGTCGTACTCAGCCGGTGACTTTTTCTCTTGTACGGGCTGCACGGCCCGTTCCTGCTCTCCGGTGATGCGCTCACGGGAGATGGTAGGCACCAGGATGTTGGGGGAGATCTGACGCTCCACGTAATTAAACTCTGGCACCGGAGTGACGTCGTGATCGGAGGTCGTCGGGGTCTCACCGGCAGTGGGTCCTTCAGGTGCGGTGGCCTCTGGCGAAGCGGCGGCCGGGGCGATCGGATCCTGCGAGATCCACGGCTTGACGAAGGTCTCCGGATAGGCAACCGGAGGGCCGAGGCGGCCAAGGATCCGGTTCTGGCGTTCCTCGAGTTCGAAACCATAGATCTTCGAGGCGAAGGCGAGCAGGCGTGGCTCGGGAACCACACGGGCAATCAGGGAAACACCAAGCATGAAGCCGATTTCTTCGATTTTGTTCTTGTCGAACTCCGCGTTGACGAGCACTCCCACCTGCTCACCAACCCGGGTCACCGGGATCACCTGGTAACGCAGCGCCAGTTTCTGGGGGAAGATCGCCACCAGCGCCCGTGAGTCCTCAAGGGTGAAATCGCCCAACTGGATCGAGGGAAGATCGGAGGCCTCGACGAGCACGCGGATCAGATCTTTCTCGCGGATCAGGCCGAGCTCGAGCAGCGCCGAATCCAGTGTTCCCCCGTTGATGACCTGGTTCTGGAAGGCCTGATCCAGTTTACGGATGGGAATCAGTCCCAGTTTCACCAGAATGGAAGAAAGTTTGCTGGCCATAGAGTTTCCGGAATCACCAACACAGGGTCTAATACGGTTACGCCCGCGGGCGGTTCCGGAAGTATCACTTTCTTTGGAGAGAATTTCAATATGAAACCAGTGAAAAAAAGCGGGTGCGGGAAAAGGCCCCTGAAAATCAGCCGGTCACGTCCAGGTGGGGGACTTCGGAAGCCGAAGGCGGCTGTTGATTTTCGCGCTCTTTCTGGCTGGCGAAGTAGGAGATGGCGAGGCTGGCCAGCACCACCAGGATGAACAGGACCAGGGCCGTGGACACGCGGCTCTGCTTGTCCTCGTCCTTGTCATTGGCTTCGCGGGCGGTGTTCGGAACGTCGAGCAGGCTCAGGGCGGCCATCGACGGCACCGGACTGGAAGCGGGCAGCATGGAGACCAGCTCGTCATAGGGGAGCTGGAGTTCGCCGCACAATAACTTCACGAAACCGCGGGAGTAGACCAGGGCGGGAAGATCCTCGAACCGGTCATCTTCCAGGGCCGCGATCGCCTCCATGGGGACGCGCGTCTTTTCGTGCAGTTGCGCAGCGGTCATCTGTACACACGACCGCGCTTCCCGAAGGCGGGAACCAAGAGAACCCAGGGAGGGCTCGGTGGTCACGCTCGGGTTTTTCGGATTACGTTTTTTGCTCATTCAGAAATACCTCACATTCGCACAGGCGAAAGGACTTCGAGAGAATAGTGCTTTTACGCGGCTCGTCAAGCGTCATTTGCAGGACGTTCCATAAATATCACAAAAAGGAAACCACCAAAGGCATTCCCGTATTTCAACTGGCCGGAAAAAGGCATATAATGCCGCCGGTTTCCCGTCTGTTTCACTTTTGCCCACGCAGGAGGTTGAACCGGCCGGGCGAGGAGGCGCCCATGCAGAATCCCAAACTTCAGGTGCTGGCCAACACCGTCAATAAATTGCTACATCGCGATGCCTATGGACCCTTAAGAAAAATATTATCCAAGCGCCACCCGGCCGAACTCGCCTATTTTTTCAGGGATTTCACACCCGTGGATCGCAAACGGCTCTTCGAGAACTGCGGAGACGACCAGGTGAAGGCCGCGGTGCTTGGGGAGATTGACCTGCCGGTGGCCGTCGAGTTGATCTCCAACCAGGATCCCGCCGACGCAGTGCATATCCTTAACAACATGGACTCCGACGATCTCGCCGATCTGCTTGAGGAGCTCGATGAGGATCTCAAGGAGAAGTTGCTCAAACTGTTCAAGGACGAGGATCAGGAGGCCGTCGAGGAGTTGATGGCCTATGACGCGTCCACCGCCGGCGGTATCATGAACCCGTCGTTTCTGGCGCTGCCGCAGACGGCGACCGCCGGGGAGGCCGTCGATTTCCTGCAGAACTCGTCGGAGGACTACGCGATCACCTTTTACATCTATGTGATCAATTCGGCCGAGAAGCTCTCCGGCGTGGTGTCCCTGCGCCAGCTCGTCACCTGCAAGCCCTCCACCACGCTGCGCGAACTGATGACCCCGGAGGTCATCTCGGTGCCCGTGAGCATGGATCAGGAGGAGGTGGCCGAGATCGTGCAGCGCTACGGTTTCCTGGCGGTGCCCGTGGTTGATGACACCAACCGGATGGTGGGTGTCGTCACCGTCGACGATGTCATTGAGGTCATCCGCGAGGAAGCCACCGAGGACATCTTCAAGATGTCCGGTGCCGGTCAGGACATCGAGTATTTCCAGGATTCGTTCTCCGAGCGTTTCCGGCCGCGCTTCACGAGCATCTTCTTCCCGCTGCTGACGGGCGTGACCTCGTCCCTGATCCTGGCGTTCCGCCGGCCGTTCTTCACCGACGCGTCCGGCCGCAACATCTTTTTCCTGCTGATGATCCCGATCCTGCTGGTGCTTTCCTCGGCCATCGCGAACCAGTCGGGCAGCCTGATGGTCCGGGGCATCGCGCTGGGTCGCGTGAAGTGGGCCCACTTCATCGAGGTGTTCCGCCGCGAGACCGCGATGAGCCTGATGCTGGGCCTGCTCTTCGGCCTGTTCGCGTTCGGCTTCGCCATGATCCCCATCTTCACGCGCAACGGCTCGGCCGGTATTCAGGTGGTGTTTCCGATGTTCGTGGGGCTGACTGTGTTCTTCAGCATGCTGTTCGCCGGCGTGGTTGGCGCCTGCCTTCCCCTGGTGTTCAAGCGAATGAACCTCGATCCCGCCTCCGCCGCCGGCTCGATCCTGTCGGGTCTGGTCGAGGTGTTCACCATTCTCCTGTACGTTTTACTGATCTCCTGGGCTTGAACCCATGGCCGCCAACGATCTCGCGGTGACTGCCTTCGTGGTGCGCAGGGTGACCACGGGCGAGAGTGACCTCGTGCTGTCGCTGCTGACCCGCGAACGGGGCAAGATCGATGTGTACGCCCGGGCCGGACGCAAGAGCCGGCGGCGCTTCCAGGCCGGGCTGTCCCCCTGCCTTCTCTTCCAGGGCATGATCGCCCCGTCGCGCCGGGGTTCATCCCGCCCCGGGTCCCTGTGGTCCCTCGAAGAGATGATCGTCGCCCGGCCCGCGGCGGTGCTGACCTCCCGGCCATCGCGTATGGTCGTGGGACAGTACGCCACCGAGCTGGTCCGTGAGTTCTGCCCGCCTGAGGTGCCCGAACCGGAATTGTTTCAACATCTTGACGATTTCTTTGTACGCCTGGACCAGCCCCGGAGTCCGTCCTGGCGGGACTGGTTCGCCTTCGAATGGAGCGTGCTGACCGCGGCCGGCGTGGCTCCCGAGTTGCGGGCCTGTGTCCTCTGCCGGCGACCTTCGCCGGGCCGGCGACCTTCACCGGGCAATCTCCCCGGGTCCAGAGAGCCGTCCGGGGCTTACGGAGAGCCTTCCGGTGGGTCCAGGGGGCGTTCTGCTGCCGGGCCTTCCTGGGGCTTCTCGGAGGCCGCCGGCGGGCTCGTGTGTCCCTCGTGCGGTCAAAGCCCCGCGATGCCGGTCTGGAATCCCGCCTGGAACGACATCCTGGACGGTACGGGATCCGGGCCCGAGCCCGAGGACACGCCGGCGCTGCTGGCGTTGCTGGAACCCTGGATTTTTCAGGTGTTGAACCGGAAACTGTACGCCCGCGGCCTGTGCCGGAGCATCTTCTCGTCATCTACGGAATGGTGATGACCTCGTCGACCTTCTTGACCCAGCGGAAGTTGTCGATGACGACCGCGGAGTCGAGAACACCGTCGCCCTCGTCGTGGATCGAGAAAATGATTTCGATCAGGGAGCCGGGCTCCACCGGGGCACGGGTGGTCAGCCAGGGCGTGGAGGAGGCATCAGAGCCCTGGTAGCCGGTGCCGGTCAGGTCCTGCGCCCCCGGGGAGAAGAAGTCGTTGTTGACCGTGATGGCCTTGTTGTTGGTGTCAAACGAGATGTTGTTGCGCGGGCCGGCTGCGGTCTCGTCCTTCATCATCGCATAAAACGTGTCGTTGAACTCCGAGTCGACCCACTCCGGATACTCGGTGGACAGGAAGAGGAAGTCGAAGGCGAGCCCCTCGGCGTTGGCCGGCACCCGCAGCCGCAGGACGATCTGCGTCATGTCGTGGCATTCGGCCTCGTTGTCGTCGCTCTCGGCGTTGGCGATCATGGTCACGGGATCCACACAGGTCTGTTCAAGGTCGGAGTTGTATCCGTCCTGCGGGTCCGGGTCAAGGATGGCGCCCGTGAACAGCGCGATCATCTGGCAGCCCACCGGCAGCACCGGATCGTCGGGATCGACCTGGCGCGGGGCGATGGGCCGCAGCGCGCCCCAGCCGGTGGCGCCGGGCGTGGTGCCGTCGGGGTCGTAGCTGATGATGGCGGCCGACTGGGCGCCGGTGATCTGCAGCGGCGAGGCGTGCCAGGCGGTGTTGCACAGGCCCAGGGCGTCGCCGAAGGACGCGTTGGGGCCGACGTTGGTCAACTGGAGCGTGGTCTCGTCGCGGGCGCAGTCACAGAGGTGCTCGGCCTCGTCGACCACGCCGTTGCAGTTGTTGTCCAGGCCGTCGCCCATCATCTCGATGTTCGTGGGGGAGATGCGCTTGTCGTAGTCGTTGCAGTCGCCTTCGCAGACGGTGACGCCGTCCTGGTCCAGATCGGGCTCCTCGATGTCGCGATAGCCGTCACAGTTGTTGTCGATGCCGTCGCCGCAGATCTCGTGGGCGCCGGGATAGACGTCGGGATTGTTGTCGTCGCAGTCACCGCCGCCAGGGGTGACGCCGTCGCCGTCATGATCGTCGGGCAGCGTCGTGTTGTTGGTGTTGTTGGTCTGGGAATTGAAGCCGTTGTTCTGGTTGGAGCTGCTGCCGGGGTTGCAGGCGACCAGTCCGGATACGAATACCAGCAAGGAAATGACGCAGGACAGTTTCATGGAACGACCTCCCTTTTGGGCATTTTTTTACCACGATTAACAGGTTTGACAAACGGTAGTTTCAGATTTGTGGCCGGGTTTTCGGGAATACCGTATACTGCCCGCTCTGGAGGTGTGTGTGAAGGATCACCCGAATCACCGGTTTTCATCGTTGCTGCCTTCGTTCAAGCGCCGGATCCGGGCCCGACGGGCCCGTCCCCTGCCCCTGGGGGTCTCGGTGCGGCATGGCGGCGTGCGATTTTCCATATTCTCAGAGTATGCGAACATCCTTCGACTGGTGCTGTTCGCCGACGACAAAGCGGCGACGCCCGAGCGCGCCTTCGACCTGGACCCGGAGCTGCACCGCTTCGGCGACATCTGGTCGGTCTTCATCGAGGGGATCGGACCCGGGCAGGTCTACGCCTGGCAGGCCTTCGGTCCGTTCGATCCGGAGAAGGGCCACCGCTTCAATGATAATAAATTTCTTGTTGATCCCTACACCCGCGCCATCGTGGGCGACTACGACTGGAACGTCAAGGGGTTCAGGCATGACTGTCCGCACGACGCGCCGCGCTCGCTGGTGCTCGATGACACCTACCCATGGAAGGACAATCGCTTCCTGCGGATTCCCTGGGAGGACACGGTCATCTATGAAGCGCACCTGTCCGGCTTCACCAAGGATGAGTCCTCGGACGTCCCCTTCCGGGGGACCTTCGACGGCTTCATCGAGAAGCTTCCCTACCTGCGGGATCTGGGAATCACCGCCGTCGAGGTGCTGCCGATCCAGGCCTTTCCGGCCCACGAGAACGTGAACATCAACCCCGTCACGGGCGCACGCCTGACGAACTACTGGGGCTACTCCACCCTGGCGTTTCTCGCGCCCCACCCGCCGTACGGCACCGGCCGCAGCCCCGGCTGCGAGGTTGAGGAGTGCAAGCGCTTCGTCGACGCCTGCCACCGGCACGGCCTCGAGGTCATCCTGGACATCGTGTTCAACCACACGGCCGAGGGGGACGAGACTGGCCCCACCCTCTCGTTCAAGGGACTGGACAACCGGGTCTACTATCAACTCGACCAGGATTTATCGAAGTATAAAAATTTCAGCGGCTGCGGAAACACCTTCAACTGCAACCACCCGTACGTGCGCGACTTCATCCTCGACGTGCTCCGCTACTGGGTCGTGGAGATGCGGGTCGACGGCTTCCGTTTCGACCTGGCGAGCATCCTCGGCCGCGACACCGACGGCACGCTCATGGACCGCCCGCCCCTGGTGGAGCGCATCGCCGAGGACCCGATCCTGCGCGGTGTGAAGTTGATCGCCGAAGCCTGGGACGCCGGCGGTGCGTACCAGGTGGGAAGCTTTCCGGGCACCTCCTGGTCGGAGTGGAACGGCCGCTTCCGCGACGACGTGCGCCAGTTCTGGCTGACCCCGGAGGGCACCGCCTCCGCCCTCGCCACGCGACTGGCCGGCAGCGAGGATCTGTACGGCCCGCGCGGTCCGCGCCACGGCGTCAACTTCATCACGGCCCACGACGGGTTCACCCTGCGGGATCTGGTCTCCTACGAGCGCAAGAACAACGACGCCAACGGTGAGCTCAACCGCGACGGCGAGAATTTCAACAACTCGTGCAACCACGGCGTCGAGGGCGTCACGGTCTATGCGCCGATCCGCAACCTGCGCCTGATCCAGATGAAGAACCTGCTGACGACGCTGTTCTGCTCCCAGGGCGTCCCGATGGTGTCCATGGGCGACGAGATCGGCAAGACCCAGCACGGCAACAACAACGCCTACTGCCAGGACAACCCGATGAACTGGTTCCACTGGGACCTGCTGACCGAGGTGTCGGAGGAAGGCGGGGATCACCACCATCCCCGGGATCACGCCGAGGCGCTGTACCTGCACGAGTTCACGAAGCTGCTGGTGCGCCTGCGACGCGAGTGCCCTGCCCTGCGCCGCCGCACGTTCTTCACCGGGAAGCCGTCGCCTGTCGAGCCCGACGTGATCTGGCACGGACCGTCGTCCTGCGATGACATGGAGTGGGATTCCCCGCTGCGTATCCTGGGCATGCGGCTGGGGCCGGTCGAAGGTACCGGGAACTTCTGCGGGCGCATGGAGTTCCTGTTCTGCGCCGAGCCGATCCAGGTGGAGTTCTTCCTGCCGCCCGGGATCGGTTGGGGACTGGTGCTCGACACCTCGGACCTGTTCACCCGTCCGTCCATCGCCCTCGACGGTCCCCTGGTCCCGGTGAAGTCACGCGTGGTGCTCAACGGTCCGTGCGTGGTGATTCTTTCGGAACTCCCAGGGTGAACGACTGCAGGAAGCACTTCTGGTTCTTGAATTTTTCTTCGTACACGGTGACGATCAACTGCGAACCCTCCGGTGAGGCCACGGGCATGGCCACGGAGTAATTCTCCGGCGGCGTGTAGAGCCTGAGGCTGTGGCGGTCGCGCAGGTGCAGGGCGACGAGGCTGAGGTTCTTCTCCACGACGGTGCCATCGGGGATGGGCTGCCCCACCTCGTGCCACGGACCGGCCGCCGGCAGCAGCATCCACTGGCCGTCGGCGGTGAACACGGGCGGTCCGCCCAGGCGCTGGGCGCAGCGCACCCAGGTGACCTGTCCGTCGGTGGGTCTAATCAGGTACAGGCAGCGGTGGGAGGGGTCCGGGATCCAGAAGCCTTCGGCCGATGCGCGCACCCAGGAGGCCGGATGGAACGAGGCCTCCCGAGGTTCGATCTCGCTGATGTCCTTGGCGCCGCCCACGACCTCGGGCGTCCGGGTGACGAGCTTCTGCCAGAGCACCTTTCCCGAGTCCGCGTCCACGGCCGCCCAGGAACCCTTGCCCGGCGGGCTCTCGTTTTTGGAGAAAACCAGCCAGTCACGATCCGCAGGATGAACCGAAAGCATCGGATATTCCTTGACTTTTTTCACCTCGTTGTTTTCGAGAAAATAGTTGCCGTCGGGCATGTTGAAATAGATCCGGGAGGCGGTGGCCGCCCGCACCGAGGGCATGGACTTCAGATCCCTGGCGCCCGATCCGACGGGCTTTCCGTCGGTCAGCGACAGGGCGGACAGGGCGTACGGCTCCACGAGGACGACGGTCTCCGAGGTCACCTGGCGGATCTCCCGATCCTTGAGGGGTGCGGTCCAGGCGATGCCGCCCCGGGCCTTCACGAGCACGAGCAGGTCGGCGCGCTCGAGGAGCGCCGAGCCGTCCGGGCGGACCTTCAGCAGCGACACCGGACCCTTGCCCGGCAGCGTGAAACTGTTGGTGGAGGTGCCCCGCGCGATGTCGAGGGTCTGGAACAGGCCGTCGACGGCGCTGTACAGTTCGCCGCCGTGCACCCAGACGGGCAGGTTCAACTCGCGCTCACCGGTGCCGATGCGCGCCGGAACGCGGCTCTCCTGGGGTTTGCCCAACTGCACCTGCAGGGCCTTCTCGGGCTCGGCCAAGGCGAACGAGTGCAGGTACAGGCGTTCCAGGTGCGGGCGGTCCGGCCACAGGGTGCGCAGGACCAGCGCGAACCGGTCGGGACGGGCCAGGGCGAACTGGACCAGCTCGACGGGTGCGGTCTTGATCGTGATAGGGCCGGTCCAGACGACCGTGTTCTCGCGCATGTTCATGACGGTGAACTTGTCGTCGGTGGTGGCCGCAGCCACGAAGTCACCCTGGGCGGTGATGAACCTCGGCGTGACGGCCAGCTCCTGGTCGAGGGTCTTCTTGCCGGTGGCCAGGTCGATGGCGAACACGTTCTTCCCGTTGCGGCACACATGGAACGACTCCGAGCGGGTGCACGGTACGATGGGCAGCTCCACGTGCCAGGCGGTCTCGCCGGTGGTGGTGTCCACACCCGATAGGGTCACCATGTTCAGCCCCTCTGTGCTCAGGAATGTGGCAATATTGCCCGTCAGGCTCACCGGCATCTGCGCCTGCAGGCTGCCCGGCAGCGCCACGGGCTCGCCCTCGCGGATTCCCTGCACGACCGCGCGGGGAAGAAAGGGCGGCATCAGGGTGGACACGAGCACGGTGTTTCCGGACAGGGGCAGGTCCACGGACCAGTCCTTCCGGTCCAGCGGATCGGCGTATTGCCACAGTTCTTTCTGCTGGGAGCACGACACGGTCCGCAGCGCGCCGTCCTGGGTGCGGAAGGCCACCCGGTCAGGGCCCAGCGCGGTGGCCGGGAAGTTGGGAGACACGAGCACGTCGATCTCGTCGAACAGCGGCTTGAGACCGGCGATGTCGATGTTCTTCTTCTCCGACGGATTCCACAGGTACGGCACCGCCGCGCCCACGAAGAGGTTTTGGCCGCAGGGGGCGAAATGGAACACGTTTCCCAGCGATCGGTCCGAGGCGCCGTCGGCCACGGCCATGTGATAAATGGACTTGTAGCGCGTCTCGTAGAAGAGGGTCTTGGTGTCCAGGGCGGCCGTGCGCAGGCTCCACGGCACGTTTTCCCCATACACCTTCATGGTGCGGCGTTTTTTCCAGCGGACCGTGCCGTCGGAGGTGGCCACCATCAACTGGTCCACGGGCCGGTACTGGGTATGATTGCCCGAAAACGAGACGACGTGGGCCCAGTCCGCGCCGACAGACGAGACCAGGGAGAACTGCTCCATGTCCAGTTTCCAGCCGGCGGTGGCGGCCAACTGGGCCGGCGGCGGCGGGGCCGGCGGGGCGGCAGGTGCTTTGGAGTCGGAGGAACCGGACTTGCATCCGGCCAAAAGGGACGGTAACAACAGCGAAATGAGTAGAATATGCTTGCACATGACCTCCGCTCTAACACAGGAAACGCCAAAAATCATCCCCGGGAAATTTCGTTTTCATATAGATAACTCAAGTCCATCGTTGACGGAAGATGGGGTTTCGGTACAATGCTGGCCATGTTTCGATGGCAAAACCTCCTCCTGCTGGTTCTCGTCTGCATCCCCGTATCGCTGGCCATGGCCCGCCGTCGTCCGCCGGTAAAGAAGATCCCCACCTTTTCGATCACCGGGACCGTGGAAGCTACCGAGGCACCTCCGACCACCGAGGCCGAAAAGCGCGTCGCCTTCCTGCGGCAGCTCAAGGAGAAGTCCTATCACCGTTTTCGTGATCCCCTGGTGATCCTGCCGCCCAAACTGTTCCTGTCGAACCGGCTGGCCGTCGTAGCGTGGAACACCGCGCCTCCCCCGCCCAACCCCATCGCCACGAGCACGGCCATCGACCCCCTGGTTATCCGCGGCGGCTCGTTCATTCCCCAGATGTGGGTCCTGAACTTCGAGGCGGACTTCCATGCGGTCAACCGGGGCAACAAGGACGTGAAACTCTTCTCCCCGGGCCGTGTCATCAACGGCACCGCCGTCGGTCCCGAGACCCTCGCACCGGACAGCGACCGCGTCATCGCGATCAACCCCCGCGGCGAGGAGACGAAGGACAATAACTTGAAGTTCTGGTCCTATCCGCTGCGCCTGGTGGGTTCCCCGTCGGCCATCGGGCGCGTCCTGTTCGTTCGCTCGCACCACTTCACACTGGTCAACGACGACGGCACGTTCTCGCTCCCTCCCCTGCCCGCCGGGAAGTATCAGATCTCCTTCATGGACCGCAACCGTGAGTTGCTCACCCAGGAAGTCGTGATCCCTGAAAAGGGCAAGGGCGAACTGAAACCGCTGGAAGTGAAGATCACCCTTCCCTTCTCCACGGAAGAATTCTAGAGGCACATCCATGTTTTTTTCCAAGATCTGGCTGGTTCTGGTCACATTCGCAGGTGTTCTGGCCCTGGGCGCCCTGCTCGTCGCCACCCGCCCGGCGGAGTATTTCCTGAAGCAGAATTTCCGCGCCGACGGCATGCTGCTGGACATGGCCCAGGTGTCGTTTGACGCCGAACTGTCGCGCGAGTCGCGCCAGATGCTGGACCGGCTGGGCAGCATCCGGCTGGACAAGCGCATCGTCGAGGCGGCCGAGACCCAGAAGGACACGGAGAAGCTCACTCCGGTCCTGCAGGACTTCGCCAAGCGCCTCAACGTGATGGAGGTGATCGTCACGGACCCGGCCGGCGCCGTGCTGGCCAACTCCGCCAAGGGTCGCGCCACGGTCGCCAACTTCACGCCGTTCAAGGAAGCCGTCCAGGGTTACCACAGCGACAACACCATGGTTCTGGACAACCACCTGCTGCAGGTGTTCGCGGTGCCCATCCTGTCCAAGGACTACAAGCGGGTGGCCGGCGCGCTGGTGGTCCTGCGCAAGTTCGACACGGAGTTCCTCGCTGGCATCCAGGACGCCCTGGGTCACGGCAAGACCAAGGACTTTGATGTTGAAGTTGCAATATTTATGAACAATAAACTGGTATACACCACCCACAAGCATGACGTGTGGGGGCAGGTGCCCGCGTACTACGAAAAGTTCGCCGCAGACATCCGCAATCCGGAGAAGGGTTTTGCCCCGTCCACCACGCTGGTGGACAAGAAACAGGAATACCAGGTGATCCTGGGCCAGTTGCGCGGCGAGGTCACCAATCCGCTGGTCGAGGGCGATCCGAATCCGGCGCCGGCGGCCGCGGACAAGGAGAAGAAGGACGACGCCAAGAAGGACGACGCCAAGAAGGACGGCGCCAAGAAGGACGGCGCCAAGAAGGCGGGCTCGGGCGTCACCGACGACACCGGCGTCTACTATGCGCTGGCCTGGAAGTTGCCGCCGCCCCTGGGCAGCTTCGCGTTCATGGACAAGCACATCCCGCAGAGCGAACTGATGAAGGGCTTCCCCTGGACGATGCTCGTGCTCGCGGGCGTGGGCATCTTCATCCTGGGCATGCTCATCGTCATTTTCGAGGGCGACATGCCCCTGCGCCGCCTGATCAAGCACACCAAGGAGGTCGCCTCGGGCGACATGCTGCTGATCAACGACCAGGCGTTCCACGGCCGGTTTTCCTCCCTGGCCCGCGCGATCAACGAGGCCCTGGAGAAGACCGCCGAGCGACAGGGCGGCCCCTCGCTGCACGACAAGTCCATCGGTGACATCCTCGGCGGACCGGCCCCCTCGGGTGGCGGTGCCGGGCTCTCGCTCAAGGACGGCGGTCCGCCGCCCCCGCCGGTGACCGGCAAGCCTCTGACCTACCCCAAGGTCAAGAATGTCGACCTGCCGGGCCAGAAGGTGCCCGCGGTGCTGCCGGACAAGCCGATCCTGTCGTCAGCGCCCCCCCTGCCCTCGTCGGCGCCCCCGCCGCTGCCGGGCCGCCCCTCCAATCCAGCCATTCCAACGGTGTCCGGATCCGAATCCGCTCCGGCCTCCACCTCTTTGGCCGTGGAAAAGCCGGCCGATGCCGGTGACAAGAAGAGCTCCGGCAACATCATCCTTCCCCCGGGACCTACGGATGATCCGGCCGAATATTACAATTATATTTTAACCAAATTCAAAGAAATGAAGATGCAGCTCGAGGGCTCCCTGGAAGGCTTCACCGACGAGGAGTTCGTCAAGAAGCTCGCCCAGTCCACCGACGACGTCCGCGCCAAGATGAAGTGCGAGCGCGTCATCCTCACCGTCTACGAGCGCGAAAAGAAAGCCGGCCTCAAGGCCGCCCCCTACCGCGGCCAGTAGAACCCCCATCCCATTTTGGGACTGCGGATGCTCCATCAAGTCAAATTCGCCGTTCCATTCGTTGACGGTACACCACCTGGCTGCTATCGTTTCCGTGATGCGGCCAGCACGAATCTACATATTTTTAATCAACACGATGGTTGCCTGGATGGCCCTGGGAACGGCCTGTGGGCAGACGACGTCCTCAGGGACCGGCCCTGTGGCCCAAATCCCGGGTGGGTCGTGGCTCAAAATCCACACACCAACGAAAGAGGAACTGCTTGATGTGTGGGAAGATGGCCATGGTATCGTATGGGCCGTTGGGCGCTTTGGCACCGTGTTGCGTTGGGATGGTGCACGTGTTGAGTGGGTCGATCTGGGCCACCACGGTGTGGATTTTCAGGCCATTCACGGCTCGTCGCCGGAGGATATCTGGATCGTCGGCGACGAAGGCGTTGTCCTGCATTTCAATGGTGCTGACTGGGTGGAACGTCCGATCACTTCGCACGTCAGGTGGCTGATGGACGTATGGGTGTGGCATGGCTCTGGAAAGTTAGACACATTGGTTATGCTGCCTCCGCAGCGGTCTGAACGCAACCCGATTTTTCAAATGCCAGTGGACTGATGCCCCCCAGTGTTGAATGCCTCCTCAATCTGTTGTAAAAAATCTCAATATAAT
>JAHITJ010000250.1 GCA_018817795.1 Myxococcota bacterium | reverse complement strand
GGCGCCGCTGCTTGCGCACCGGGCCACCAAACAGGCCGAGATCGCCGCCGAAAACATCGCCCGCCTGGCCGCTGGCGATACCGCCGGAGATGCCGCTGGCGATACCGCAGGCCACCTGGCCGTGTACAATGGTCATGCGATCCCGGCGGTGGCCTACACCGATCCGGAGGTCGCCTGTGTTGGGCTGTCGTCTGCGGCCGCACGGGAGGCTGGCTACGAGGTCGTCTGCGGGCGCTTTCCCTTCGCGGCCTGCGGGCGCGCGATGGCCGGCGGACACACCGACGGTTACATCGAGGTGGTGACCGACGCGAAGACCGACGTGATCCTCGGTGTCCAGATGGTCGGCGCCGAGGTCTCCGAACTGATCGGGCAGGGCGTGGTCGCCGTCGAACTGGGCCTCACGGCGCGGGCCGTCGGTGGTGCCGTGTTCGCCCACCCGACGCTGTCGGAAAGCTTCATGGAGGCGGCCAAGGCCGTTCACGGCGAGGCGATTCACGTGGCGCCGGGAAAGTAGGCCGAAATCATGATCACCCGCATCCAACTTTCGTCGATCCCGGTTGTCGCGCTCTGCGGCTGCCTTCCTGCCGAGCGCGAGCTTCCCATCACGCTTCTGGCCACGGTCCGGGTCCGGACGGAGCTTCATTTCGGCGAGGATCCCGCCTTCGACGGCATCGACCACACCCTGGACTACCGGCTGATCCTGGAGACGATGCGGACCGTGGCCGCTTCTCGTCATTTTGCGCTCGTGGAGAGCCTCGCCGAGACTTCCGCAGCCCACATCCGGAGACTGCATCCGGCGATCCTCTCGGTGGAGGTTGAACTCTCCAAGCCAGGGGTCCTCCCTGACGGCGTCCTCCCCACGATCACCGCCCTCTGCGAAGGCTGAAAACGCCAGGTGCCCCCTGCACCGCCGGGGATATTCCGTACAATGCAATCAGCCTGTCGGGAAATCGCGCAGCGGGCTGCCATGATCTGGATCGAGGTCCCCTGAGGACCTTTACGGATGGTCCACGGGAGCGGTGACGGAATTCCCCCCGGGACCTGTCGTTTTCTCTTGACTTTTTTTGTCTGGTCCCGTAAGAAAAAGCGCCTTCCGGGAACGTGATCGCCCGGCGGCGGATCGTCTTGGGACGTTCCGGTTTCGACCCACGGATCATGACGGGCGCGTAGCTCAGTGGGAGAGCACTACCTTGACACGGTAGGGGCCAACAGTTCAATCCTGTTCGCGCCCACAAGGTTTATTGTATTATAATTGTTAATGGACCAATCATCCCCGTTTTCTCCCACCAATCAAAATCCCCAGGGAAAACAGCTGGAGTACCATCATGAGTGAGCATGCACCCACCGCTCTGGAAACCCTGCGCCACAGTTGCGCGCACGTCATGGCCGATGCCGTCAAGACCCTCTTTCCCGAGGCGAAGGTCACCATCGGTCCTTCCATCGAAAACGGCTTCTACTACGACTTCGACGTGCCCAGGCCCTTTTCCGAGGATGACCTCAAGGCCATCGAGTCCCAGATGCGCAAGATCGCCGGCAAGAACCTGCCGTTCGAGCGCCAGGAGATCACGCGTGAAGAGGCCCGGGAGTTGTTCGAGAAGCTGGGCGAGTCCTACAAGCTCGAGATCCTCGATGCGATCCCGGCCGGCGAGACCGTGACGCTCTACCGCCACGGCGAGTTCGTGGATCTGTGCCGTGGCCCGCACGTCGAGCACACCGGCAAGGTGCGAGCGTTCAAGCTGCTCAACACCGCCGGCGCCTACTGGCGCGGCGACGAGAACAACGCGATGCTGCAGCGCATCTACGGCACCGCGTTCCCCTCCCCGAAGGAGCTCGACGAGTACCTGGCCTTCCTGGAGGAGGCCAAGAAGCGCGATCACAGGCGCCTGGGCAAGGATCTGGACCTGTTCTCGATCAACGAGACCATCGGCGGCGGGCTGGTGCTGTGGCATCCCAAGGGCGGCCGGATCCGCATGACGCTGGAGGACTTCTGGCGTCAGCGGCACCTCGAGCACGGCTACGAGATCGTGTACACCCCGCACATCGCCCGCGAGGAACTCTGGCATCAGAGCGGCCACCTGGGCTTTTACAAGGAATCGATGTTCTCCGGCATGGAGGTCGAGGGGCAGCCCTACCTGATCAAGCCCATGAACTGCCCCTACCACATCCAGATCTACAAGAACAACCTGCACTCCTACCGTGATCTGCCGTACCGCTGGGCCGAACTGGGCACGGTGTACCGCTTCGAGCGCTCCGGCGTGCTCCACGGCCTGTTCCGGGTCCGCGGCTTCACCCAGGACGATGCGCACATCTTCATGCGCCGGGACCAGATGGCTGAGGAACTGACGACCGTGTTCCATTTCAGCCTGAACATGCTCAAGGCGTTCGGCTTCACCGATTTCGTCTGCAGGCTGGCGACCCGTCCGGAGGGCAAGAGCACCGGCTCCGAGGAGATCTGGACCGAGGCCACCGCGCGGCTGCGCGAGGTGCTTGAAGCCTGGGGCGGCGAGTATGAGGTCGACGAGGGCGGCGGCGCGTTCTATGGTCCGAAGATCGACATCGCCCTCAAGGACAGCCTTGGACGGCAGTGGCAGTGCTCCACGATCCAGCTCGACTTCAACCTGCCGGAGCGCTTCGACATGACGTTCATCAACGCCAACAGCGAGCGCGAGCGCCTGATCATGGTGCACCGCGCCCTGCTGGGCTCCATCGAGCGTTTCTTCGGGATCCTGCTGGAACACTACGCCGGCCGTCTGCCGTTGTGGCTGGCTCCCGAACAATTCCGCGTGGTCACCGTCACCAACGATCAGGACGCCTGGGCCAGCGAAGTCGCCGGGCTGCTCAACGCCCGGAAGTTCCGTGCCACGGCCGATCTGCGGCCGGAGAAACTGAACTTCAAGATCCGCGATGCCCAGATGCAGAAGATTCCCGTCATCCTGGTGGTGGGCAAGCGTGAAGTCGAGGAGCGCGCGGTCACCCTGCGCACAACCGACGAAAATACGGGAAAAATGATACCCATCGAGGAAATTTTCGCTATGATGGAGCCGCAGGCCGAGTGGCCCGTGATTTTATAAACATCTGCCCTCGTGGCGCCAACTGACCCAAGGAGGTGTCGTCATTCGTCCTCAACTCAAACAAAATCGTCCCGAAGAGGCCTTTCGCATCAACCATCGCATCCGCGTCCCTGAAGTGCGGGTGATCGATGAGGATGGAGAACAACTGGGCATCATGAGCACCTATGATGCCATCCGCAAGGCCGAAGAGAAAGGCCTCGAACTGGTGGAAGTGAGCCCCAAGGCCCAGCCGCCGGTCTGCAAGATCATGGATTATGGCAAGTTCAAGTACGAGCGTGCCAAGCAGGAAAAGGTCAAGCGCCAGAACGCCACCCAGATCAGCATGAAGGAAGTCAAATTCCGTCCCAAGACTGACGATCATGATCTGGATTTCAAGATCAGGAACATCAAGAAGTTCCTGGAAGAGGGCGACAAGATCCGCGTGGTCGTGTCGTTCCGCGGTCGTGAAATCGTGCATCCTGAGTTCGGTTTCCAGTTGCTGGAATCCATCCTCAAGGATCTCGGTGACGGAGTGGACGTGGAGCAGAAGCCCACCCACGAAGGACGGGCGGTCTCCATGCTGCTGGCGCCGGTGGCCAAGTTGAAGGTGAAAAAGCCCGAGACCGTGCGGCCCGAAGAGGAAGCCCGGCCCCTGCCCTGACAACCGATCGGTAAGATAGGACCCGAATATGCGTCTGTATCAAAAGAAGATTCCAGTCATAGCTCAGGAAATCGTCAAGCGGCTGACCACCGAGGACGACATCGAGACCCGCAACGGCCCCGAGGTCCAGTTGGACATCGAGAGCGTCATGAATGAATACATCCGCCTGGAACGGGAGATCACCGACAAGGCGCGTGAGCATCTGAAGAACACGGGCCTGTCCTTCGAACACTTCGGCCGCGTCAAGCGCGCCAAGGCCGAGGAGCGGGACTTCGCGATGGGTGAGGAGGGCATCCGGTACATGAGCACGCAGATGCTCGAGATCCTGATGCAGTCCACCCACGTCGACGAGATCTATTCCGATGATCGGGAGATCCGGTCCAAGCTCGAGGCCGTGCTTCAGAAGTACATGACCCTGGACGAGGAGATCGAGGAAGAGGTGCGCAAGCGCCTGAAGAACCTCGAGGAAGGCTCCTCCGCCTGGGACATCGAATACAAGAAGATGCTCCTGAGGATGAAGTCGAAATACCAGCTGGAGTGATCCCATTCTCCGGTATGAGGATCGAACCGTGGCACTGATTCTGACCGTCGTAGAAACCCACAAGGGCGTCCTTTCCCAGGCTAGCCTGGGGGCCCTCGAGGTTGGCAGGCAGGTCGCCTCTTCCCGTGGTGCGACGCTCTACGCCGTGCTGCTCCTGTCCTCCTACGACCGGCTGCAGCAGGATCTCGTGGCACAGTTGTCGGCATATCGCGCCGACCGGGTCGTCCTGGTCACGGGCGTGTCCGACCCGCCATGCCATGCCACCTGGGTCCGGGCGCTGATCGAGGTCGTCGACCGGTTTCCACCCACCTTCCTGCTCTGGGGCGCCACGAGCCTCGCCGCCGAACTGGCGCCGTTCATCTGCATTCATCTCAAGGGAATCTATGCCCCGCTGTGCACCATCGACACGGAGCCACAACTGAAAATCAACTGGTATCGTCCGGGCACCCGGGAGAGCACAGAGTTCTTCGAGGAGGACCTGGAAAACGCGGTCGTGGCGCTGGTGCACCATGGTCCGAAGATCGCTCCCACGGCCACCTCCGAGATCGAGGTGATCGCCCTGCTCGCCGCAGCGTCGGAATTGCCAAAGATCCGGACCGTTCCGGTGCCGGACATCCCTTACGGATCGGATACGCTGGTTGCAATCGGTTCGCTGGCCAGCGAACACGAGGCCGCCATCGCCGCCTGGTGTGAGCAGGAGGAATGGCCGCTGCTGCGCTTCAACGAGGGTAGCGGACCGGGGATCGCCTGGTGGAAGACCTCCGTGCTGGCCATGGACCGCGTCATCCTGATCGGCTGCAATCTTGAAGAATACGAGTTGTGTGAATCCGTGCTGCCGTCCGCAGCCCGCTGGCTTTGCCTCGGGTGTGAGCCAGTGCCCACCGAAACCTGGATTCCCCGAATCCGCTTCGTCCCCGGCTCCCTGGCCACCCGCCTGCCGGTGCTGTTCGAGCAGGAGCTGTAGATGGCGCGCCGGGTGATGGCCTTCCTCGAGACCTTTTCCGCCGGGCAGGAGCACCGCCAGCGGGAGAGGTCCATGTTGCAGGCCACCGCATGGCTCGTGGAGCGCTGCGGTTTCACCGCGGATCTGGTGCTCTGGGGCGAGACCCGCATCTCCAGGCTGCCCGGGCCGCTTGCGAACTGCCGTGTGCACCGCCTCGAGGACATGCCGCCGTCGAGCCTGATGTCCACCGTCGACATGGCCGCCTGCGCGACCGGCTTCATCCGTTCGTTCAGGCCCGACGCGGTGCTGGTGTCCAGCTCCCAGATCAACAGCAACATCCACCTGCTCGCAGCGGCCTTTGCGTTCCTGCAACCGGCGGAGTTTTTCTTCGGCGTCACCGAGTTCGAGGCGGCCGCTGACGGTCGGTTCATCTGTCGTCGACCGGCTTCCGGCTGCCTGTTCGAGACGACCCCGGAGTTCCCCGTCGTGCTGGGGATCACCCATTGCGCCGGCTTCCCCCCCTATCCGCCGGTGGCGGCGCCCGAGGCTGCTGTCCTCCCGCTGTCCGAGCTCGGTCTCGAGCTGGAGTTGATCCAGATGCGCTCAGCGCTCTTTCCCGAGCCGGTCTCCATCATCCATCCAACTGATTCCCGTCTGACCGACCTGCAGACGGCTGTGTCCTGGCTGACCGCGGATGAAGACACGGACTAGCCTGTCGGGAAATCGCGGCCCCCGCGCCGCATTCATCATCTTCCTTTTCAGCCTGGTCATCCTGACCGGTGCCTGCTCCACTCAGAAGAAGAAGCCACTCTATCCACGGTACCTGACGCCTCAGTCGCGGCTTGTGGCGGCCAGGAAGATCTACGAGAAGAGCCAGTCCAGGAAGGTTCCCCGTTCCCGCAGGGCGGACTGGCAACTGACCTCGGCGCGCCTGTACCTGGATTCGAACCAGGTTCAGCGCGCCCTGCCGATTCTGGCCAGGCTGGCCGCCGATCCGAAGGTGCCGGAACGGACCCGTGCCCGTGCGCTGTGGCTGACCCTGCGGCACAATCAGGAGGGTGATTCCGAGCGCTACTGGGATCTGGTTCAGAGGTTTCCCGAGACGGTGGCTGCCGAGGATGCGCTATGGAAGGTGGTGGAACTGTCCCGTTCACGGCCCGGCGAGCTGGTCCGCCGGCTGCTGGCGTTCTACGGGAAACACCGGACCAGTTTCATCGCCAGCCTGTTGTTGATGGAAGCGGCCAAACTGGCCCACGGCATTGATAGCCCGGAGTGGAAGCGCTATGCGGTTCACCTGCTGTCGTTTCTGGCCCGCAGGCATCCCGACAGCCCTCGTTGGGACGAGGCGCTTTACAAGGCTGCCGGCTGGAACCGCGAGCTCGGAAAGACGAAGGAGGCCATCGCGTTTCTGCATCAATTGATGAAGACGCGGGAGAGCAGCCTCTTTTTTGGGGATTACAACTCCCAGTGGCTCGACGATGCCCAGTTGCTGCTGGGTGATCTGTATCTGGAGCGCAACGAGCCCAAGGCCGCGTTGAAGGCCTGGTCGGATCTGCCCGCCAAGTTCCCTGATTCCCGGCTCCGGGATCGCGCATGGATCCGCCTGATGGAGCACTACGCCTCCCATGGACTACCCAAGCTGGCCTGCGCCACGGCACGGGAGCTGGTGCGGAAAATACCTGCCAGCCGCTTCGCCCCGCAGGCGAAAAAACTGCTTGCCGGATGCACTCCCAAACCGTAGATTCGCATTCATGATCCACTGTGACGGCCTTTGTCTCCAGCTCACCCACCGGCCCGTGTTGGCTGACGTGACCTGGCACATCGAGGCCGGAAGCGTCTGGGGTATCATCGGGCCGCCCGCCTCGGGCAAGAGCGTCCTGGCCAAGACGCTGTGCGGCCTGTTCACGCCCCGGCAGGGCCGCCTGATCGTCGACGGTGTGGATCTGCCCGGCCTGCCCGAACCCGACCGCGTCCGGGTGCGCCGGAAGATGGGCATGCTGTTCCAGAACAACGCCCTGTTCGACTTCCTGCGCGTTCTGGAGAACGTCGCCTTTCCGCTGGCCCGCCAGAATCCAAAGATGCCGCAGGACGAGCTGGTTGCCCGGGCCCAGGAGAGGCTGCGGGCGGTGGGTCTTTCCGGCTCCGAAGAGAAGTGGCCCTCGGAGTTGTCCGGCGGCATGAAGAAGCGCGTGGGCATCGCGCGGGCGACGATCTGCAACGCACCGGTGCTGATCTATGACGAGCCCACCGCCGGGCTGGATCCCGTCACGACCTCGAAGATCTACGATCTGCTCACGGGCCTGCGCCAAAAGCACGCGTCCACAGTGATCGCCATCTCGTCGGACATCCCGGCGCTGCGCCACTTCGTGGACCACATCCTGTTTTTGCACCAGGGACGGATCCGGTACTGCGGTCCCGAGTCCGGCCTGGAGGCCTGCGAGGATCCGGTCGTGTACCAGTTCGTGCGCGGCCAGACGGAGGGTCCCCTGTGATGGCGGGCAATTTCTTCGCGGCCGTCGGCGCCTCGGTGCTGAACCTGTGCGCCGAGGTCGGCGGCATCCTGACGTTGTTGTTCCGCGTGCTGATCTGCCTGCTCCCGCCGCGCTTCGATCTCGACGAGACCTGGCGCAACCTGCACAAGATGGGCGTCAGGAGCGTGCCGATCATTGTGCTGACGGCTTTCTTCACCGGCGGCATCATGGTCATCCAGGCGGCGGTGTTCGTGAAGAAGTTCGGCGCCACCTCGCTGGTGGGATGGGGGGCTGGCTACGCCGTGTTCCGGGAGATCGGCCCGATGCTGCTGGGGCTGATGTTCTCCGGCCGCGTGGGCTCCAACAACACCGCCGAGCTCGGTACGATGGTGGTCACCGAGCAGATTGACGGACTGCGGGCGCTGTCGATCGATCCGGTGCGCTACCTGATCGTGCCCCGCGTGCTCTCGATGATCGTGATGCTGTTTTTGCTCACGATCCTGGGGGATGTCGTCGCGATCGTCGGGGCTGCGCTGTTCGGCACCGTGCTCGCCGATGTCAGCCTGGCGTCGTTCTGGGTGTCGTTCTCGCAGAACGTGCACGTGGCCGACGTCACCCACGGCCTGATCAAGGCGGCCGTGTTCGGATTCATCGTCGCGCTCACATCATGCCACTTCGGCATCACTGTGAAGGGCGGGGCCGTCGGCGTGGGCCGTGCGGTCAACAACGCGGTCGTGGCGGCCGCGCTGGGCATCGTGCTGTCGGATTACCTGCTGACGTACGCGCTGCCTTAGGAAAGATGCCTGTATGATTTCGAACTTCTTCGCCTCCGTTGGTGCCTTCGTGCTGGGCATGGTGGAGGCCTTCTTCCAGGCCCTCTCCATCGCGGGCCGCACCTTCCGTGGCGTGTTTCACCCCAAGGAGCGTGCCCGCGGCGAGGTGCTGCACCAGATGTACCAGATCGGCAACCGCTCGCTCTTGTTCGTGACGGTGACGCTGGGCGCCCTGGGCATGGTCCTGGTGTTCCAGGTGTGTCTGCAGATCAACAAGATCACCGGCGATCAGAGCCAGGTGGGTCCGGAGTTCATCCGCGGCATGGTGCACGCCTTCGTGCCGATCCTGACGGCCATGATGCTGGCGACCCGTGTCGGCGCCGGCATCGCCGCCGAGATCGGCTCCATGACCGTGACCGAGCAGGTCGACGCCCTGCGCATGACCGGCGTAGATCCGGTGGACTATCTGATCGTGCCGCGCTTTCTGGCCTCGATGATCATGACGCTGGTGCTGGGCATCTATGCCACGGTGATCGTGGTGCTGGCAGGCGCACTGATGGCGCACACGGCCTTCGACGTCAACTACAATGTCTTCTTCGTGTTCGAGAAGATTACCTGGGGCGATCTGGGCGTGGGCCTGACCAAGCTCGTGGTCCACGGCGGCGCGATACCGATCGTGTCCGGGTACTGCGGGCTCTCCACCACCGGCGGCTCCGAGGGCGTGGGCACCGCCACCACGCGGGCGGTCATCAACTCCTCGCTGACCGTCATCATCCTGGACTTTGTCATCTCGGCGATCGGCCTGATGACGGTCCAGTCGGGAACGTGAACCCATGGCCATCGAGTTTCTCGACGTCGTGAAGACCTTCGGCACCCGCACCGTGCTCTGTGGGATCACCATGCGCGTGGAGCGCGGCGAGATCCTCATGGTCGTGGGCACCTCAGGCGTGGGCAAGTCCGTCACCATCAAGCACATCATCGGCCTGCTCTGCCCGACCTCGGGCGAGATCCGGGTCGACGGCGTCCTCGTCAACGGGCTCTCCGAGAAGGCATTTTTCGGGATCCGCAAGCAGGTGGCGATGGTGTTCCAGGCCTCGTCGCTGTTCGACAGCCTCGACGTGCTGCAGAACGTCATGCTGCCGCTGCGCAAGGTCGC
Source organism: Myxococcota bacterium (assembly GCA_018817795.1). Classification (GTDB taxonomy): domain Bacteria; phylum Myxococcota_A; class Polyangia; order HGW-17; family HGW-17; genus HGW-17. Next base: position 68,726 of record JAHITJ010000250.1, on the reverse strand, counting down.
CCGCTTGTCCGAGAAGGTCGCCCGTCCCCGGGCCCTGGAGCTGCTCGCCGAGGTGGGCATGTCCGACTGGGCCCATGCGTATCCAGCCGAGATCGGTGACGGCATGAAGAAGCGGGTGGCCATCGCCCGCGCGCTGACGCTCAAGCCGAACTACGTGCTGTTCGACGAGCCCACCACCGGTCTGGATCCGGTCTCGGCCCGGCGCGTGGACCGCCTCATCGCGGAGCTGGCCGCGCACCACAACGTGGGCTGCATCGTCGTTTCCCATGATCTGCAGTCGATCTTCAGCATTGGCCAGCGGATCGCCATGGTGTACCAGGGGAGGATCTACCTCGAGGGCTCCGCCGCCGAGTTCACCGCATCGACCGATCCGATCATCCGCCAGTTCTTCTCCGGCTCCTCGACGGGGCCCATGGAGACCCCCGGCTTTTAGGAAGAGACGGGGTTAAGGAGAAGAGATCGCGGATCACGCGGAAGCGGACGCGGAAAAAAGGAAACGAGTTGGGAAGAGACGATCTCTTTTTACCTGTTTCCCCCTTCAGCGACCTCCGCGATCTTCTTTTCCGCGTGATCCGCAATCTATTTATAACCTTCTTTTCCGTGGTCTCTTCTCTTCTTTTCTCTTCTTTTCTTTTCGGATTCACAGGGCGTTGAGGATGACCTGCACCCGGCCGGTGGCCGGGGCGGCGTAGGCGGAGACGACAAGATAATAAGGTCCGCCGGCGGGAAGCTCGGTGGTCTCCACCGTGGCTCCGATGCCGGGGGCCGGCACGCCCGTGCACAGATGGACCGCGTCGAGGCACCCCGAACCGATGCCGGCCGGGACCGAGAGCGCCAGGGCGGGATCGGAGAAGTCCTCGGGCAGCAGGCGCAGGCGCACCCGGGCCGCAGAGGGCAGGGAGAACGAGAGGATCCAGGCAGGGAGGGAGTCCGCAAGACCACAGGGCAGGGAGGCGGTCCCGGGCCCGTCGGACAGATTCACCCACGCCGAGAGGGGATGGCCCGGGGTCAGGGCTCCCAGCGGGCGATCGACGACGCAGGTGCCGGGCCCGCAGGCGGTGGTGCCCATGCACTGCACGTCGGCGCAGTCGATCCAGCCGTCGGTGTTGTCGTCGAGGCCGTCCCTGCAGCGGGTCTCGCCCTGGCAGAACGACAGGTCCGCGCAGGCCGCGTCGTCACAGTCGGTCTGGCCGTCGGCGTTGTCATCGACGCCGTTGTCGCACCACTCGTCGAGGGGGCCGGCGACCTGCAGTTCCATCTGCCCGAGGCCGGTGGCGTCGGTGGTGACGGCGTCGGCAGTCACGAAATATCGGGCCGGCGGCAACGTGGAGAAGGACCAGGTGCCCGGCAGGTGGAGCCCGGGGGAGGGCTTGCAGGTCAGTTCACCGGCGCCGCAACCGCTGCCCGGACCCGCCTCCGTCGAGAGCGTGACCGAGTGCGAGCCCGATTGCGAGAAGTGCAGCAGGACGTTGGACGGGGTGTCCAGCGAAAACGACGCGGTGAAGTCGGGTCCGGCGCCGCCGCAGGAGGCGATCAGGGCGTTGGGCGTGCTCACCGTGCTCCAGTCGGCCGCGGCGACCGCGCCCCGGTGCAGGGTGCCGAAGTCGAAGTGGACGATACAGGAGGAGCCCGTGCAGGCCGCGGAACCGGCGCAGTCGAAGTCCCGGCAGTCGACGCGGCCGTCGAGGTCGTCGTCGAGCCCGTTGTCACAGATCTCGTCGGGCGCGCAGGACTCGGCGCAGGACTCGTCCTCGCAGTCGGTCAGCCCGTCGCCGTTGTCGTCGAGCCCGTTGTCGCAGATCTCGGGCATGCAGGCGTTGGCGGCCACGCAGTCGAAATCCTCGCAGTCCACGTCGCCGTCAAGATCGTCGTCGAAGCCGTTGTCACAAACTTCGTAGATTGCTTCCACCAGGGAAAGGGAGACCGCCTGGCCCGCCGGCGCCGTGAACCGGTACACCCCCGGCGGCAGCAGCGGCAGGTCCAGCGAGCCCGCAGGCAGCAGCACACAGGCCAGGGTGTCCAAACCGCAGGTGCCGTCGGGATCCTCCTCGCGCGCGAAAAACAGGAATCCATCCGCGCCACCCGGGAGCAGGCGCAATCCCGCCGGCTCCGACAGGTGCAGGCGGAACACCCACACCGGCTCGGCCGACGCCAGGCACGGCACCGCGCGCACCACGGTGTCGGCGTTGCGCGGCAGGTTGAAGGCATCACCCACCGCAGCCGAGGCCCCGTCGGTGGGATCGCAGGCGCCGCACAGCGGATGCCCTGCGCAGGCTGCGTCGTCGCAGTCGGAATAGCCGTTTCCGTCATCGTCGAGGCCGTTTTCGCAGTCCTCAGGGCGCTGGCAGGTCACGTGGTGCAGACAGGCCGCATCGTCGCAGTCGATGCTGCCGTTTTCGTCGTCGTCGAGGCCGTTTCCGCAGATCTCGCCGGTGCAGGAGGGATCGCCTGCACAGGCAGGATCGAGGCAGTCGATCCAGCCGTTCTCGTCGTCGTCAGTCTGGTTGTCGCAGATCTCGACGCGCTCGAGGCGGCAGAACCGGCTGCAGCCGTCGCCGTCGAGGGTGTTGCCGTCGTCGCAGACCTCGGTGCCCTCCGTGCGGCCGTCTCCGCACACGGGTCCCTCATAGCGGATCTTCTCGTCACAGGCGGAAAGCGCCAGCACGAACACCCCCACGGTGATGAGACGGTGGAAAAGGGAAGAAAGAGAAATCATTCCAGAAGGACGGGCCATAATTGATCAATATCCATTGCGTTCTGCTGCATGATGACCAGCCGGTCGATGTGCAGCCGGGCCTCGGGCGCCAGATACTCGAATAGCACGCCGAAGCCTGCGGGCAACACCTTTCCGTCCAGTGTGACGTCCTCGGTGCGGCGCCACAGGATCCAGCCGATGGCCTCTACCCGCGCGAAGCCGGGAATGCCGAAGATCAGGCCCACGCGGGTCAAAAGCGGCGGCGGCGTCCCGGAGACGAAGGCGCCGGTGGAACTGAGGTCCCGCAGGCGTCCCTCCACCTTGCGGCCGAGGCCCTCCTCGGAGGGCGTCACGCGCTGGAAGACGCGGGCCAGCTCCGGCGGCAGGGAGATCATGTGGGCCGGCAGGACTTCAAATGATACTGGCAAATCAAAGTAGAGACGCGGACTTTTTCTGCGGTTGCTCATGGCGTCATGCTACGCAAGCCGGCGAAAAAATCCAAGCTGAAACTGGTTTCCGGGAACATGAGCGCGAAAAAATCGGCATACTCCGAGCTTCGATAGACTTAGTTGGCAGGCAGGCCAAGGTTAGATCACCTGAAAAACTTGCCGGGTTGGCGTTAAGGAGTTGTTCACGCATGATGCGGGCTGCACGGAGTCCGGGGAACTCGATCACCCCATGCCATGAAGGGTTTTGCTTGCTTTTTCCCGGCATATCGGGGAAAAACGGGGCCACTTCCCCACAGAACGGGGAGGTGGAAACCGGAATCTGATTCATGACCGACACACCGACCAAAGACCCGTGCTCGACGCCGAAAGACCATGACTGTCCGAAGAAGGAGACCGCTTCCTCGCGCAGCAAGAAACGCCGGACCTCGGCCGAGGACAAGGAACTGCTCTCCGAGATCATGATGTCCCTGGGCATCGGTGAACAGGAATCGCCGCCACCCCAGGAGGAGTCCTCGCGCAAGGTCGAGGAGCTCGTGGCCGGGCTGCCGCGCCTGAGTCCGCGTGACATGGATCAAAAATTACAGGAGTTGGGCTACCGCGGCCAGATGCGCGCCCGGCGTGCGGTGACGCTCATGGCGTACCGACACATCTCCCGGCTGCGCTGGCTGTTCCTGGACAAGCGGCCGGAGAACTCGGTCGGCGGCAAGCAGAACCTGCTGCTGATGGGCCCCACCGGATCGGGCAAGACGTTCCTGATCGAGTCCCTGTTCGGCAGCATCCTGAAGCTGCCCACGGTGATCATCGATGTCACGCCGTTTTCGGAGACAGGGTACGTCGGACAGGATCCGAACAACATCCTGACGCGGCTGTATCACGTGGCCGACCGTGATCCCGAGCTCACCCAGATCGGCATCATCGCCCTCGACGAGTTCGACAAGCTCGCCTCCAACCAGAACAACGCCGTGTTCGCCGGCGCCGGGACGACCAAGGACATCACCGGCATGGGCGTCCAGCGCGAGCTGCTCAAGATGCTCGAGGCCGCCGACGTGACCGCCCCCGTGGAGATGACCCACTCGTCCTATGTCGAGACCGTCACGATCAACACGCGCAACATCGCGTTCATCGGCATCGGCGCGTTCTCGGGTTTCGCGGGTATCGTCAACCGCTTCCGCTCCGGCAAGGTCACCGGATTTTTCCAGACCAACGCCGAGAAACGTCGCTTCGACGAGACGGCCATCGCCGTGGATCTCGACCCCGAAGAGGTCGAGAACGTCGCGTACTTCCAGACCTACGGCTTCCTGCCCGAACTGATCGCGCGCTTTCACCGTGTGGTGCCGTTCGCGCCGCTGGACAAGCCCGTTCTGCGCGAGATCCTGCTGGACAACTTCATGAAGAAGGCCATCGCCGAGTTCCAGCTCGAGAACATCGAGCTGCGCGTGCCCGACGCGGTCGTCGACCACCTCGTCGAGGCTGCGCTCAAGCGCGAGACCGGCGCCCGCGGGTTGAACACCTTCCTGTTCACGTTCCTCGAGGAGCAGGCCTGGAACTGGTTCGGCTCCGGCGTCGAGAAGACCGTCGAGCTCTTCCTGGAAGGCGAACGGATCCGTTCCCGGGCCATCTGAGCCGAGGAGGCCGCATGGACAAGATCGTCATCACCGGTGGACGCACCCTGAACGGCACCGTCCGCGTCTCGGGCGCCAAGAACGCCGCCCTGCCGCTTCTGGCGGCCTCGCTTCTGGCGCCGGGCCGCAACGTGTACCACAACGTGCCCCGTCTGGGGGATCTGCGCACCATGGCCAAGTGTCTGGCGATCATGGGCGCCGACGTGGACCTGCAGTGGCCCGACGTCGTCGTGGACTCGACCGACATCGTGAGCACGGTGGCTCCGTATGAACTGATGAAGACCATGCGCGCGGCCATCCTGGTCCTCGGACCGCTGGTGGCGCGCTTCGGGAATGCCGTCGTCTCCCTGCCCGGCGGCTGCGCCATCGGCGCCCGGCCCATCGACCTGCACCTGATGGGCCTCGAGGCCATGGGCGCCAAGGTCGCGATCAAGGGCGGCTACGTCGAGGTCACCTGCCCGCGGCTTCAAGGCGCGCACATCCACTTCCCGCAGCCCACCGTGGGCGGCACCGAGAACCTGCTGATGGCCGCGTCCCTGGCCGACGGCGTCACCACGCTGGACAACGCCGCCTGCGAGCCCGAGATCGTCGACCTGGCCCAGTTGCTCAACAAGATGGGCGCGCGGATCAAGGGAGCGGGCACGCCGTTCATCACCATCGAGGGCGTCGACCAACTGCACCCGACCGAGCACGTGGTCATCCCCGACCGCATCGAGACCGGGACGCTGATGATCGCTGCGGCGATCACCGGCGGCGACGTGGTCCTAGAGGGCATCTGCCCGGAACACCTGGCGGTGATCATCGAGAAGCTGCGGCTGGCCGGCGTGCAGGTCGACCTCACCGGCGACAGCGTGCGCGTGCGCGGCGGCTCCACGTTGCACCCGCTGGACATCATCACCCAGCCCCACCCGGGCTTCCCCACGGACATGCAGGCCCAGTTCATGGTGCTGGCGCTGGCGGCCTCGGGCCAGAGCATCATCACTGAGAGCATCTTCGAAAATCGCTTCATGCACGTCCCCGAACTGATGCGCATGGGTGCGGACATCTCCATCCGCGGCCGCACCGCCATCATCCGCGGACCGGCCAACCTCTCCGGTGCCACGGTGATGGCCACCGACCTGCGGGCCTCGGCGAGCCTGATCCTGGCGGGACTCATCGCCCAGGGCGACACCGACGTGCTGCGCGTCTACCACCTCGACCGCGGCTACGAGCAGATCGAGAAGAAGCTGCAGGCGCTGGGCGCCGCGGTCGTCCGCGTCTCCTCTGAACAATATTAATTCATGGTCCTGCACCCTTTTGCGGGTGCCTCAAGTGGTGGGCTGACGCCCGGTTGGACGCAGCAAGGGTCTATTTTCTTCCACGGGTGGACTCGGTGAATTGATCTCGAACTTGAGTTTGCCCCCGGTTGCGATATTCTTTTACCATGACACATAAAATCATCTGGTTCGCGTGGTCCCGGTTGCACCTGTTCTGTTTTCGGGTGTGAGGGCGGGATCGGAACTGCCGGGGGAGCGTCCGCTCGCCCGCGTCCGGGTCGTGTGGCGGTGGGGAACGCCAGGCAAACGGAAGCTTTCCAGAATAATTAATCGTCATCTTCGGAGAGCTGCATGGGCATCGGCGGGGGCGGGGCCGCCATTTCGACGGGCTTCTCGATGACCACGGGCATGGGGGGCGGGGGCGGGATCTCGGGCTCGGTCATGTCAGCCTCCATGGCCTTCTCCTTGTCGGGGGCCTTCTTGGCGGCCTTGTTGTCGCCGGCGGGCTTCTTCTGGCCGCGCAGCGTCGACCAGCCGGCGGCGAGGGTGTAGCCGCGCGGGGACAGCACCGAGGTGTACACGAACACGGCCAGGGCCCCGAGCACGATGTACACGATCAGGTATTCCAGCCAGGTCGGTTCGTTTTTGGTCGTGGTGGTGGTCATCCGGAACTCCTCGTCTCTCCTAAAATGAAAAAAATGCGGAAAAAGCGCAACCCTTTTAACGCGGACCCGATAATGAAAGTGACCACGAAAGGAGGTCACCGATGAAGATACAGAAGAACGTCCAGATGCAGTTCGGGTCGTCTGTCCAGCGGACCCGGTCCCCCGAAGCCTTCGAGCAGGCCGTGAAGAAGGCCAAAGGCGCCGTGGGTGCCGGACTCTCCACCCTCGCGGGCGTGGTGCCGTCGCTGACGGTGGGCACACCGACGGGCTCGCTGTTGGCCTCGGTGGCAGGAGGCGGTGGTTCCGCCGCCAGCGACATGTCCGTTCTCCAGAAGCAGCAGCAGGATTCGAACATGGAATACCTGAAGTTGCAGATGGAGGTGCAGGACGAAAACCGGCAGTTCTCCACCCTGTCCAACGTGCTCAAGAGCCGCCACGACACGGCCAAGGCCGCGATCACCAACATGAGGGTATGACATCATGGCATTCGTCGCGCTGAAAAACCCCGTTTCCGATATCTTCACCACCGCGTTCTCCCTGCGCCGGGCCGTGCATCACGCCAGCGTCGACGAGCGGCGCAACCCCGAGAGCGCGCGGTCGCTCGTGCAGGCGGCCGACCGGCTGATGCGCATCATTCTGAGCCGCGACGCCGAGCACCGCAACCTGCAGATGTACCAGATGAATCTGGCGCTGCGTTCCCTGGTGTACGATCTGTTCGACTCGGGGGCCATCGGCGACGGTGATGCCGACGAGATCCTGGCGCACTCGTTCAGGTTCGAGACCCGGCACCTGGCGCGGATCGCGGCTCAGACGGACTGGTCGTCAGAGGGTTTTGCGGGATGAAAGGTGCGGTCCAGCCGGGGTGCGTCATCGTGCTGCACGAGCCAGGGGGGCTCCTCGATGATCAGCGACTCCATGGGCGGAGGATCCGACGGGTCTGACTTGTCCGACTTGTCCGATGGGTCTGACAGGTCCGTCGTGTCCGACTTGTCTGGCAGGTCCGTCGTGTCCGACACCGATGCCGGTCGCTGCTCGAGTGGAGACATCAGCGGCGCGCTCAGTTCGCGCACGACGTGGCGCACGTTCACGGCCTGCGAGATCTCCTGCATGGTCTGCTGCATCTGCGAGAACGCCTCGGCTGCCTGGGTGTCCGAGGTGACGTCCTCGCGCACCTTCATGATGGCGTCCTTCACCGCGCGGGTCCATTCGCCGATCTTGCGGGCCGCCACAGGGATCCGGTCGGGGCCCAAAAAGGCCATCGCCACGAGCAGGACCAGGATGAATTCGCCGAAGGATACATCGAGCATGAAAGGTCTCGCCTTATCCGGGCACGGGTTCGCCCAGCGCCAAAGCCAGTTGGGCCCAGGCGATCTCCAGTTGGGCGCGCACCTCCCAGTAACTGAACTGCAGTTTGAACAGGGCCGACAGGGCATCGGCCATGTCGCGCGGCTTGAGGACGCCCAGGGCCTCCTGGTCCGAAAGCGCCAGCAGCCAGGCACGGGCCAGCTTTTGCCCCTTCTCGATGAGCACCAGTTTGTCCAGGGCGAGGATGACGTCCTGCCGCACGGAGGTGATCTCCAGCGTCAGCGCGTCCTTGGCGGCCGCAAAGCGCGCCTCGATCTCGCGCTGCTCGATGCGGGCCAGCCGCACCGCGGTGATCTGCGCGCCGAAATCCAGGTTGCCCTCGATGCCCAGACCGAAGGCGAGGGTGTTGCCGTGCAGCGGGTCATTGGCATAGGCGCTGGTCGGATTGTCGGAGTTGCTCAACGATAGCCGGTAGCGCACGAAAAGTCCCAGGTCGGGGAGCATCCGCGCCCGGGCAAGCCCCGCCTGCGCCACGGCGGCCGCGCGCGCGGCGGCCAGCAGCCGGAGCTCGGGACGGCGTTCGACGGCCCTGGCCACGAGCCGGTCCACCGGGTCCGGGCGGGTGGTGACGGCCTCCCAAGGGTCGGACTCGCGCACCTCGACGGGCCTTCCGGCCAGGTAATGCAGGGTCGCTGCGGTCAGTTCACCGAGCCGCTCCAGCTCCAGTTGCTTCTGGGAAAATTCGTTTTCTCCGAGCTTGAAGCGCAGCAGGTCCGTGGGGCTGATCCGGCCGTTTTCCTCGTATTCCTCGGCCTTGGCGCCGGCCTCGTCGAGGAGCTTCCGGGCGCGGTCGGACAGTCTGCGGGACTCCAGGTACGCCCGCCGGGCGAAGTAACTTCGACGCACGGTGAGCCACAGTTTCTGCCGGGTCAGTTCCGATCCGGCATGGGCGGCGGCCCGGGCGGCCCGGGCCTGCGCCCTGGCGTAGTCGAGCTTGCCGAAGGTGTACAGCGGTAGCACGGCCTTGACCTCAAAACGCAGGGCATAGCCGTCGAGGTTGAGGGTGATCGAGTCGTCCCGGTCGGTGCCCACGCAGAAGGTCTCGCGGAACTCCTGCTCGCTCATGCCCGTGGGCAGCGTCGAGGGCATCCAGGCCTCGGGGACGGTGCATCGGTAGGTCGGCGAGGGGGCACCCTGGACAGAGTATGAAATACGAGGAAGCCAGAGCAGGTTCGATCCCTTGACCAGCGCCTGAGCCCGGGCAAGTTGAAAGCGTGCCTTGTCGGCGTCGGGCGATTTATTTTTTACATTATGCCATAAATCCTTCAGGCCCATGGCCTCGGGCGCGGACGCGGGCGCCGCGAGCGGGAAGGAAAAAAGCCAAGTCAGCAGCCAAAGGTTCATTCGGGCCTCGCTTCGTCAGGGGCAGCATGGTCAAATCCGCCCAAAAAAGCAAGTCAGGAAAAAACACTCGGCAAACATAGAAAATAGAGTTGTCCATTTGAAGTTTGGCCTGTTCCATGCTACATTCCGCCGGGGTTAACTCCACCCGAGGAGACCTGGGGTGCGGGCGAGGATGCAACCGAGAAATTTTTCGCCGTTTTCGCCGTACACCACGGGGCCCGCAATTCACCGACGGCTGCACGGCCGCCGGAAGGTCGGTCGCCGGCAGCCGGAATCGACCCGCGCGCGAGGTATTCAGTATGAAGTCATGTCCGGCCTGTAATGCATCGTATGATGACAACGTCACGTTCTGCGCCAAGGACGGAACCAAGCTGCTCGAAGCGGGTTCGACCAACGAGAACAGCCGCATCGGCATGGTGCTCGACAACCGCTACAGGCTGATCAAGCTGCTGGGCGAGGGCGGCATGGGCGAGGTGTATCTGGCCGAACACGTATACATCAACAAAAAAGTCGCCATCAAGCTCCTGCGTTCGGAAATCACCTCGTCCACCGAGGCCGTGCAGCGGTTTTACCAGGAGGCGCGCTCCTCCTCGGCGATCGGCCACGAGAACATCATCGAGATCGAGGACTTCGGCAAGCTCGACGACGGCACCATCTACCTGGCCATGGAGTTCCTCGCCGGACATCCCCTGGCCGACCTGATGCTCGAAGGCGCCATGGACCTGGCCCGCGGCTTTGATTTCATGGTGCAGATCGCCGAAGGCCTGGGCGCGGCCCATGCCAAAAGCATCGTGCACCGTGACATGAAGCCCGAGAACGTGTTCATCATCCGGGACAAGCACGGGCGCGAGAAGGTCAAGATCCTCGACTTCGGCATCGCCAAGATGACCTCGTCGGACGGGGAGGGCCATGGCCTGACCAAGACCGGAACCATCTTCGGCACGCCGCACTACATGTCGCCCGAGCAGGCGATGGGCAAGGCGCTGGATCATCGCACGGACATCTACTCCGTGGGCGTGATCATGTACGAGATGTTTACAGGAAGCGTGCCCTTCAAGGCCGAGTCCTTCATGGGCATCCTCACCCAGCACATCACAGCGGCTCCCCCGGAGCCCAGGAACCTGCGACCGGACCTTCCGCAGGCGGTCGTGGACCTCATCCTCAAATCCATGGACAAGGATCCGAACAAGCGGCACCAGGACATGGGCGAGATGATCATGGATCTCCATCGCGTGATGGTTGAGCTGGGTCTTGGCGAGCCCGTGCCTCCGGCGATGATGAACCTCCCGCCGCCGCCTGGATCCGCGGCCACGGGGACCTTCCAGCCCGGACAGAGCACCGGTCCCTACGGCATGGCACCTCCGCCTCCGGGCCAGAGTTCGGGCGCCTACGGCATGGCACCCCCACCTCCGGGCCAGAGTTCGGGCGCCTACGGCATGACTCCGGCGCCTGCCGTGACGGGCAACTTCGTGCCACCGCCTCCTGCATCGGCCAGTGGCACCGGGATGGGCATGCCCAGCGCCTACCAGACACAGGGCCCCTTCGCCGGCCAGAGCACCACCGTCTCCGGCACGCGTGAAGGCGGCGGCGGCAAAGGTGCACTGATCGCGGTCCTGATCATCTTGTTGCTGGGCGGTGGCGGTGCGGCCGGTTGGTGGTTCTTCCTGCGCGACAAGGGCGATTCCGGCCAGAGCAAGCCCGCAGCCAACAACGCCGTGGCCCAGGCCAACAACATGACCGCCAACAACGGCGACATGCCGGCGGGCAACAACGCCGACATGCCTGTGGATCCGCCCATGCCGGCGGGCAACAACGCCGATATGCCGGTGGATCCTCCCATGCCGGTGGATCCTCCCATGCCGGTGGATTCCCCCATGCCGGTGGATCCCCCCATGCCCGTCGTGGAGACCACGGCGATCATGGTGCTGACCAACGTCGACGCGCTGACGCCGCCGCCCCGGATCACGGTGCTGTCGTCTGGCGAGGAGATGGACTCCCCGGCCACGATCAAGGTGGAAAAGGGCACCAAAATCCAGGTTGAGATCAAGCGGGACGGGTACAAGACCGTCACGAAGGAAATCGCGGCCACCGGGCCCGCCCGCGTGAAGGTCCCGCTGGACAGGATCCGTTCCGGCAGCATGGAGCCGTCCATGACGCAGGTGATGAATCCCGTGATGGATCCCGTGATGAACCCGGTGATGAACCCGGTGATGGACCCGGTGATGACCACGCCCATGGGCATGGACCCCGATATCTGGGACTAGGCAAACCAGCCAGGGTGAGCCTGGGTCCGTACGGCCCCAGGTAAGGAAGGAATTTCATGAAATACCTATTGATGACTTTGACAATGATGGTGGCGGTACTCGGAACCCGGGCCTCGATCGTCTCGGCACAGAACCCCCCGATCTACAAGTCCATCTACGACAGCGCGAAAGCCAAGTACGAGAAGGGTGAGTATGTCGAGGCCCGCGCCCTGTTCCTGGAGGTCAAGCGCATGGCGCTGGAGGACGAGACCTACAGCGAGATGATCGATTACCGGATCGCCCTGTGCCTGGAGCGCGAGGGCAACTTCAAGGAAGCCATCAAGTCGTTCAAGATTTATGCCAATAGTGAAAAGATCAACGACAAGATCGCAAGCCTGGAGTCTGTGGAAGCCAAGATCCGTGAGCTCGAGGCCAAGCTCGCCCAGGAGACGAACAAGACCGTCGAACTCGAGAAGGCGAAGAAGACCGTCGCGGACCTGTACAAGCGGGCCGACGACTACGCCACCAAGGGAAATCTGACCAGCGCCCTGGCCCTGTACCAGGAGGTCAAGGATCTCGCCCAGCGGGCCAGCATCTATCAGGAAATCATCGATTTCAAGATCGCCTACTGCTATCACCAGCAGAAGGACTACGTCAACGCGATCAAGCACTATCGCCTGTACATCGCGGCGTCCAGCATCCAGAAGGGCTGGCCCGACCGTGCGAGGGTCCAGAAGCACATCCTGGATCTCGAGAAATACCTGGAGAAGGAAGAGTCCTCCACGTCCTCCCTGTTGATAGACGCGAAGTCCAAGGCCCTGTGGGCCGAGGGCCAGAACTTATATCGTCAAAACCAGATAGTCGAAGCGCGCAAGCGGTTCATCGCGGCCCGGGCGAACATGAAGGCCATCAGTCAGTACCAGGAGTGGATTGAATACTACATCGGTCTCTGCTACGAAGCTGAAGGCAAGCACGCCGAAGCAGTGGAATCTTATAAATTATACACAGAATCCAAAACAGTATTCAAGAATATGCCCTCCAAGGAGGATGTGTTGAAGGCGGTCGAGCGGCTGGAGAAATCGCTGCAGGCCACGACACCCTCCAAGGTCGCGTTACAGAAGAAGTTGAAGGAAATGCTTGAACAGGCCCGTCGTCTGGTGGCCGAGAGCAAGCCTGCCGAGGCTCGCCAGATTCTGGAACAGATCAAACAGGAAGCCACCGCTGCCAACCTTTACACGCACAAGATGGATTGGGACATTGGTGTGACCTACGACCGCGAGGGTAACTACAAATTGGCGGTGACGCACTACAAGACGTATCTGAACGCTCCGGCGATCCAGCCCGGCTGGCCTGACCGCTACTCGGTGCAGAACCGCGTGCAGTTCCTGCAGGAAGAGCTCAACTCCAAGGGCGGCGGCACCTTCAGCGGTGGCGGCAGCTTCTATGGCGACGGTGGCGGACCTGGCATCCTGGGTCCTGCGGACTCGATCACCGGCAAGTGGTGGTTCTGGGTCGGCGTGGCCGTGGTCGGGGTGATCGTGATCGGGATCGTCTTTTCGGGCCAGGGTCAGGCCACCGACACCGGCGGGGGCAAGAGCCGTCCGCTGGGCTTCGGCGGAGATCCCGTCCTGACCCCCGGAATTCCTTTGCTGAGGTTTTAGCGATGAGCCTGAATCCGAGAGAAGCACTCGCCAAAGGAGAGCATTTCGAAGCGTTGCACCTGGCCACCTGGAAACTGGGGCTCGTCCCTGCGGACCCAGGCGCCCATCTGGACCTGCTCGCGGCCCTTTCCGTCTGCTGTCCGGACAAGGTTCCGATGGCGTGTGCCACCGGATTGTTTGATTATTACTTATCTACAGCCAACTTTCCGGCGTCTCTCGCGGTGCTGGTGTTCCTGGGCCGGGTGCCCGATGAGCTCGACGACCAACTGACGGTGCGGTTCCTGAAGACGTTCGGCCCGGACAGTCCGGTCGAGCACCGGGCGCCCCCGCCTGTTTCGGCAGCCGCCGATCCTGACGAGGAGCCTCCCCTTTCCTCGGTGGACGAGGATGAACTCATCTCCGCGGCCGTGACGGCCTGGGAGGGGGCCATCGGGAAACTGGGTCTCCTTCCGCCGGCGCAGGGATGGAAGGTCCCGTTGTTCTCGGCCATGGGGGACAAGTCCCTGCAGTCGATCCTGCGCCGCGGAGAGGTCACGTTCCACTCCGCGGGCGATCTGGTAATGAAGCAGGGCGATACCGACAGCAACCTGTTCATCCTGGTCTCGGGCCTGCTCGAGGTGTTCCGCGCGGAGCAGGACATCCGCAGCCGCCTTGGTTTCCTGCGCTCGGGCTCGTTCTTCGGCGAGATGGCGCTGGTCACCCAGAGTCCACGCTCGGCATCCATCGCCGCGCAGGAGCCCTCGGTGGTGCTTCGCATCCCATGGGACCTGCTCGAGAGCGTGCTCGAAACCGATCCGAAGCTGGCCGACGAGCTGGCGAGGTACACGCGGATGAGGCTCCTGCAGAACCTGCTGGCCACCTCCCCGCTGTTCAAGTTGCTGTCACGGGAGGCCAAACTGGCCGTCGCCTCCGCCTTCGTACCCGAAATTTTCGATTCAGGGGCCGAGGTGGTGTGCGAGGGCATGCCTTCCGCCGGCCTGTACCTGGTGGCTTCGGGGGAAGTGGACGTGCAGACCGGCAAGGGCAAGGATCTCCTGCGGCTGACCACGCTCTCCGCTGGCGAGGTGTTCGGCGAGATCTCGCTGATCCGGGAGAGCGCCGCCACGGCCACCGTGAAGGTGCGCTCCGACGGAGTCGTCCTGCTTTCGCTCAAGCGCGAGGCGTTCCAGCAGCTGGCCGTCCAGTATCCGGATCTGCTCTCGCATGTCTACTCGGTGGCCATCGAACGGACCCAGCACACCGTGCGGGCCCGCTCCGAGGTCTCCATGCCCGCCGAGGACCTGCTGGTCTGAGCCCTGGTCCCGACCGCGCACGAGGTGGTGCCGCTTCATGAAACGATTCTTTCTGATATCCGCTTCCCTGTTCTGCTTCCTGGGTTCCTCTGTGGCGTTCGCGCAGGGAGACCCGACTCTTCCGCCCGGGAGTGACAGTTCCGTGGTGACCGTGCCGCCGTCCGAGAGCCCGACTGGCAAAGTGTCCGTCCCCGAAGGCGTCGGTACCGTGGATGCCACGGGCACCGTGGACGCCACAGCTGTGACTACCACGACCGAGGAGACCACGATCCTTACACGCACGGTGGATCCGGGCTACCTGAAGGTGACCCTGCCACGTCTGTCGGCTCGGGGTCCGAACCTGGTTTCGGCGAGCCTGGGTCTGCGCGCGGGGTTGACCGACAACAGTCCCGGCGGCTTTCTGTTCGCCGTGCAGTATGCCTGGCAGGTCAGCCGTGCGTTCTGGCTGGACTCGCACTTTGCCGCCGCCTTCGGCGGGCGCTGCGAGCCCACCGACGAAATCGGCAAGCCCACAATCTGCGGGGGTCTGAGCGGCTTCGGTGCCGACGCCCTGGTCGGCATCATGATGCAGTTTCTGAACTGGCCCGCCTGGAACATCCCGCTCAATCCCTATGCGCGTGTGCTCACCGGTGTATCTTTCATCATCTCCAACGGACCCAACGACGGGGCGGCCATCGTGGTGCGAGGTGCCGGCGGACTCCGCTACGCCTTTTCCGACGAGTTCTCCGTCGGCGCTGAAGTCGGCCTGCTGATGGGACCCTCCTTCCGCAATGACGTGGGCAGCGGCGGCTTTGCTGCGTTCGACTTCCTGCTCTCGGCCGAATTTTCCTTTTGATCTTCCCATGAACCGGCCCGTCGTCGCCTTTCTGAGCCTTGGTTGCCGGGTCAACCAGTATGAAATCCGCAGGTTCATCGAGCGTCTCTATCCGCTCGTGGAGATCACCGAATTCGGCCATCCCGCCGACCTGACAGTGATTGACACCTGCGTGGTCACCAGGACCGCCGAGCGGGACACGCGGCAGATGATCCACCGGGCCCGCCGGTCTTCCCCCGACGGACTGATCGTCCTGACAGGCTGCTATGTGGATATCCACCCTGGGGCGGCCCGGGAGATCGAACCCGGCGTGTTTGTGTTTTCCCGCGATCGCAAGGTGGAAATTCCGGAGTGGATCGCCGACCGGTTCGGTCTCGGAGCGCTGGTCGAGACCACCGGGGCACCCCCCCTGTGGCCATCGGCCGGGCGTCCCCCGCTGATGGTGCAGAACGGCTGTGACAACCGTTGCGCTTATTGTGTGATCCCGCTGGCGCGCGGCCCGTCCGTGTCCCGCCCTCCGGAGGAAATCCTGGCCGAACTGGGAAGGTTCTTCCGCGACCCCGTGGCCGAGGTCGTGCTCTCCGGGATCAATCTTGGCGCCTGGGGACGGGACCTGCGGCCTTCGCGGAAGCTGGCAGAGCTGGTGGAGTTGCTGTTGGACCACACCCCCGATGGTCGACGGCTTCGCCTGGGATCGGTCGAGCCAGAGACGGTTGATGAGGAACTTGTGGCGCTGCTGGGCCATCCCGGGCTGGCGCCCCACCTGCACCTGCCGCTGCAGGGCACCACCGACGCGACGCTGGCAGCCATGCGCCGCCCCAACCGGACCGGTGCGTACCTGGAACTGGTGGAGTCGGTGCGGCGGAGCGCCCCCGGCTGTGCCATCGGTGCGGACGTGATCGCCGGCTTTCCGGGAGAGACCGACGAAGCCTTCTCCGACGGGCTCGAGTTCGTGAAGCGCTGCGGCTTTTCCTACCTGCACGTGTTTCCGTTCTCTGCGCGTCCGGGGACGGCGGCCGAGTCCATGAAGGCCTTGCCGTCCGAGATCGTCAAGGCGCGGGCCGCGCGACTGCGCGAACTCGCGGCTGGGCTGCGGGCTGCGTTTTTGGCAGGGCAGCAGGGACGTACGGTGGCGGTCGCGGTTGAGGAGATCCGTGCCGATGGCCGGGCTGCCGGCATGGCTGGTCCGTTCTTTCCGGTCCGCTTTCCTTTTGATGCCCCGATGCCACAGCACCTGGTGAAGGTGCGCTGTGTCCGCCAGGAAGAAGACGGATTTGCAGGGGAGTACGCATGCGCGCCGAAGGCTACCTGACCACCCAAAATCGCGTGGAAAAAACACGCGCCTGGCTGGATGAAATCCATGACAGAACACTATCCAGGGATCACTGGCGGCTGGACCCGGCCGTCGCCGCCCTGCTGGTGATCGACGTCCAGCGTGTTTTTTGTGATCCATCCGGCTCCCATGCCCTGCCTGCGTTTGCGGCCTGCGTCGGGCCGCTGGCGGAGTTGATCGGGGCCTGGCGTACCGCGGGGCGGCCCATCGTCTTTTCCCGGCATGGACATGGGGACCATCCGAATAGGAGCGTTCATGGCCGGTTCTATAAAAGCGTGCTCGATGTGCGCGATCCTGAGGCTGCGCTGGTACCGCCGGCCTGCCCTGAACCCGGAGATCTCGTGCTGGACAAGGACACCTACGACGCGTTCTACGGGACCTGCCTGTCCGACTGGCTAACGCAGCGTCACTGTTCCCAGATCCTGGTGGCCGGCGTGCTCACGCACCTGTGCGTGGAGTCCACCGTGCGCTCGGGTTTCGTGCAGGGCTTCGAGCCGTTCGTGGTCCTCGATGGCTGTGCCACTTCATCCGAGCGAATGCACCTGGGGTCACTTGTGGCGATGGCCTCGGGTTTCTCAGGGATGCTCACAGCCCAACAGGCGGTGCAGTTGTGCCGTTGAGCGTGCTGGTGGTCGGAGCCGGACCGGGTGGAGTCGCAGCGGCGGTTCAGTTGCACCGGCTCGGCGCGCGGGTGCTGTGGTGGGATCGAACCGGCGTCATCGGTGGCCTGCTCCGCAATGCGCGGTCCGTCGAAAACTGGCCGGGCATGCCGGTGGGGACTTCGGGGGCGGAATGCTGTGTTCGCCTGCGGGAGCATGCTGCGGCGTTCGGCCTGCTCCCGGAGACGGTCGAGGCGACGGGGTTTAGCGAGTCCGGGACCGCCGTGGAGGTGGTGCGCCCAGGGGGTGTGACCGAGCAGGTGGACGCGGTGGTGTGGGCGATGGGGACACGACCACAGCCGTGGGCCATGGCCCGGCCTGAGCTGCCGGTGTTCTACGAGTTTCGGGACCTGCCCACGGCGGCGCGCCGCGTGCTGATCGTCGGCGGCGGAGAGGCCGCCTGTGACGGCGCCCTGCACTGGATGCAGTCGGGCGGTCAGGCGGTTCTGGCGGTCCGTTCGGCGTGCCTGCGTGCCCGGGGCCGGCTGGCCGGCCAAACGCTGGACCGGGCCGGTCTTGACCTGCGCTTCGACACCGAGGTAATCGGCCTTGCATCCGATGGCACCGGGGTGAGTGCAACCCTGCGGACCGCAGCCTGTTCAATCGCGGAGCCCTTCGACGCCGTGCTGTTCTGCGGCGGCCGCACCAGCCGTCTCCCGGAATTAGGGTTCACCACGCCTCCCACCGGGAGCTTGCGGCTCTCTGCCCGCACCTGGGTCATCGGCGATGCCCGGCTGGGCAGCCTAGGTCAGGCCTGCATCGCCATGGGCGACGGCCTGCTTGCCGCCAGTGAGATATCAGAACTTATTCGATGGGGTTGATGATCTTCACGTCGGAGCCGCCGGGATAGGCGTAGGAGCCGACGTTGTAGTATCCGTACACGGAGAGGCCGACCGGATTGGACGACTCGATGGTGTGGATGCCCTCCGCGAGGCGGCAGGTGATCTGGCTGTAGTTGGTCGTGTCCAGCATGCCGATGTTGGCGGTGGTGCAGTTGGCCGGAAACTCGCCCAGGGAGGCGCCATCGAGGATGATGTCGGTGCCGTCGGGCTTCACTACGACCATGTAGTTGTCCTGGAAGGTATCCGGGATCAGGAAGACGTAGGAGTCGCGGTGCTGATCGGCGGCCGGGAACACGATGAACGACGGGTCGCCGATGCCGCCGGGCACCAGGCCCTGGCTGACGAGAAACTGGCCGACCATGACCGCGCCGCCGGTGGCCGTGAGGGTGAAGCCCTCCTGGGCGTAGAAGGCCTCGAACTCGCCTGCGTTGAGGGTGAACGAGTTGAAGGGGGCTGACAGGCTGGTGTTGACCACGGTGCCGTTCTCGGTGGCCAGCACGCGGTAGATGTCCGGCTCCTTGTAATTGCCGTCGGTGGAGCGCACCGGGCTGCGGCTGATGACGTAGTTCCAGCCCAGGGCCTGGGTCGGGAACATCTGCTGTTCCAGGTGATCGGTGCAGCAGGTCTCGCCGTCCCAGCCGGGCGGATCCGGAATCTGCACGCCGAGGGCGCCGCCGCCGCGCTCAAGGCTGGAGAAGACCGCCACAGGGGCCGTGCTCTCGATGCGGGTGCCGGTGAAGTCCCCGTCAGTCTCCATGGCGGCCTGGACTGCGGTGGGATCCATCTGGTCGACGTTCTCGGCCTGCCAGCTCTCCAGGTTTACGACGTCGTAGGGTCCGAGGGTGAAGGTGATCATGCCACCCTTCTCCGTCTCCGGGATCACGAGGCCGGAGTCGCCGCCGGAGGCCATCACCTTGTGGGTGGTGTAGACGTTGACGATGGTGTTGGGCATCACGCCCATGATGGTCACCGAGGTGTGGTCAGGGATGGACTCCTGGGTGAACCCCGCCATGCTGAACGGGTTGGCGGTGGGAGCGCCCAGGACGTAATAGTGCTGGCCCAGGGCCTGGGTCGGGATCAGGATCGAGGCGTCGTTGGAAAACTGCTGGATGATCGGGTTGAACTGGTAGGCGACCACGGGGCCATCGGTGACGACGCGGTAGGCGTGCGAGGAGACGAAGGTCCCCGGGCCCGAGTACATTTCGTACGAACCGTTCTGGCCCATGCAGCCGTCGACCTCGCGCTGGGGCAGGTCGATCTGCACCAGGCTCTTGGCGGCGACCTGGATGGGCATGCCGATGTCGTTGTCGGGCTGGACGGCCGTCTCGGCCACAGGCTCGCCGAAGCGGGCGACGTTCTTGTACACGTAGGCCGTCACCGGGAAGTTGTTCACGTTGGCGATGACCACCGCGTACTGCTGGGCGGCCGCGTCGTTGGTGCCCATCATGGTGACGACGGCCTCGTTGTCGAGATCCACAGCCCAAAACTCGCATCCCACGTTGGAGGTGGTGAGCATCGAGGGATGGCAGCGGTTGACGCACTGGCCGAACAGGCAGGCCTCCTGCTCGGGGCAGTCCATCACGGGCTCCAGCTCATTGCTGGAGTTGCACTGCATCACGGTGTTGTCCTGGCAGTACCGCTCACCCTCCGAGCAAGCCACACAGCCCTCTCCGTAGACACAGTTGACCGGGCATAGCTCTTCGCTCCAGGTGTGGTCGGCCTGGCAGGTGCGGGCGGTCCAGCCATCGCACTCGATGGTACCGGGCGCGCACTCTCCGTTGTTGCTGTTGTTGCTGTTGAAGGGTTTGTTGCTGCCCGAATCGTCGCAGGCGGACGGAATGAATGCGATCAGAAAGAGCAGGGGAGCGATAAGATGGTGTTTCATGGCATACTCCTGGTTTGCGGACCCGACCGAACCATACCATATTTTATAATGCATTCCAGTGGTTTGGATGCGGGGAAAAATCATTTCCATCTGGCCGTCCGGCCGGGCCGCTCACAGGAGGCCGGGAATCCCGGCTTTTCCGCGTCAGTTGGCCGACTCGACGGGGACCTTGCGCCGGACGATGCTGGTGTCCCCGGCGGTGGCGATGAAATCCTTGATCTTCTGGAACAGTTTCAGGTTGATGCCCTTGACCTTCATCAACTCCTCGGGCTGCATGAAGGGCTTCTGCGTGCGGTAGGCGATGATGGACTGGGCCTTCTTCTGCCCGATGCCCGGCAGCAGGCGCAGCTTGGCCTCCGGCGCGGTGTTGATGTTCACCACGCCCGAGATCTCGACGCGGTTGACGTTCTTCTTGGCAGCGTGGGCGTCACGGACGTGGCCCAGCGAGCCCAGTGCAAGAACGAGGGTGAGGACGGCGGCGGAAAACAGGGACCAGGATTTGCGGTGCATGTGATTTCTCCTTCAGGGTGACTGAACGTTGGGTTTTCGATCCGGCCCCATTGCCGGACGGACTTCTCATTCGCAAGGGATGTGCCAACAAGAAAAGTCATTGATAAATATCGAAATTCCAGGGTCTTCGTCGGTTCCACGGCGCCCGCCTCCGACCGCGAGCGGTGTTTTTGCGCCGGAAACGGTGAATGCGTTGACCCACAGCCGGTTTTTGATTAGTCTCCGTGGCCGGGAAACGAGGTTTTTACATGGCCATTTTCACCGGACTTCTTGTTTTGTTGTTCTGGGGTGCTGATCCGCAGTCGGGATCCGAGCCGCCAGGGGACGTCGTCGTCTCCACACCAACCTCCGATGCCACGCCGGCGGCCGCTCTGGTCCCGGAGGAAAAACCTCTGACCGTGGAACCTGCCAGGCAGGATCCCCCGCCGGCGGAGAAGCCCGGCGCCCTGAAGGACATCCGCCCCCTGCGCCTGCATGTGCCGCTGCAGCCCCGCGAGCGCAGCGGCTTCGGCTTTGGATCCTATGGCCGCGTGACGCTGGGCACCAACATGGACGGGGAGCCGGTGTATCCGGTCAACATCACCGGCCACGGACCCCGGCTCGAGGAGAGCACCTATGTCGAGTTGGATCTGTACTACCGGCTGCATCCGATGCGCGGCCTGCGCTCCAAGATGGTTGCCACGCTGGCCCTCAACGACAGCCTGTTCCATTACAACGGCTCGTGGGAGTCGGGGATGGCCGTGCGCAACCTGTACCTTGAAATGACCCCGCAGGCGCTTCCGGGCGTCTCGTTCTGGGCCGGTTCCCGCATGTACCGCGGTGATGACATCTACCTGCTCGACTTCTGGCCGCTGGACAACCTCAATACGCTGGGTGCCGGTGTCTGGTATGACCGCCGGCCGCTGCGCGGAGGCCTCCACGTGGGCACCAATCGCGTGCTCGGCCCGTACCAGTACCAGGAGGAGGTGGTCAACACGCCGACGGTTGGAGAGACGACGATCGCGACGCTCAACCGGCAGCGCTTCATCGCCTCGGCCAAGCTCGAGTTCTGGCATCAGGTCAACGACACGCTGGGCTTCAAGATCAAGGGCTACGGGGAGTTCCACAAGCTCCCCCAGGGCACCTACAACGCGCTGGGCGAGCCCGAGGAGCGCATCGACCTGCCCGCCGAGAGCGGCTACGTCGTCGGCCTTCAGGGAGGCCTGTGGGGCTTCTCCCCACACTCGTTCGTCAACGTGTTCGCACGCTACGCATCCGGCATCGCAGCCTACGGCGAGTTCTCGCAGCCGCTGGGTCTGGGTTACATGCCCGACCTGGGGACCGACTACAGCGCCTCGACCGCCCGCGACTTTGTGCTGGCCCTGGTGGGCAACTACGTGCTCCCGGGCCGCCTGGGCGTCCAGTTGGGAGCGTACTGGCGCACGTTTGAGGACGCCGACGGCATGACCCATGACTGGGACGACGGCAACGAGCTGGTCGTGGCCCTGCGCCCGATGCTGTTCGTGCCCGAGCTCGTCGGACGCCAGTTCGCGCTGGGCGCGGAGTTCTCGTATCAGCGCACCGAACGCGCCGGCCTGCACCCGGAGACGGATCTGCCCGCCCATCCGTCAGTGTGGAAGATCTCCATCCTGCCGACCTGGATCTCCGGCCCCGACACCTACTCCAGGCCGGCGGTCCGCCTGTTTTACACAATCGCGATGCCCGACGAGGACGCCCGCCTGTGGTACCATCGCATGGACTACCGGCGCACGCGCACGATCGAGCATTTCGTCGGCATCAGCGCCGAGTGGTGGTTCAATTCGTCGACCTATCAATAGGGACTCCGGAGGTCACTCATGAAACGCTTTTTCCTGTTCCTGGCATTTTCCCTGACGATCTCCGGCTGCGTGGAAACCGATCCCGAGTCCATCCTCGGACGCGGGTTCGTCACGAAGGTCGAGGTCGGTGACTGGCGGGACGAGATCATCTACCAGGTGCTCGTGGACCGCTTCGACAACGGTGACGTGAACAACGACTACAACGTCGACCGGCGCGCCATGGCCCGCTACCACGGGGGTGATTGGCAGGGCCTGATCGATCGCATGGACTACCTGGAGAACCTGGGCATCACGGCGCTGTGGATCAGCCCCGTGGTGAAGAACGTCGAGGAGGACGCGGGCTTCGCCTCCTATCACGGCTACTGGACCCAGGACTTCCTGGCGGTCAACCCGCACTTCGGCAACCTCACCGACCTGCGCCGCCTCGTCGACGCGGCACACAAACGGAACATCAAGGTCATCCTGGACGTGGTCACCAACCACGTGGGACAACTGTTTTTCTACGACATCAACGGCAACGGCTCCCCCGACGACACCCTCATGGGCTCGGGAATGAGCTCGCCGCTGGAGCGCATCACCGAGTGGGATCCGGATTATGACACCCGCGGCATCCAGGGCTGGACATCACTGGGCGAGAGCGGTCCGGCACCGGTCATTTGGTTGGACATGCCCGGGATCAACCGCATGGCGCCCAACCCGGCCGAGTTCCACAACGAACTGTGGTTCCATCGCCGCGGCCGCGTCACCGTGTGGGGTCGCGAGCAGGCCGCTTGTGACGAGCTCGGCCTGGCGGGTTCGGCCTACGAGGACGGCTCGGCGTGCTACAACTACATCCGCGAACAGGAGGTCTTCGGCGACTTCCCCGGAGGTCTCAAGGATCTGGCGACCGAACGCGACGACGTGACCGAAGCGATGATCAAGGTGTTCAAGTACTGGATCAAGGTGGCCGACTTCGACGGCTTCCGCATCGACACGGTCAAGCACGTGGATTACCCGTTCTGGAAGAAGTTCAACAAGGCCATCCGCGACTACGCCGTCGAGGAGCTGGGCAAGGACAACTTCCTGATCTTCGGCGAGGCCTTCACGGGCAGCGACTGGCTGCTGGCCTCCTACACCGGCGGCGACATGTTCGACGGCGTGTTCTACTTCTCCCAGAAGTTCCAGGTGTTCGACAGCGTGTTCAAGTACGGCAACGCCACCGCCGGCGTGGAGAGCCTGCTCAACGACCGGCTCAACGGCGTCGACGGCCACCCCGGCTACGCCGCGTCGGGCAACGCCAACGGTCCCAAGGACGACAACGGGAACCTCATTTCGCCGCGCTCGCTGCTGGTCAACTTCATGGACAACCATGACGTGCCGCGCTTCCTGTATGACGTCTCCCAGACGATGAACAGCGAGCGCGCCAAGGCGGCGTTGCACAGCGCCCTGGTGTACCTGCTGACCTGGGACGGCATCCCCTGCATCTACTACGGCACCGAGCAGCAGTTCTCCGGCGGCAACGACCCGATGAACCGCGAGGACATGTTCGAGCCCGCCAACATGCCGGCGCGGGAGTCCGGCGGCCGGTACGGGATCTTCAACACGGAAAACCCCACGTTCGCCCGCATCCGCACGCTGATCACGCTGCGCAAGACCTATCCGGCCCTGCGGCGCGGCGGCGCGGCCATCCGGTGGGTGAGCTCGGTGCGTTCGGACAACAACCAGCTCGACGGCGGCGGCTTCCCGCTCAACCCCGACCGCGGCATCCTCGCCTTCGAGCGCGTGTACTCCGGCCAGACCGCCCTGGTCGTGATCAATGCATCCGACACCCTGACCTCCTACACGCACTCGTACTCCAACACGGCGATGCCCACCGGATTTCCGCAGGGCACCCGCCTGAAGAACGTGTACTGCGAGGATCACGTCTGCACCGACGCCGAGGCCGCCCAGTTCACCGCCGGCACCAACGGCACCCTCGATCTCACCCTCGGGCCGCGCCAGGCGCTGGTGTTGGTTCCCGTCCAATGAGACCCCATCTTCGGTTCCTGGGGACCGGCAACGCCGTGTGCCTGGACGGCCGCGGGCAGGCGGCGACCTGGTTCGAGGACGACTCCGGTGCGCTGCTGGTGGACTGCGGACCATCGTTCATGGCCCATGCCCACCGCTTCGGAGTGGACCTGGAGCGCCTGCGGGCAGTGGCGATCACGCATTTTCACGGGGACCACCTCGCCGGGCTGCCGTTTCTGTTGATGTACTACCAGAGCATCGCCCGGCGCACACAGCCCCTGGATCTGCTGGGTCCCGTAGGGCTGCGGACCCATTTCGACGCCCTGTGCGCCCTGATGTACGACCGTTGGGGGCTGCCGTTCGACCTGCGCGTTCACGAGTGGGATCCGGAAGGCGACCTGGCCACCTGGGACAACACGCACTGGCGGATCACACCTTACAGCATGCAGCACAAACCCGAGTCCCTGGGGTTCCGGCTGCAGACCGCGGAGACCACGGTGGCGTTCTCAGGCGACACAGTGCTCTGTCCGGCCCTGTACGAGCTGGCCCGGGGAGCCGACGTGCTCGTCGTGGAGTGTACGCTGCCCACGCCCATCGTGCCAATCCACATCCATGCCCGGGAGCTCGTCGACGCGCTGCCGGCCCTGGGCGCCCGTCGCGTGGCCGCGATCCACACCGACGACGCCACCGCCGCGGTCGCCGCGGAGTCCGGATCCCTCCCGCCGGACCTGTCCTTCCCCGACGACGGGGAGGTGTGGGAGCTCTGAATGACCCCGGACTCGTTGCAGATCTGGATCCTCCAAGCACTCGAGGCCGCAGGGGCCGTGGCCTCGGGTGTGGTGAGCGCCCGGCGGATGAGCGTGCCCGACGAGGCCCATGCCTGGATCACCGCCGGGAACGCCGCGGGGATGTCATATATCAAAGAACATTTGACCCTGCGGGAAGATCCCGAAAACGTGATGCCGGGGGTACGCTCAATCCTCTGCGCGGCGTTTCCCTACGACGTGAAGTCGCCCCCGTCGCCCCCGCCGGCCATTGCAGGCTACGCCATGGGCGAGGATTATCACGTCCGGGTGCGGCGGGTTCTGGAAATAGTTGCGAAACAACTAAACGAACACATCGCCTGCCGGTGGCGTGTCTGTGTGGACACGGCCCCGCTTCCGGAGCGTCATCTGGCTGTGCAGGCCGGACTGGGCTTCATCGGCACCAACACCTGCCTGATCGTTCCTGGAGTAGGTCCCAACGTGGTGCTCGGCGAGCTGCTGGTTGATCTTGAAATCACGCCCACGGATCCTGCACCCCGGAGCTGCGCTCAGTGTAATCGCTGTATCCGGGACTGTCCCGGAGGGGCTCTCTCCAAAGACGGCCATCTGGACGCCCGTCGCTGCCTGAGCTACTGGACCACCGCTGCGAAGGAAGCTCCGCCGCCGGAGCTCCGGTCCGTGGGAGGGGGGCGTTTCTTCGGCTGCGAGACCTGCGTGGCGATCTGCCCCCATGTCGGGCCGAAATATAATTGCGATTTTTACGAACAGACTGTGGCGGCCGTGCAGATCCCGGCGTTCTGGAAGCAACCGCCCTGGCGCGACGCCGTGTTCGCTGCGGCTCCTGCCTGGCGCCTCGCGCGCAACCAGGCCTGGTCCCTGGAGCACATTCCATGGTAAAAATCCTCCCGTCGCGCAGGAATAATTCCTGTGGTGACTGCGTTTCCACGACTGCCGGAACCGCCCTGTGGCTCACCAAGCCATGCCGGGTTCGGCAAAGGAGGCCCTAGTGCTTGGCTGGAAGAAAGATCGCTCCAAGGAATTCATGACCCTGGCATCGCCCGTGATGGACCCCCTGTACGGCACGGCCATGAAACTCACGCGCAATGAGGAAGTGGCCCGGGATCTCGTGCAGGACTCCTACCTCAAGGCGTTCAAATATTTCGACACGTTCGAGCGCGGCACCAACTTCAAGGCGTGGATGTTCCGCATCATGACCCGCCTGTTTTACGACAGTTACAACGAGCGCAAGCGCAACGCGGCGATGTTCTCCTCGTTCGACGACGTGACGATCAACGCGACCGCAGATCCCGACTCCCGCTCCGGCGCCGGGGAGCGCCGCCTGCTCGCCCAGGAACTGCAGCAGGCGCTGGACCAGCTGCCGGCGGACTTCCGCCTGCCCCTGGTGCTGTGCGATGTGCACGAATTCTCGTATCAGGAGATCGCCGAAATCATGGAGTGTCCCATCGGCACGGTGATGAGCCGGCTGTTCCGGGCGCGCAAGCGGATGAAGGAAATCATCTTGAACATGAATCAGACCGACGAGGCCACGACCACGAAATCGGGTCAGATCATTCCGTTCTAGTGCGAGGAGTTGAGGAATCATGGATTGCCGCGAAGTCGAAAAACTGATCACCCTGTACATCGACGCCGAGATCTCCCGGCAGGACAGACACGAGGTGGAGGAGCATGTCAAGCACTGCCGCCGCTGCACGGCCGTCTTCGAGGAGGCGCAGGAAATCAAGGACCTGGTGCGCCGTGTCGAGTTGGACAAGGCACCCCATGACCTGGCCGTGCTGATCCGCTCGCAGATCACCGCCTCTGCCGGCCGCGAGTTCGCGTTCAACCTGCTGCGCCTGGGCTCCGCCACGGCCGTGTTCGCCCTGGCGATCTACGGCGGCTTTGCCTTCCTTCAGGGCCCCCCGGCGCCCCGGCCCGGCGCCCCCGTGCCCGTCGAGGTGGCCATGGAGACCGCCGACGCCCCACAGGTGACGGCCGTCGCCCCTGTGGCCGCCGGTAACCCCTCCCGCGCCAACACCATGAGGCGCTTCTCCTCGCCGGCCTTGTCGCGCCTCAAGAAGAAGATCATCACGCCGCAGGTCATGGAGAACCTGGTCGTCGAGCACGTGCGGCCGCTGCCGGCCGAGATCCAGACCCCTGACTCGGACTCGGTCGCCCGCTGGTACGCCTCCAAGTCCGGCTTCTACACGCCCCCTCCACAACTGGCCTCCTGGGGCGGAAAGATGGAGGGCGGCCGCATGAGCCGCTTCCAGGACCGCGAAGCCGTGCAACTGTTCTACAACGTCCAGGGCAAGCGCGTGACGGTCTTCATGTTCCGCCCCGACATGATCCCGGACCTCGTCGAGCTCAACAGCACCGAGGCCATCGACAAGACCGACGAGGAAGACTACATCAGCACCACCCCCGGCGGCCGCATGGTCGCGCTGTTTTCCCACAACGGCATCGGCTACTCCATCATCACCGACCTGGACTTCGTCGTGATGCGCCAGTGCATCCGCGGCATCGCCACCCAGCCGTTCTAGGATCACCTTCCAGATTTTTCCCCGTTGAAGACTGGCGAAGGCAGGTTGCCGATTCCACAGGAGGTGAAAACGTTGACAGGTGGCCCCGTTTTGATGTATGTCTTTGTGCGACCAAAAGGAAGGAAACGGTGTAATGAAGAAATCCATCGAACCCACAGCCATTTGTGAATTTTCGGCGATGCGGCGCCCCATGACGCTGCAGGAGGCCATCTGCGAAGCCGAGCGCTGCCTGTTGTGCGAGGACGCGCCTTGCTCGAAGGGCTGCCCTGCGGGCACCGATCCGGGCCGGTTCATCCGCCAGATCAAGTTCCGCAACTTCAAGGGCGCCGCGCGGACCATCCGTAACAACAACATCCTCGGCTCTACGTGCGCGCATGTGTGTCCGACGGACAAGACCTGCGCACGCGCCTGCTCGGCCAAGGGGCTCACGACGCCCATCGACATCGCCGGGCTGCAGCGCTTTGCCATCGCCTACGGGCGCGAAAACGGCCTCAAGCCGTTGGAGGCCCCCTCTGTTGATGGTCAGGCCGTGGCCGTCATTGGCGCCGGTCCGGCCGGACTGGCCTGCGCGGCCGAGCTGGCCCGCCAGGGCCACAAGGTCACCGTGTTCGAGAAGGATCCGGTGCCCGGTGGCGTGCCGCGGTGGAACATCCCCGACTTCCGGCTGCCGGTGGAAGAGGTGGCCGCCGACTGTGCTCAGTTGGCCGATCTGGGCGTGGAGATCCGCTGCGGATTCACCGTGGACACGCCGGAAAAAGTAAATGAAATCATGGATAAATTCACCGCGGTCGTGGTGGCCACCGGTCTCAACGAGGCCTTCGCCCTGCCATTGTTCGATGGTGCACCCAACGTATTCGACTACATCGCCTGGCTGCGTCGCGCCAAGACCGACCGTGAGAGGTTCGCTTCCGACGTCGCCGGGAAGCGCGTCGCGATCATCGGCGGCGGTTCGGTCGCCATGGACGCGGCTGTGACCGCCCGGGCGCTGGGGGCGGCCCGCGTGACGCTGGTGTCCCTGGAGCACCTCGGCGAGCTGCCCGCCGACCTCGAGGAGATCGAGCTCGGTCACCTGATGGACGTCGTCTTTCGTGACGGCGCCATGATCACCGGCGTGGAAAAATACGAGGGCGGCCACATCGTCGCGCTGACGGGCACCGAGATCGAGTGGATCGAGCCGGGGAAGTTTGTGCCCGCCAACGCCCGGCCCGTGCTGCACACGCAGTTCTCCCTGGCCACGGACTTCGTGGTGCTGGCCATCGGCACGCGCCCGGTGTTTGCGCACCTGTTCTCTGCGCTGCCCACCTGGGACAAGAAGTGCTTTGCGCCAGCGGGGGAGGACCGTCCATGGTCCGCTGCGGGGAAACTGTTCGCCGTCGGGGACGTGGTCAACCGCGGCACAATGGCCGTGCAGGCTGTCGGGGAAGGCAAGAAGACCGCGCAAGCCGTGCATGCGTTCATCGCCGGAGGTGCGAAATGACCCATAAAAAAGCCGATCTCTCCGTCCAGTTCTGTGGCGTCCACTTCGAGAACCCCTTCTGCCTGTCGTCTTCTCCGGTGGGCAACCACGCCGAGATGTGCGCGCGTGCCTTCGACGCGGGTTGGGGCGGCATCGCCTACAAGACGCTCAACGTGGACTCCTCGTTCAAGATCGTGATGCCGTCGCCGCGCCTCAACGCCTATCACTACAACGACAAGCGGTTCGTGGGTCTGCAGAACGCCGAGCAGATCACTGATCGCAGCCTCGCCGACAACCTGAAGGACATCGCCGAGCTCAAGCGCAAGTACCCCGGGCGCGTGCTGATCTCGTCGATCATGGGTTTCACCTCCGACGATTGGACGCTGCTGGCGAAGAAATCCGAGGAAGTGGGCGCGGACATGCTGGAACTGAACTTCTCCTGTCCGCAGATGGCGCGCAAGGACGCCGGCCATCGCGTGGGTCAGGACTACGACCTGGTCGAGCGCTTCACTGCGGTGGTCAAGAAGGCCTCCAGGCTGCCCGTGCTGGCCAAGATGACGCCCAACATCACCGACATGATTCCGGTGGCCCTGGCGGCCAAGCGGGGCGGTGCAGACGCGATCTCGGCGATCAACACGATCCGGGCGATCACCGACATCGACCTGGAGACGCTCACCCCCATGCCGATCATCTTCGGAAAATCAGGCATCACGGGCTTCTCGGGTCCGGCGGCCAAGCCCATCGGCATGCGCTTTGTGTCCGAGTTGTACAGCAGCGACGAGTTGAGCCTGCCGGTGGCCGCCATCGGCGGCGTCGAGACCTGGCGAGACGCGCTGCACTACATCCTGCTGGGTGCCGGCACGGTGCAGGTGACCACGGCGATCATGCGCCACGGCTACCGCATCGTCGAGGACATGATCGAGGGCCTGTCGGACTTCATGCTCGAGCGCGGCATCTCGTCCCTCGAGGAGATTCGGGGGGCGGCAGCGAAAAAACTCATCGATCCATCAAACTTTGATGTACGCCATCAAGTGGTCTCCCAGATCGACGAGAAGAAGTGCATCGGCTGCGGCCAGTGTTACATCTCGTGCCAGGACGGCGCCAACCAGGCCATCGTCTTCGACGCTGAAAAGCGCAAGGCGAAGGTGGACGAGACCCGTTGCGTGGGCTGCACGCTGTGCCGTCACGTATGCCCGGTCTGGGACTGCGTGACCACCCGCACCGTCGACACGCAGACCACATCCCACGCCGCCATTTTCTAGTGTCGGACTTGCGACCGGTCTCACGGTCGCCCAGACCAGTCGGACCAGTCGGATTTCCGTTCTTTCAGTTGACGTTTCCGCTCGTTCATATATATTGGGCGCGGCACTTCTGCCGTGTGGTCCAGTGTGTTCCTCAAGGAGCCCGGATGATATCGAACGAACATCGAAGTATCCTCGTGGTGGATGATGAAATGGTGATTCGGGAGGTCCTCGAGGACTTCCTGTCCGCCGAGGGATACGAGGTCGTCACCGTCTCTTCTGGAGCCAACGCGCTCCTGGAGCTCGAGGAGGAGCACTACGACGCGATTTTGTCCGACCTGATGATGCCGCAGATGAACGGCCTGGAGTTGATGACCGAGATCAACAACCGCGGCTACCAGCTGGTCAAGGTCATCATGACCGGCTACGGCACCATCGAGACGGCGGTTCAGGCCATGAAGGTCGGGGCCGACGACTACATCCTCAAGCCCTTCAAGATGGAGGAGGTGCTCTCGGTGCTCGACCGGGGTTTCGACCGCCAGCGGCTGCTGCGCGAGAACATCACCCTGCGCGAGACGGTGAACCTGTACCGCATCGCCGAGACCATCGCCCACGAGAGCGACTCCGCGCGCATCCTGCAGGAGATCGCCGAGGCCTCCTGGCAGGAGACGCAGGCGGACTACCTGTACCTGAGCATCTTCCCGACGCGCGCCCCCCAGTGGGATCCGGGCTCGGTGCTCCGGACCGGTCCCCTTGCCGGCTCGTCCCTGACCATCGACGAGCAGGCGGTCATCGATCTATTGACACGTGAACCCTCGCTGCTTGCACAGGGTGCCGACGGCCAGGTGTTCATCGGCGGTCCGGACCTCACGGCCCCCCCGGTGTCGTTCTGCGCGGTCCCGCTGATGGTGCCCGGCCGCATGCTGGGACTGCTCGCTGCGGCCTCCTTCACGCGGCGCACGATCTTCACCGAAGGTCACCGAAAGTTCCTGCACATCCTGGCCACCAAGGCCGCCGCTGCGCTCGAAAACACGCGCCTGGTGGAGCAGTTGCAGGGCGCCAACCGCGAGCTGCTGGAGGCCAACCGCCAACTGCAGGAGAACTTCCAGCAGTCCATTCTAGGTTTCGCCAGGGCCATCGAGCAGAACGATCCATACACCCGCGGCCACTCCGACCGCGTGGCGCAATACAGCCGCATCATCGCCGCAGAGCTGGCGCTGGACGCCTCGATTGTCGAGGACATCTTCTTCGCCGGCCAGCTTCACGACATCGGCAAGATCGGCATCTCCTCCCAGAAACTGAACAAGGCCGGAAAGCTCAACGCACCCGAAATACGCATGTTCCGGCGTCATCCCGAGATGGGCAAGCAGATCCTCGAGCCCATCCCCTTCATGCGGCACCTGATCTCCGGCGTTTATTGCCACCACGAACGCTATGACGGACAGGGTTACCCGCAGGGGCTCTGCGGCGAGGAGATTCCGCTGATGGGGCGGATCATCGCCGTCGCGGACACCTACGACGCGATGACCTCGGATCGTTCCTACCGCAAGGCCCTGCCCATGCAGGTCGCCGTGGAAGAGCTGCGCGCCAACAGCGGCACCCAGTTCGATCCCATGGTGGTGCAGTCGTTCCTGGCCGCGGTGGCCAAAGGACAAATTCATGAGTGATCAATTGATGGAAGACAGACCCAGTATCGTCCCGGTGAGCATCTCCGAGGAGATGCAGCGCTCGTTCCTCGACTATTCGATGAGCGTGATCGTGTCCCGCGCCCTGCCCGACGTGCGCGACGGACTCAAGCCCGTGCACAGGCGCATCCTGTACACCATGCACATCCTCAAGAACTCGCCGACGTCGGCCTACAAGAAGAGCGCCCGCATCGTCGGCGACACGATGGGCCGCTTCCACCCGCACGGGGACTCGTCGATCTACGAGGCGCTGGTGCGCCTCTCGCAGCCGTTCTCCATGCGCTATCCGGTGGTCGACGGACAGGGCAACTTCGGCTCCGTCGACGGCGACCCGCCGGCGGCCATGCGGTACACCGAGGTGCGCATGGCGCGGCTGGCGACCGAGATGCTCGCCGACATCGAGAAGGAGACCGTCGACTTCATCCCCAACTACGACGACAAGGAGATGGAACCGGCGGTGCTCCCCACGCGCTACCCGAATCTGCTGGTCAACGGCGCCTCGGGCATCGCGGTGGGCATGGCCACCAACATCCCGCCCCACAACATGACCGAGGTCGTCGACGCGCTGATCGCCCTGCTCAAGGATCCCGAGCTCGACGTGCGCGACCTGCTTCAGTATGTACATGGCCCCGATTTCCCCACCGGCGGCCAGATCCTCGGCCGGGCCGGCATCGTCGACGCCTTCCGTACCGGTCGCGGTCGCATCACCATGCGGGGCACCGTCGAGATCGAGGAACTGAAGGGCGACCGCGAGGCGCTGGTCATCACGGAGATCCCCTACCAGGTGAACAAGGCGCTGCTGATCGAGCGCATCGCCGACCTGGTCAAGGAAAAGATCATCGACGGCATCTCCGACATCCGCGACGAGAGCGACAAATCCGGCATGCGCGTGGTCGTGTTCCTCAAGCGTGATGCCGTGGCCGACATCGTGCTCAACCACCTGTACAAGCACACCGCGCTCCAGAGCAACTTCAGCGTGAACATGATCGCCATCGTGGACGGGCGTCCGCGGCTGCTCAACCTCAAGGACCTGCTCGAGAAGTTCCTCGAGCACCGACGGCAGGTCATCATCCGCCGCAGCGAGTTCGAGTTGCGCGAGGCCATGGACAAGAAGGAGATCGTCGAGGGCCTGGGTGTGGCCTCGATGGACATCGATCGCGTGATCGAGATCATCCGCTCCTCCAGCGATCCCGACCAGGCCCGCGACCGCCTGCAGGCGCACGACTTCACGGGCCTGGGTCCGTTTCTGGCGCGCGCGGGCTTCACCCCCGAGGAAGTGGAAAAGGCCGATGCCCATTACCGGCTGACCGAGCGCCAGGCGCAGGCCATCCTGGACATGCGCCTGCAGCGCCTGACAGGACTGCAGCAGGAGAAGCTCGCCGGCGAGTACCGCGGGCTGTGTGATGTGATCGCGCACCTCGAGGCGCTGCTGCAGAGCGAGGAGCTGCTGCGGGAGCTCATGATCGCGGATCTGAACGAGGTCCGTGAAAAGTACGGCGACGACCGCCGCACGATCATCCTCGAGGACAGCGCAGACATCGATGTGGAGGATCTGATCGAGGACTCCCCGATGATCCTCACCTTCACCCAGAGCGGCTACATCAAGACCATGCCCGTGGACATGTTCAGGGCCCAGGCCCGGGGTGGAAAGGGCAAGCGCGGCGCCCAGCTGCGGGACGAAGACGACATCGTCACCCATATCATGGCGCTCACGGCGCGCTCCACGGTGCTGTTCTTCACCAACAGCGGCCGTGTGTTCAAGGAGAAGGCGTACTGCCTGCCCAAGGCCTCGCCGACGAGCCGCGGCAAGGCGCTGGTGAACTTCCTGCGACTGCAGGAGGGTGAGCGCGTGGTGGCCATGATGCCCGTACCCGCCATCGAGAGCGGTTATTATATATTCTTTGCGACCCGCAAGGGCGTCGTGAAGAAGACCGAGTTGATGTACTACTCCAACATCAACCAGAACGGCATCATCGCCGTATCCATCGACGAGGGCGACGCCCTGCTCGATGCGCGCCTGACCCATGGCGGACATGACGTCCTGCTCGCGACGCGCACCGGCCTGATCGCCCGCTTCCACGAGACCGACGTGCGTCCTATGGGCCGTGCGGCCCGCGGCGTGCGAGGCATCGGCCTGCGCGGTGAGGACTGCGTGGTGTCGCTGGCGATTCTCGAGTCCGACGAGGCAGTGAAGACGGTGCTCTCCATCTCCGAGCGCGGCTTCGGCAAGCGCTCCCCGGCCCCGGATTTCTCCGTGCACCATCGCGGCGCCAAGGGGCTCCTGGGCATCCGGACCAACGAACGCAACGGCTACCTGGCCGCTGCCAAGGTCGTCTCCGAGGGGGATCATCTGATCGCGCTGACCGAGAAGGGCACCCTGATCCGTGTGTCCATCGCCGAGATCTCGGTGCTCTCGAGGGTGACCATGGGCATCACGATCATGAAGTTGCCCGCCGACGACACGATCCGCGACATCACAATCCTTCCGGCCGAGCACGTCCGTGCCGAGGACAGCCAGGAGGAGGACCCGGGCACCGCACCCGAGCCAGACGGAACCGATGCCGGGCCTGACGCCGATCTCGCCACGTCTGACGTCGAAGTCGTCGTCGAAGAGGTTGTGGTTCCCAAGGAGCCGGTCTAGTCTTTCCGTTTGCATTGCAGACGGAAATTGCCTATTGTCCGGAACCAGATCAGAATCGCAGGTTTTTCATGCAGGTGAAGAGGTGAAATCGAACACTCTGATGTCACGTGTCTCGCTGGCCGGCCTGGAGCTGGGCATCGGAGTCGCCCTTGGCGTATGGGGTGGTCTGTACCTGGATCGACGTTTCGACACCGGACCCTGGCTGATGATTGCCGGACTGACCCTGGGGGTGACCTCGGGCTTTTACAATCTCTACCGGCTGGCCATCATCCAGGAGGAAGAGTCCGATGAGCCCCCGAAGAAGGGGCGGTGAGCGAGGATGATTCCGCTCTCCCGCATCCGACGCCACCTGGGTCGTCCGCTTTACCAGTTCCATCCCCTCATCCGGTGGGCCGTGGCCACCTACCGCTTCCTGGTCCACGTCGTGCGCCTGTGGGATCAGCGTGACTGTTTCCGCATGGCCAGTTCGCTGGCCTTCGAGAGCCTCTTCTCCCTGGTCCCCCTGGCGGCGCTGAGCCTGTGGTTCATCGACGCGCTGGGACAGAGCGAGCACGTGTCCGCCCTGGCCAACTACGTGGGACGGCAGTTGTTCCCCTCCTTCGGCATCGAAGCGATCTCCATGATCCGCAAGATGGCCTCGCGTATCCGCGGCGAGTATCTCGGGACCGTCGGTGCGGTTTTCACCCTGGTGATCAGCGTCTGGGTCTTCGTCTCTGTCGAGAGCGCGCTCAACGCCATCTGGGGCACCCGGCAAAAGCGCCCGTTCTTCCACCAGTTTTCGACCTATTGGACCCTGGCGAGCCTGCTGCCCCTGATGACCCTCCTGGTGTTTTTGCGTCGCACGGACTTTCCGGTGCTGTCCAGTCCGTGGCTTGGCCATCTCCTGCTGATCTTCTTCTTCTTCCTGATCAACAAGCTCGTGCCGACGCCGTTCGTCAAGGCCTTCCCCTCCCTGGTCGGTGCCCTGATCTCGTTTGCGCTGTTCCAGATTGCCAGGGAACTGGTCTCGCGCTACTTCACGAGCAAGTACTTCGGGATCTATGGCGAGATCGGCGTGCTGTTTCTGGTATTGATCTGGATATATTATATCTGGCTGATACTGTTGCTCGGTGCGGCCATATCCTATGTGGTGCAGCGGTTCTCCTACCTTGAGGCGCGGCGCATCACCGAGAGCCGCTGGGCCGTGTTCCCGGGCGAGCCCATGGCCTGGCGTGCCTGGTCGGTGCTCGACTTCATGTTTCATCACCGGGAGCTGCACGATGCCCAGTCGCTGTCTTTGGCGTTGGGCGAAACGCCGGCCATGGTCGAGCGCATCTGTGCCCGGCTGACCGAGGAGGGTTTGCTTTTCGCCATCGACGGGCAGTACGGACTGGTCATCGAGGACGCCAAGAAAATCACGGTCTCCCGCGTGGCGCGTGCGTTTGCACAGCCGATCCACGGCGAGGTGGGCGGATCCACCTTGATCTGGCAGGAGTTGTCCGAGGCGTTCATGCAGGTCGGCGACAGCGTGAGTCTGGCCACCTCCACCGAGGAGATGACCGACGTGCGTGAATTGTTTGAAACCAGTGGCTCCGGAAAAAAGGCTACGGGTCCGCTGTTAATGATTCGCGAGCCGGACAAGTCTGACAAGTCTGACAAGTCTGACCAGTCCGACGAGTCCGACCAGCCCGACGAGTCTGACCAGTCCGACCAGTCCGACGAGTCCGACCAGCCCGACGAGTCCGACCAGCCCGACGAAAATCCCCCCAAGGCAGGCAAGCCGTTGGATCTGGGACCGCTGTTTGATCCGGGGCGAAGCAAGTCGCGGACATGAAGCCCCCGCTTTGGGGGGCCCTGGCGGTCCTTTTCACATATTCCATCTTCATCGTGGCCGCAGGTGTCATCACGGCGCTCAACGGGCGGTTCTGGGGGTTGCCACTGATTCCGGTCCTGGGCGGACCCGCCCACGCCGGGCTGGTCGCTGTGGTCCTGGGCGTGGGAATCTTCGGGATCAACGTGGCCGGAGCCAGGCTGGGTCCCCTACGTGACCTGGAGCTTGAACTGGCGGAGATGGTGCATCCCCTGATGGGGCTGGGTCCATGGCCGCTGGCACTGGCCTCGGGGGTGGCCGAAGAGTGGGTCTTTCGCGGACTGCTGATGCCGTTTTCCGGGCTGTGGCTGCAGGGGTTGATCTTCGGCCTCCTGCACTGGCCGGGCCGCCGCAGCCTGTGGCCGTGGACCCTGTGGACCATCGGCATGGGCTGGCTGCTGGGCGCGCTTACGCTGCATGCGGGTGCGCTATGGCCGGCCATGCTCACCCACGTCTTGATCAACGGTTTGTCGCTGAGCCGTCTCTCGAGGCTCGCACCCCGGTCGCCGGCGTGATATCTTTCGAAGCGATGTGGTGCTTTCTTCTGATCTGGCAATTCATGCATGGCGCCGAGGGGTGGGAGTTTACCGTGAAGGGCCGGTGTCGCGTCCACCATGTGAAGGACGGGATCTTCCTTGTGGATGCGGCGAACCAGCGTCCGGTGGCCGCCCTGGACATGGAGATCCGCGATGGGGACCGGCTTTGGCGCGTGACGACCGACGCAGACGGACGGATTCCGGTCAACGGACCGGGTCTCCTGGGATTGACCCATCCTGGCTCAGAGTTCTACGAGCCGTGCGCAGCGGTGACCATGATTCCTGCCGCCAGGGCACGCCAGAACCACTTCTCCTGGAAATGGCTGGGTCTGGTCGCAGGGTTGGGGTTGATCCTGATCGCGTTGTTTCCTGTGGCGCGCACCCGTTGGCGGCGCTTTGGCAAGTCGAAGAAGGAGGAACCGCCCGAAGAGGCTCCCGAGGTGGAGTTCAATCCCCCCGCCTCGCGCACGTTCGTGCCCTGGAGGAAGGCCGGCTTTCATGGTCAGGTGCAGGTCTGGGAGAGCGGCCTTCCACTGGCCGGCGTGGAGATACGCTTCCTTGAGCACTCGGTGCCCAAAAGGACGGAGACCGACGGGGAAGGTCGTTTCTTCCTGCCTTCGACGGCTGTGGAGATCCGGTTTGGCAGGGACGGCTATCACCCGGTGAGCGTGCCCAGGCCGCGAGGACAGATCCTGGTCCGCATGATGAGCCTTCCGGTGCGCGCATTGTGGTTGCTGCGCCAGATCTGCCGCAACTATGATCGCCAGAGGTATGCGAAGCTCTCACCGCGGCAGGCCCTGTCTGCGCGGATTCCGCCGCCGGAGGTCATCGGGCGGCTGGAGCGGCTCGCCTATGCCGGGGAGTCACCGGAGCCCGGAGAGATCGAGCGCATGGAAGCAGCACTCACGCCGGAGTCGGAAGAACCCAACTGAACGTCGACGGTCATGGCTTCATCAAGGAATCGAGGAAGGTCGCCGGAAGCACGGCGCGGCCGAAGCCGCCCGCACGCGACAGGAACAGGAAGTCGGTGTGCGCCTCAAGGCAGAATTCCTGCTTCAAGCCGGCGTCCGAGTTGAACATCAGGCGGATCGGACAGTCAGGGATCGTCCCCAGATCCCAGGGCGTGGCGTGCTCGACCTCGTCGCTGATGCGCTGGAAAAAGGCCGCCGCGCTGGCCTCGGGGAGGATCTTTTTGCCTTCGGGTGCGGTCCACAGCCAGTGTGGATCATGGAAGGTCAGGGAGGCGCCGCGTCCGTCGGGGAAGCGGATCATGGCGCTGCGGGCCTCCCGAAGATTCCATGCCGGACGCTGCAGGTTAAAGTGGGGGCGCAGCAGGAAATTCACATCATCGGCGGACAGTCGAATGCGGGCCTTTGCGCCGTCGGCTCCTTCGCGGGCGGCGGCCTCGAGGGGCGATACCAGCAATTGGATCTTCGAGTTGTCCCTGCGTGTCAGGGTCCACAGCACAGGACGTTTCTGTGCCTGCCAGGAGGGATCGACGGCGGTGGCGGGCGTCGGGGATGGCGGTGGTGCGGGTGCCAATGCCGGTGCCGGGGGCGGTGCCGGGGACGGTTGCATCACCTCAGCCACGACCGGAGGGGTTGCGGCCGGGGTGGACACCTCGACGCGCAGGGAGAGCAGCCGGGGGATGACCTCCCGCTGCAGGCCCGCCGGATAGGGCTGATCCAGCGGCTCGAGCACTCGCCAGTCACCCTCGGGACCCAGCGCCCATGTCTCGCGGAAGTCTCCGGCGGTGCGCTGAATCTTCACGATGTCGGTGTGCGGGAAGACGCGGCGATCCACCCACCAGGCTGGATCCGTGCGGATCAGGTCGAACAGCAGCCGCGGAATCCGGGCCCGCCGCTTCTCCCCCTGCCGCACGATGAAGGTCTCTCCGTCCACGGTCAGCAGATGCACCGAGAAAGAGAGCTCTCCCCGGTGGAAGATCACCTGCGTGTCCGGGCGGTCCGTTGGGCTGAGGGTTTCAAGGCCGAGCACGGTGGCACCGCTCCACTGCCCGATCGTCCCGGAGCACACGCGT
This sequence comes from Myxococcota bacterium, assembly GCA_018817795.1. Lineage (GTDB taxonomy): Bacteria > Myxococcota_A > Polyangia > HGW-17 > HGW-17 > HGW-17. The sequence goes on along the minus strand of JAHITJ010000250.1, from coordinate 29,535 downwards.
TCGTCGGCGAGTCTTCCGTCATCGAAGGCCCATCCCTGGGGTGTCTTCCCGATCCGGATCGCCGCAGAGCCGGTATGTCGGATCTCGATGCGGTCCCAGGTGCCGCCTGAGGCGGGTGCAGGCAGCAGACGTGCCTCGAGCAGCTCAGGAAGCGACGGGGTCAGACGGTTCCACAACCTTGTCGCCACACAACCGGCGAGCCAGCGGCTGGAAAAGCGTGCCACAGCGGTCTCCCCCTCGGGGCAGGAGGCCTCGATGCGGGCAAGTTTCCATGGAACACCCTCGAGAGAGAAGGAAAAATCGGCGTGTACGGGCGGAATCTTGGGGGTTGGCAGGAGGCGGCGTAGCGTCATGTCCTGGAGTTCGCGGAACAGTCCGGTCACAGTCTTGGTGTGTAGCAGGTGCGCATGCGTTCCCGGAATGTAGTAATAGTCACCATCGTGGCGGATGCGGTAGCGTTTGTCACCGTCGGCGGTGACGACGGTGACGGAGAGCTCCTCGGCCAGGGCAGGATCGATGGACAGGACCCTTCGGGAGACGAGATTCTCGGCGGCGGGAAACAGTTGCTCCACAGGGAAGTTTGGCAGGAGGTACCGGTTGTCACCGCTTTCAACGATGGCGTCGGCGCCAGCGGCGTGCCACACGAGCGTGCGGCTGGCCTCAGGGGTGGTCACGACCAGACGCCCGACGAGCCGGAAGTCAGGAGGAATACGCCGCACCGGGAGACCTCGGGCGCTCTTGAGCCGCTCCATCAGGGTGAGCACCTGTGAGGGATCGGCCGGGGCGCGGTCCCATGAGGGGTTCTCCACCACCCAATTCTCCTTATCGGAGACCAGCTTGGTGCGGGAGTCGGGCCACTCCAGCGCGCGGATCTGATCGGCGTTGCGGAACACGTTGCGCGGCACCGAAGGGGATGTGGAGCGCCAGAAGAAATAGAGGGCGCCGACGACCAGCACGGCGCCGTAGAGGATCGCGCGGGTCCAGGTGAGGGCCCGCGGTACCGGCAGGCTCGAAGACAATCTCAGGTCCGCCTCGGCGGGCTTGGAAAGGATCTCTTCCTCGACGGGGGGGTGCGATTTTTCTTCACTCATGCTCGGCGCCTTCTGGCCACCCACAGACCCACCGCGAGCGCAAACAGCGGCCACAGCAGCAGGGCGAACGTTTGAATCCTGGCTACCTGACTCTGCGGCAGCACAAGCTTGTGATGTTCCATCTCGAAGATGGGCATGGTCTCGTCGGGCGGCTCGGCAGCGGCCCAGCGCAACTGGGTCAGCAGCCAGTTCATTGATGCGTCTGAGCTCTGCCCGCCGATGGTCAGACGGTCGTTGGAGAAGGCGTCGGAGAAGCCCAGCAGCAGGATCCTCGAGGCGCAGTCCGGTCCGGATCTGGCAGCCAGCACGGCGGTCTTCTCCTCCAGCACACGTCCGGTGCCACGCTCGATGTGCCTGGCGCGGTCGGAGGTGGTGAGCAGGGGCACCGCGGATCGATCGGTGCTGATGATCAGGGGCCGTGTCAGGAGCAGACGTCCGTTGCGTCCGGGCCAGGGCACAAGGAACCGTCCGGGCTCGCCCGAGCGCAACTGCTGCCTTGGGTCCTCGGCGACGGTGTCGGAGAAGCCCAGATGACAGTCCTGAAACGGGCGCTTCCAGGAAGCCGGCAGTTGATTGTACTCATGGGTAGCCAGCACCAGTCCGGTGCGTCCCTCCCGCAGGGCGGTGGCGAGGTTCTCCTCCTCGGCGGACATCAGGTCCGTCTGCGGATCAGTTGAAAACAGCAATCGGCAGTTGGTCGGAACCGGAGAGAGTAGGTCGATCTCGCGGGTCGAGATGCCGGAAAACTGCAGTCCGGCCGCGAGCCGGGCCAGGCCGCTGGCGCTGGTGTCGGTGATCTGTCGCTCCTGGTGTCCGCGGGTGAAGCACCACGAGGCGTCGTCGGGACGCTGCAGGCGCGCCAACCCTCGGGAGAGGGCAGACTGCAGCGCCACGCCATGGAACACGACGCCGTCTTCGCGGATGTCCATCACGAAGAGATCGGACAGCCGGATCACGTGGTGGCGGACGGCTGTGGCAGCAACCAGGCGGCCCTCGAGGATGCCGGTGGAGTCGGCTTCCATGGCGGCGAGGTTCAGTCCGAAGCGGGCCGCCAAAGCGGATGCGCGAGGCCCCGAAGAGGCTGCCTGGATGCGCTCCCAGCGCAGTAGCGGACTTTTACGGCACACGCGCTCCAGGTGCACCTCGAGCTCGGGCACGGGGGAGAAGGGCGCGGCGGCCGAGGGGCTTCCGGTGAACAGGTACAACGTGACGGGTTCGGTGGTCTCGCGGATGCGCTGCTCAAGCCGGGGGTCGAGCTCGGGCCGGCCGGTCACGTCCCAGGTCCAGCCCAGGCGGAACACCAGCGCAAAGCCCAGCGCCGCGAGCATGGTCCATGCACCCAGGTCGACCGCATTCCAGCGGCTTCTCCTGCGCAGGCCCGCGCCGAGCACCCGGCCCGCGCCCGCTACTCCGGCGAAAATCAGCGTCAAAAGCAGCGTCAGATCCCGCAGGTGAACAAAGCCCCGCGAGAGACGCTCGAGCACGTCGAAAAAATTGAAGGCGTCGAGCAGGCGCATGAGGTTCGGGTCCCGCACGATGCCGAACGCAGGGCTGGTCATAATCTTGACCAGGACGAAGGCAAACAGCACCACGAACGTGAGCATGCCGGAGAGGCGCGTGTCAGCTGTCAGCGAGGAGAAGAACAGGCCCAGGGCGAGCCCGGCACCGCCCACGAGCACCACGCCGGCGTAGCCCGTGAGAACGGGGCCCGCCGGTACCGTCACGTCCGGCGGAAGGATGATCCAGAGGAACAGCAGCAGCGGCAACGTCGCGACCCACAGCAGCGTCCATGTTGCCAGCATCGCGAGGTATTTGCCAAGGACGATCTGGTGCGGTGTGAGCACCGAAGCCCGCAACGCATCGAGCGTGTTCTGTGCGCGCTCACGGGAGATGGCGTTGTGTGAAAGCTCCACGACCACCAGGATCAGCATCGGCCAGAACCAGAACGGCCCTCCGAAGAACGGAGCCAGCAGGGGACCCGGCGGGGAGAGCGGGTGCTGACGAAGGGCGAGCGTGACCGCCAGCACGATGCCCTGATAGAAAAGGAACAGCGCGGCGGTGAAGTAAAAGGAGGGGGTCTTCCAGGTGTGCCGGATTTCCTGCCAGGCCAGCGTGAGGGCATATCTCATGATACGTCACCGGCGGTGGCCGCGGTTTGAGCCGTGGTCCCTTCCTCCCGGGAACCAGCACCGGTCAGGTCCAGGAAAAACTCGAGCAGCGGGCCTGGGGCGGGGCCGTCATGCAGCACGAGCCCGTGGTGCAGCACCAGGAAGCGCCCGGCAATGCGTGCGAGCTCGTCGAGACCATGGGAAGAAACGATCACGGCGCTTTTCTGCGCGGCGGCGGCGATGATCTCCCGCAGGGACATCTGTTGTCGCGGGTCGAGTCCGAACGAGGGTTCGTCGAGCAGGATGAGATCTGGTTCTCCGCACAATGCCCATGCAAGGGCCACCCGCTGTCGCATGCCGGTCGACAGCGTCCCGTTGAAGCGGCGCGCGAAATCCCCGGCCTGGCAGAGGGTGACGAGGCGCTCCACCTCGGCTGAACGGCGTCTTCCGGAAAAACCGCACAGCCGAGCCCGGAAGTCGAGCGTCTCGACCACGCGCTGATCCGGCGGCAGCCCTGTGGGCATGAACCCGAGGCGGCGGGCCATCCGTTGCGGCTCCGGGTAGAGATCCCTGCCTGAGATTCGCACGCGTCCCTGGTCGGGCAGCAGCAGGCCGGCCAGGATGCGAAGACAGGTCGTCTTTCCGGCGCCATTCTCGCCCAGCAGGCCCAGCGTCTCTCCGGACTCCAGTTGGAACGACACACGATCCAGGGCCTGGATCCGTCCATAACTGAGGCTCACTCCCTGGAGGTCAACCAGTTTCATGGAGCCGAAACTCCGGTGTCGCCCGCCAGCGCCTTCTGCCAGAGCATGCGCACGGTGGGGTCGTCCTCCTTGGCGAGCAGCTCCTTCATGCGTGCCTTGCCGGCGTCGCCGCGGACCGCCAGCAGTCCGGCCTTCTCGCGGACGGTGGCGGTCGCGTGGGTCAGGCACTTCTCCTCCTGGGCCGGCGTCAGGATCTCCGAGGGGACCTCGATCAGGTAACCCAGCAGGCGCACGATCTCATCGCTCTGCTGTTGCTCCAGGGCGGCATCGAGCCGCTTCTCGACGTGGCTCCGGGCGGTGGCGAAGGCCTGTGCCGCGGCGATCAGTTTTTCCTGCGGTGTGTCGAGCTTCTTCAACCAGTTCACCATGTCCACGCGGGCCGCGAGCACGTCCGGATCAAGCTTCAGCAGTTTATCCAGTTGTGCCACGGCCTCACGCAGTTTGCCGCTCTCGGCGAGCACCAGCGCGAGGTTCTGGTGGGCGAAGGGATCATCGGGGCGCAGGGCGATGACGCGCTCCCACATGGAGACGCTCTCATCGAAGCGACGCAGGTGGAACAGCGCCTCGGCCTGTCCCGAGAACAACTGGGAACGCGCCTCGGCGGTCAGGGACGTCTCCTGGCTCATCTCTTCGTACAGTTTCAGCGCCTCCTCGTGCTTGCCGTCGAGCAGCGCTGTCTCGGCGCGCTTGAGCTTGATCTTGGGCAGCAGCCGCTGACCGGCCCGGGAACCGGCGAGAGATTTCTCGACGTTGACCGGGTGCTTCTGAGGGGTCACCGGCGCCGGGTCCTTCGACGGCTCGCCCCTGGAGCAGGCGGTCATCGCAAGAAGGGAAGAAATCACCCAGAAATGGAGGCGGATCCGCATGTGTTTTAATCACTCCCGCCGCAGTATGCCCCGCCCGCTGGCGCGTGGCAATTGTAAAAAACCGGGGGTGGAGGTATATTGGCAGGGGTTGAAATGACCCTGAATTGAGGAGGATGTCATGAAAGGCTTCTGGATGATGTTGTGGCTGCTCGCATGTGTCGGCTGTTCATCTTCGCACAAGACCAGGGGACACACACAGGAGCCGCCAGCGCCCACATGCACGGTCTCGGGCGAGGTCCGCGCGGTCGCAGCGCCGGAGCTGGTGCGCACCTACCCGGCCTCCTGGGACGAAAACTGGTTCGGCTCGCCGGCGTTTGCAGATCTCGACGGCGACGGCGAAAACGAGGTGATCGCCGGACGTCACAGCGTGCTGTACGTGTGGACGGCGGCCGGAGAGCTCCGGTGGCGAGCCCCGGTGGGCGAGGAGGCGACCAGTCCCAACGACCACGGATCGGCCCGCCAGTATGCGGCCCCGGTCGTGGCGGATCTCGACGGCGATGGGCACCAGGAGATCGCCATCGCCTACAGCAATTCCATCGCCGTGTATCGGCACGACGGCACGCTTCTGCCGGGTTGGCCAGCGCCGTATCCGGATTCCGACAACGAGATCCGCTCCATCGCGGCAGCAGACCTGGATCACGACGGCACCTGGGAGATCGCCGTGGTGCGCACGGGTTCCACGCCGGTCACGGCCGTCTTCGATTTGCAGGGAAACGTGCTGCCGGGCTGGCCGCAGGTCGACTGCGAGGACTGCTACGACCACGGCGGCTACAACCAGAACATCGGGCTCGCGGACATCACCGGGGACGGCGATCTGGAGGTCGTGGCGACTTACGACTGCGCCATCGTCGGCTTCTTCACCAAGGATGGCGTACCGCTGACGGTCAACCCGGAGTTGTCCGACGAGCTGGTCCCGCAGGTGCCGATGTTCCATGACTGGGCGCTGGCGGTGCAGGGCTGGGGCCCCGACGGCGAGGACCGCGACGAGTTCACCGATTCCCCGCCGGTGTTTGCGGATCTCGACGGCGACGGAGCCCTGGAGATCGTGATCTACAGCGACCACGAACTCGCCGGCGAATATGTCAACCGCGGCAACTGCCTGTGGGCCCTCGAGGCCGACCTGTCCCGCGTGCCTGGCTTCGAGTGGCCGATCTGCTCGGGTGGCCCCCTGTACACCGGTTACGAGGACAACATCGTGCAGGTGGCGCCGGCCCCGGCGGTGGGCAACCTCTCCGGGGACGAGCGTCCGGAGATCGTCGTGCCCTCCTATGACGGCCTGATGCGCGCGTACTCGCCCGACGGTCAGGAATTGTGGGCCTACGAGTTCAACGGCCCGATGTCGTCCTTCGTCGGCGCCTCCGGGGCGGTCATCGCCGATCTCAACGGCGACGGCAGCCCCGAGGTGCTGTTTACGACCTATGCGATGGCCGACGATCGTTCACACCTGATTATCCTCGGCGCCGGCGGCGCCCTTCTGCACAGAATCCCCATCGCGCTGCGCGGCTCCATGAGCCCTCCCACCGTGGGCGACGTCGACGGCGACGGCCAGCTCGACATCCTGATCTCGCTCAAGGACACGCTGGGCGCTGGTCTGGGTGGTGTGCAACTGTGGACCGTCCCAGGCGCAGGCACCGACTGCATTCTCTGGTCCACCGGCCGTGGCAACCCCGCCCGCACCGGCCGTGCGCAGTGAGTGTGTGAAGCAGGAAGAGACTACGGAAAAGACGGACGGGAGCGGAGAAGACGGATGATCTCATCACCGTCGAATGAGCTTGGCTACATGAGAAAGTAGACGTTGGTGGCGATCAGGAACACCGAGAGGAAGAGGGCCACGATCGAGGGGCCGTTGTACTTCCGCGTGATCCGCGAGAAAATGGCGCCCACGAGGGCGGCCGAGACCGCGCAGGATGCGATCGTCAGCGAGATCACGTCCACGCCGCGGGCGTCAACATAGAAGTATCCCAGCGGGCTCAGCAGGAATGAAAGGATCAACCAGGGAAAAGGAGTCATGATGAGGGATCCTAAGAAATCGTCGCACCCGGGAAAAGCTCTGTAACAGGGCCAAGGACAGACAGTTTTCCGTCGATGTCCTCGGCGGCCAGGATCATGCCCTCACTGACGCCGAAGCGCATCTTGCGCGGCTTGAGGTTGGCCAGCACGACCACCTGACGGCCCACCAGGGTCGCCGGATCGATGTGCGCGGCCAGGCCGGCGAAGATGTTGCGCTTCTCGCGGCCCAGGTCCACGGTGACCTGCAGGAGCTTGTCGCTGCCCTCGACCTTGATCGCGGTGAGCACGGTGGCCACGCGCAGGTCGAGCTTGCCGAAATCGTCAATCTCGATGATCTCCTTGAACGGCGTGACGCGATCGCCCGGACCCGGCGGGGGTGCGAACTGGGCACGCGTGTCCTCGATCATGGCCTCGACGACGGCCGGATCCACGCGGTCCACCAGGCGGTCGAAGGGCGTCAGTTGCGCCGGCGCCAGGGCGAAGTCCGCGTCGGCAAACGTCCACGGCGCGGTGGCCTGGAACATCTTCTCGGTGCGCTCCTTGAGCAGCGGTAGCACGGGTCCGATCAGGATCGCCAGGCTCTTGACGAACGCCAGCGCCGAGGAAAGGATCGCTCGGGCCTTCTCGGGCTCGGCGCCCACGAGCTTGAAAGGCTCGGCGTCCTGCAGATACTTGTTGGCGACCTCAGCGATGGCGCAGATCTCGCGCATCGCGCGGGAGAACTCGAAGTTCCGGTAGTGGGCCAGGATCGAGGGCACCTTCTCGAGGGCGGAGGCGGCCAGCTCCGCGGCGGCCGGATCGGGCTCGCCGGTCTTCCCTTCGAGCCGCTTGGACAGCAGTGCCACGCTGCGGGAGGCGAGGTTGGCGATCTTGTTGACCAGCTCGGCGTTGACGCGCAGGGCGAACTCCTCGAGGTTCAGGTCGAGATCGTCGGGGCCGGGGCCGAGCTTGCTGGCGTAGTAGAACCGCAGAAACTGCGGATCCAGGTGCTTGAGGTAGGTGCGGGCCGTGATCGAGGTGCCGCGGCTCTTGCTCATCTTCTCGCCGTTGACGGTGAGGAAACCGTGGATCTGCACGCGTTCGGGCAGGTTGTATCCGCCTGTGTGCAGCATCGCGGGCCAGAAAAGCGTGTGGAAATACGTGATGTCCTTGCCGATCACGTGCACGATGCGGCAGTCGGCGCCCTTTTCCCAGTAGCCGGCAAAGTCGAGCCCCTTTTCGTCGCAGTACTTCTGCGTCGTGCCGATGTACCCCACCGGCGCGTCGAGCCACACGTAGAAGAACTTGTCGGTCTCGCCCGGGATCCGGAAGCCGAAATACGGCGCATCCCGGGAGATGTCCCACGGGCGCAGTTCGTTTTTCAGGAAGTTTGCCTCGAGCCAGTTGCGCATCTCCGGATGAAGGTGCTTTTCATCGGCCACCCACTTTGCGATTTCAGGGCGGGCCTTCTCGAGATCGACGAAGTAGTGCAGCGAAGAGCGACGGGTGGGGTGCTTCTGGCACAGCACGCAGAAAGAGTCCTTCAGGTCGGTGGGATCGTAGGTGGCTCCGCACTTCTCGCAGGAGTCGCCGTACTGTTCCTCAGCGCCGCAGCGGGGGCAGGTGCCCTTGACGAAGCGGTCCGGCAGGAAGCGCTTGTCTTCTTCGCAGTAGTACTGCTCGACGTCCTTCTTGTAGATCAGGCCACCCTCGGTCAGGCGCGAGAAGATGCGCTCGGCGTGGATGCGCGTCTCGTCGGAGTGGGTGGTGTAGAAGCGGTCGAACTCGATCCCGAAGCCGGTGAAGTCCTCGAGGTGCCGCCGGTTGTACTCGGCGACCATTTCCTCGGGGGTCATGCCCTTCTTGCGGGCGTTGACCTCGATGGGCGTGCCGTGGCTGTCGGAGGCGCACATGTACACCACGTCTTCGCCGGCCAGTTTCATGGCGCGCACGTAGATGTCGGTCATCAGGTATTCCACCAGGTGGCCGATGTGGATGTCGCCGTTGGCGTACGGAAGGGCGGACGTGACGAGAATGCGGGACATGGAAAAACCTCTCTTCGGTGGGCGGCCGCACAGGGGGGCGCTCCAAGTGGCATGAACGCCACTTCTGGTGGCGCATTATAAGGGATTTGTCGCAGAACGGGAGAAGAAAATGATCTGGCACAAACGTGCCGAAAGTGATGGACCTATCTGTCCCCGATGGCCGCCGTGGAGGAGGCGTCGACCGGTCCGATCCGGGGGACGCTTCATCGGTGCAGCCACACTTTTCTCCAGCAGGGCAGTCGAGTTCTAATTTCGGAGATTAACTCGCCAGGGGTCCACGGTGACGGTGAAGGTGACGGTGACGGTGACGGTTGCCGGTGGTTTCGGCCTTGGCCGAAACGAGGTGGCCCTCCGGGCCGATGAACGAACCGAATCCGCGAAGCGCAGTGAAACGGAGCTTCCACCGTCACCTGCGGAATCGTTGACGATTCCGCTTAGCGACCGTGCGACCGTCTTCGGTCGCCCGTCACGGTCACCGTTTCTGCTGGGACGGTCCTGTCCGGGCCGCGGTCTGGCGATTGACCCACGTCGTCGTGTGCTGATTGGGCGCAGGCATGCCATGGAAAACCTCGGGAACCGACACGGGATACGGCACCGAGCGGCCGAGTCAAGGGTTAACCTTTGGCGACCGTGAACGGTCGCCCTTGACACGGCCGCTCGGTGCCGAGGGAAGGTGCCGGGAGGTTTTTCCATGGCACGTCTGCTTGTCCTTCAAATAGCCACTCACACCGCGGCCGAAATCATCGCCGCACGGAACTTGCATCCGATCCTCGGACGGCAGTTGGTGGCGTCCGCGAGCTCGGTTCCGCTCAACATCGCGGAGGGTGCCGGCCGCTTCGGTCGCGATCGGCGGAATCGCACGCGATTCCGCTTAGCGACCGTCTTCGTTCGCCGGTTGCAGCATTACCGCATTGCGTACGGCTCCTGCCTGGAAGCCAAGACCACCGTCGAGATCCTGGTACTCTCCGGTCGCCTCGACCGTGGAACCGGCCGGCGATGGTGGGCCGACCTGCATCGCGTTGGTGGTATGCTCTGGGGGCTGATGAAGTCGCTGCAGTGAACTCGCGTGGCGGCTACGGGCGCCATCCCGTGAGCAACTCGATCAGGTAGCTCCGGTCCCAGCCGGCTCTCTTGCCGCCGTCCATGGACAAACATCTCCTCAAGCTCTGACAATGGATCAAACTTTGATCTCCTTGTCCAGAAAATTTAGAACTTGATCGCCCTGGTTCTCCAGCCTCTTATGTTGACGTTTCAGTGTACTCTGATACGCTCATCGACGAAATCCATCTTCTGGAGGATGCTTTGATGAGATTCATGTTGATCGCGATTTCAGTCATTTCATTTTTCCTTCTAGGATCCTGCGACACGAAGGCCAAGACCGTCGGTTCATGCGGTGACGGGTTTCTGGATCCCGGGGAGCCGTGTGACGGGAGCCAGTTGACGGCGACCGCTTGTTCGGAATTCGGGTACTATGTGCAGACCGGCGAGCTGCGATGCAATTCCGACTGCACGTTCGAACTTTCGATGTGCACGGGGGGGCGTTGCGGGGACAGGACCATTCAAACCGTGCATGGAGAATCATGCGACGGTGATAAACTCGACGGCCAGACGTGCGTGACCCTTGGTTTTTCGCAGGGCAGCGGCGCGCTGGGCTGCACTGAGGCCTGTGTTTTCGACGACACCGAGTGCGTACCCAAGCGCACGAACGCGGATCTCACGACGCTGGAGGTGGGCAGGGCCCCCCTGATCCCGGTGTTTTCGGCAGGGACGACGTCATACACGATGACCGTGCCTATGCTGGTGACGGAGTTGAGCGTGACGGCGGCGGCGGCCGACACCTATGCGAGCGTCTCGATCGCGCCCACGCAGCCGATGACCTTATCCCTGGGCGACAACCCGGTGACCGTGACGGTGACCGCGGAGAGCGGGGAGCAGAAGGTGTACTCAGTGCTGGTCACCCAGACGGCTACACCGGACTTTGAGTCGCCGAATCTCGGGACGCTGAAGTATGTGCCGGGGGGAACGTTCCAGCGGGATCCGACGCCGACGAACCTGAGCACGGTGTCGGCGTTCTGGATGAGCCGGTACGAGATCACCCGGGCCCAATGGGCGTCAGTGACCGGGTGGTCGGACCCTAGCGACATAGGTGCTTCCAGCGGCACCGGCGATCCGGTCCAGATGATGAGCTGGTACGATGCGATCGCGTTCTGCAACAAGTTGAGCCTGCTGGAGGGTTTGACTCCAGTGTACGTGGTGAGCGGAGTCGATTTCAGCACGCTGACGTACTCGCAGATCCCGGCGACGGACGACGCCACGTGGAATGCTGCGACGGTGAACTGGGCTGCGGAAGGGTATCGGCTGCCCACGGAGATGGAGTGGATGTGGGCGGCGATGGGCGCGGACACGACCAATCCAGGGGCGACGAACACAACGGGATTTGCCAGGGCGTTCGCCGGGAGCACGGGCAGCAACGTCATCGACGACTATGCCTGGTACATGACAAACAGCTCCGGCAAGACCCATCCGGCGGGCACGAAGATTCCCAATGAACTGGGATTGTTCGATCTGAGCGGAAACGTGTATGAACGGGTGTGGGACTGGCATGGAACGTATCCGACCGGTCCGGTGACGGACTATCCGGGTCCGGCTTCGGGCACCCACGGCGAGGTGCGCGGGGGCAGTTGGAGGCTCAATGCGTCCTACTGCGAAGTGGCCATCCGGATCATGGATCCCCAGCATAGCCGGAGCAACGACGTCGGTTTTCGGGTGGTTCGTCGCTAAATGATGATGTTTCTTGAAAAATCGGGTCAACAATGATCAGGTGGCGGGCCAGGAGAGCTCTTTGGCGTTGAGCAGGCTGGGGACGAGCTTCCGCATGGGGCCGGTGGCGAGATCGGTGGTGGAGAAGGCGGTGTTCGCCGGCCAGTGCGAGAGCACGCCGGCGCAGTTGAGCGCCGCCAGCGTCGCCATGTTCGAGCGGCTCTCGAGGGTGGCGCTTCCGGTGTGCGGAGACAGCACGATGTTGGGAAGCTCCGTGAGCCCGTCGACCATGCGCGGCTCGAACTCGAACACGTCGAGGCCGGCGGTGAACTCCGGGTGGTTTTTCAGGTGGGCGATCAGCGAGGCCTCGTCGATGACCGGGCCGCGGCTGGCGTTGACGAGCACGGCCGCGGGTTTCATCAGCGCAAGGCGTCGCGCGCCCACCAGATGGTGCAGGGCCGGCGAGTAGGACGACAGCAGCACGAGGATGTCACTCTGGACGAACAATTCGTCGAGGTCCTCAGTGTGCCGCACCGACGGGACAGGCTGCCCGTGTTTTTTCGCCAACGCGGCGAGATCGGAGACGTAGTTCTCCAGCTCGGGACGCGGGTGCGGATTGAAGTACAGGACGTTCATGCCGAAGCCGCCGGCCAGGGCCCGGGCGACGGTCTGCCCGATGCGGCCCGCGCCGAACAGGCCCAGGGTGCGCCCGGTGATCTGGCGTCCGAGCATCAAATGCGGCAGCCAGCCGAGGAAGCGGCCTTCGCGCATGTAGCGGTCGCCCTCGGCGATGCGGCGGATCGCCGCGAACACCAGCGCCAGGGCCAGCTCGGCGGTGGCCTCGGTGAGCACGCCCGGGGTGTTGCAGACCGCGATGCCCAGCCGGGAGGCGCACGCCAGGTCGATGTTGTTGACGCCCACGGCGTAGGTCGAGATCACCTTGCCGCCGGCGGCCGCGAAGTGTGTCAGCACGCGCTCGTTCCAGGGCTCGTTGAGCTGGCCCAGCGCGCCGTCACAGCGCGTTCCGATGGCCTCGATCAGTTCCGCCTCCCCGAACATCTCCTCGGCGTCGTAGATCTCGACGCGGCAGTCGAAGGTGGAGAGCACCTCGAGCCAGCGTTCTCCGACCAGGCGCTTGGTGGCGAGCACGCGGTACTTTCCTTCGGGGTGGTGGATCTTCCAGGCTTCGGTGTGGGTCATCGGAAATCTCCTCGCGGTCGCCACCTTACCGGTTTTGGCTGCACGAATCAATATCCGGCGCCCTTTGTCGGTCGCCTCAGGTGGCCGTCTGACGCCGGGTTGATTCCTGCGTTTCGGTCCCTTGTCCGCTCCCTCTTTGCCTTCTCCGCAGTCTTTTCTTTCCTTTCCGAGTCAGCTTGACTTATTACGTTATTCCCGTTAGCAACTTCGGGGCGATCGGAGACGCCTCTTTTAAGTTTGATATCTGTCCTTTCGCAGGAGTCCCCATGCAGACCATCGTTGAATGCGTTCCCAATTTTTCCGACGGCCGCAACCCCGAGGTTCACGCCGCCATCGGCCGGGCCATCGAGTCGGTTCCCGGCGTCAAGCTGCTCGACGTGGATCCGGACGCCTCCTACAACCGGGTCGTGGTGACCTTCGTCGGGGAGAAGGAGGCCGTCGTGGAGGCCGCCTTCCGTGCGACCGAGGTGGCCGTGAAGATGATCGACATGCGGGAGCACCACGGAGAGCATCCGCGCTTCGGCGCCATCGACGTCTGTCCGTTCATCCCGGTGCGCGGAGTGACCATGGCCGACTGCGCCGAGCTGGCGCGGCAGTACGGGAAACGTACCGCTGCTGCATTCGACGTGCCGGTGTACCTCTACGAGCAGGCCGCCGCGCGCCCGGAGCGCAAGAACCTCGCCAAGGTGCGCGAGGGAGAGTACGAGGGCCTGCCCGAGAAGCTGGCCAACCCCGACTGGGCGCCCGACTTCGGCCCCGCGAAGTTCGTCCCCACGTTTGGCACCGTGGCCACCGGCGCGCGGTTCTTCCTGGTCGCCTACAACGTCAACATCGACACGCCCGACGTGGCGGCCACCGACGACGTCGCGCTGGGGCTGCGCCAGCTGGGCAAGCCGAGGATGACCCCCGAAGGCGAATTCGTGCTCAACGCCACCGGCAAGAAGATCTTCGTGCCGGGCAAGCTGCGCATGGTCAAGGCCATGGGTGTGCCCATCGAGGACGGGAAGCGCACGCAGATCTCGATGAACCTGAACAACTACCTCGTCACGCCGCCCCACGTGGCCTACGAGGAGGCGGTCCTGGACTGCGCCGCCCGCGGCCTGAGGGTGACTGGCTCCGAGGTCGTGGGTTTGCTGCCGGCGGCACCCCTGATGATGGCCGCGCACTGGGCCCTCCGCAAGGCCGGAAAGAGCTCCATCGGACTGAGTGATCGGGAGATGGTGGCCGTCGCCCACGACTACCTGAAGTTGTCAGACTACAAACCGTTCGACGCGCAGAAGAAGGTCATCGAATTCGCGGTCGAGGAATGATCGAAAACAAGCGGGTTTGAATCCCGGAGGAGATTAGACATGGCTCAGATTTCCCTTGCATCCTATCTGGCGAACCTTCCCGTGGCCTGCTTCATCGAGAACGTGGCCGCCAAGAGCCCGGCCCCCGGCGGCGGTTCGGTGGCGGCGCTGTCGGGTGCGCTCGGCGCGGGTCTGGGTGCCATGGTGTGCCGGCTGACGATCGGCAAGAAAAAGTACAAGGACGTCGAGGACGAGCTGCGCGCGGCCGAGGAGAAGTTGGCGCCGTTGGTCGAGAAGCTCCGGGACCTCGTCGACGAGGACACCTTCGCGTTCAACAGGGTCATGGCGGCGTTCGACCTTCCCCAGGGCACCGACGAGGAGAAGGCGTCGCGCCAGGCGGCCGTGGATCAGGCCACCCTGGAAGCTGCCATGGTTCCGTTCACGGTGATGCAGGCCGCCGACGCGGCGCTTGGCGCGCTGACGGTCGTGGCCGAGAAGGGCAACCTGAACTCCGTGTCCGATGCCGGCGTGGCCGCGCTGTCGCTGTCGACGTGCTTCCATGGCGCCCGCATGAACGTCGAGATCAACCTCAAGGATCTGCCCGCCTCCGGGCAGAAGGCAGCGATGGTCGAAGGCGTTGCCGGCTTGGCCGGTCCTTTCGACGTCCGTTGTGCGCAGATCCTCGGGATCGTCTCCCAGAGAATGCACGGATGAAGCAGGGATCCTTCACGTCCCGCGACGGAACGCTGCTGGCCTGGCAACGGATCGGCAGTGGTCCCGACATCGTCATCGCCAACGGTCTGGGGGGGTCCATCCCGGCGTGGAAGCACGTGATCGCGGCGCTGTCGGACCGCTTCACCATCACCGCGTGGGATTACCGCGGTCTGTTCTCGTCTCACCGTCCGGCGGATCTGTCCTCGGTCACCGTGCCGGTGCAGGCTGACGACCTCGAGGATTTGCTGGCGCTGTTCCACATCGAGAAGGCGATCTTCATGGGCTGGAGCTACGGCGGCCAGGTGCTGGTGGAACTGTATCGGCGCCGTCCGGAGGCCTTCTCCGGGCTCGTGCTGCTCAACGCGATGGTGGGGCCCGCCTCGGGCAGTCTCCGCCTGCCGCAGTTGTGTGCGCCGATCTTCTCGCACCTGCTGACTTTCTGGGCGCCCTTCTGGAGGCTCGCCGCGCCCCTGGCCGACCGCGTGATCCGCAGCGGCGCCGTGGTCTCGTTCATCAAGTCCACGGGGCTGGTGGGGCCCGACCTCGACGAGGACGTGTTCCGTGAGATCGCCGAGAAGTTCGTCAACATGGACCACGAGGTGTTCCGCGCCACCCTCGAGAGCGCCGAACGCTACGACGGCCGCGACGTGCTGCCGCTTTTGCGCATCCCGGTGCTCATCATCGCTGGCACCCGCGACTTCATCGTGCTCCCGCAGACCACCCGCGAGATCGCACGGGCCATCCCCGGAAGCCGGCTGGTGTTCGTGCCCAGGACCTCGCACTACACCGCCGTCGAGAGACCGGCCGAGGTGGCCTCCGAGGTCGTCTCCTTCCTGAATTCCCTGGAATCATAAAATCATGCAGCAGAAAACCATCCTGATCACCAATGATGACGGAATCCATGCCAGCGGGATCGCCCCGCTGGTCGAAGCCTTCACCGCCTTCGGAGCCGACGTTTGGGTGGTGGCCCCGGACCGGGAGCGCAGCGCCGTCAGCAACGCCATCACCCTGCGCGAGCCGCTGCGGCTGCACGAGGTCGCGCCGCACCAGTTCTCGTGCTCGGGCACACCCGTGGACTGCTCGTACATGGGCATTGTTCATGTGGTTCCCCGGCGGCCGGATCTCGTGATCTCGGGCATGAACAACGGCTACAACCTGGGCACTGACGTGTTCTACTCGGGGACCGTTGCGGCGGCCATGGAAGCCTCTCTGCGGGGCGTGACGGCCCTGGCGGTGTCCACGATCCGGGGAGCCTCCACCGAGCACCTGCGGACGGCCTCGCAGATCGTCGTCCGGCTCGCGCGCATGATCCTCTCCTGGCCGCCCACCCGGCATCCGTGGGTGTACAACTGCAACATCCCACCCGATCCCGGACGGGTCGAGTTGACATCCCCGGGCATCCGCCATTACCATGACGAGGTCATGGTCCGCTACGATCCCAAGGGGGAGCCGTATTACTGGATCGGCGGTCCGATCTCGCCCGATCACGGCAACCTCGAAGGCGGCGAGTTCACGGCGCTGGACGCCGGCAACATCAGCCTGTCCCCGCTGTGTCTCTCCTTCTTGCCGCCCCAGGACGAATGGCAGCGGGTCCAGGATGCCCTGGAGCGGCAAGGTGACACATGATCGTTCCGGCCACGCTCAGGAGCCGGGGCATTCTGGTGCTCAAGGGCATGCTCATGGGGGCGGCCGACGTGGTGCCCGGCGTGTCCGGCGGCACGATAGCCTTCATCACCGGGATCTACGACACCCTGCTCGCGGCGATCTCCTCGTTTGATCTGCGGTGGTTCCGCCTGGTGTTCACGGGACGTTTCCGGGAAGCCTACGACAAGATCCCCTGGGGTTTCCTCCTGCCGCTGGCGCTGGGCATCGCGCTGTCGATCTTCTCGCTGGCACGTGGAGTCTCGTATCTGCTGAACAATCATCCGCAGGAGTTGTGGTCGTTCTTCTTCGGACTGGTGCTGGCCTCCACCTGGGTGGTGGCGTCCGGGATCACGCCCCGGAGGCTCCAGTTCTGGTCCTTCCTTTCGATCGGCGCGGTCGGCTCCTACCTGCTCGTCGGGCTTATCCCGATGGCCACGCCGTCGTCCTTCTGGTTCACGTTCCTGTCGGGCTCGGTGGCGGCCACTGCGATGATCCTTCCCGGGATCTCCGGATCTTTCATTCTGGTTCTGCTCTCCCAATACCACCGGATTCTGGAGGCCGTGAAGACCCTGGATCTCTACGTATTGATTTGGTTCGTCGCCGGTGCCTTCCTGGGGCTGGTGTCATTTTCCCGTTTCCTGAAATGGCTTCTGAGCCGATATTCCCTGCAGACCCTGGCTGTTTTGTGCGGTTTCATGCTCGGATCCCTGCGCAAGGTGTGGCCTTATCAGGAAGTATTGGAAAGCGCCCAATTTCATGATAAAGTCGTTGTCCTCAAAACCCGGAACGTCCTGCCCATGGATGGCGGAAGCGAAGTGGTTTTGCATGGCTTGCTGATGGTGGCCGGATTTCTGCTTGTACTGGGAATATCGGCGCTGGCCCGCAGGGCACAGAAGAAAGAGGAACTGGTACATGACTGAGCCCATCGCGATGATCTCCGCGGCCATCCGCCCGGTGCCTGATTTTCCGAAGCCCGGGATCCTGTTCCGCGACATCACCACGCTGCTGCTGGATCCCGACGCCACCGCCGCGGCCAACAGCATGCTGGTCGCACTGATCCGCAACCTGCATCCGACGCACATCGCGGCCATCGAGAGCCGCGGGTTTCTCTTCGGTGCGACCGTGGCCTCCGAACTGAGGCTGCCCCTGTGCATCATCCGCAAGCCCGGAAAGCTGCCCTCACGCACCATCCGCGAGACCTATGACCTGGAGTATGGGTCGGACTCGATCGAAGTGCATGTAGATGCGCTGGCCCCAGGGAACAAGGTGGTGATCATTGATGATCTGCTGGCCACCGGAGGCACCGCTGCCGCGGCCGGGAGGCTCGTTGAGAAATGCGGGGCCTCTGTTGCCGGTTTCGCCTTTGTCGTGGAGCTCAAAGATCTCGGTGGACGGGAAAAACTCCTGTCTGCACCGGTTATTTCACTTGTAATGTATTGATTTGCAGGAGGTATCCATGTCCGCCGAACTCGATGAACTGACAGTAAACTATGAAGAGGAAGGCCGTTTGGTCCGCAAGGAACTCGAGCGGGTTTTCCTGTCCAAGGGAGCCTGGGCCACGGTCCTGTTTCGCTATCAGGAGTTGGATCCCAAGACGGAGAACTACCGTGCGCCCAAGGCGATGATCGTGCGTTTCCGCAAGGTCAAGGGGGTCTACCGCAAGCAGACCAGTTTCAATTTCAGTTCGCCCAAGCAGGCCCTGGCCATCGCAGAGATCCTGCAGAAGTGGTTTGCCAACGCGCCGGAGTCCGAAGTGGAGTCCGAAGAAGAGCATGCCTCCTGACGATGCCGCGCTGAGCACCCTCCGACATCTCCGGCTCAGGCTGCTGCCCGGGCTGGCCGCGCATTCCGCCCGGATCGCGCAACTGAGGGAAGAACGTGATGGACTGTCGCGACAGGCCTTGGGTCTGGCTGCGCAGTTGCGTGAGCTTCATCAACAAATCGAGCAGGATCGGGAGCGCCTGATCGCACGGGGGCCGATCCGCGGGGTCTCGCTGGCGGGCCTCGATGGGTTCCGTCGACGGCTGCAGATGCGGATCGGGGAGCTCTCCATGCAAAAGGAGCGGGCGCTGGATCGAATTAGGGCTGTAGACAAAGAACTCGAGAGTTGTTTCTCCGGGTTGCTTCGCGAGCGTCGACGTCTTGATGTCGTGGGAGAGCGGATCGTTCAGCGGCATCGGTTCCTGCGCACACGCGAGGCCGATGTCCGGCTCGAGGAACTCGCCGACGACTGCGCGGGCGTCCTTCGTCGGTGAAACGATCCGTTGATAGATCTTGCGGACCGTCGTGTGAATCTGCTAGAAGAAGACCTTGAAGGGATGAGTTGACACTCACGCCGGTTCCATGATGATTCTTCAGGAACAAAATCCGTTCGAATTCACCGCCCACCGGAACTGAAAACGAGGAAAACATGCAGGTTGCACACCGGATTCGTTTCGTCACCGATTCACCAACGCTTGCGATCACCGCCCGAGCGACAAAGATGAAAAGAGAAGGCAAGGACGTCATCAGCCTGTCCATCGGGGAACCGGACTTCGCGACACCCGAGCACATCGTGAATGCGGCCAAGACCGCTCTGGACAAGGGCGCCACGAAATATACGCCGGCTGCCGGCATCCCGGAGCTGCGCGAGGCCGTCGCCCGCACCGTTGCCCAGTCCCACGAGCTCATGGGCATCACCGGGGAACACGTCATCGTTTCGGCTGGTGCCAAGCACAGCATCTACAACGCGATGATGGCGATCCTGAATCCGGGGGACGAGGTGATCATCCCTGCGCCGTACTGGCTGTCCTATCCCGTCATCGTCACGCTGGCCTCGGGGATCCCCGTGTTCGTGCCCACCACGCTCGAGGAACGCTTTGTGCTCACTCCCGAGAAATTGCGCGCGGCGATCACCCGGCGCACCCGCATGCTCATCCTGAACAATCCGTCCAACCCGACGGGCACCGTTTACAACCGGCGCGAGCTCAAGGCCCTGTACGACGTGATCCTGGACTACCCCAACATCATGGTGCTCTCCGACGACATCTACGGAAAACTGATCTACGCCAACGGCAAGTTCAGTTCCGTCGCAGCGTTTTCCGACGAAGCCCGCAAGCGCACCATCGTGATCGACGGCGTGTCCAAGTCCTATGCGATGACCGGCTGGCGCATCGGCTTCTCCGTGGCGCGCCGCGCCGTCACCAAGGCCATGGCGCACATCCAGAGCCACACGACGTCCAATCCGACAACCGTGTCCCAGTATGCGGCGCTCGAGGCACTGACGGGCCCCCAGGAGGCCGTGGAGACCATGCGCCTGGAGTTCAACACGCGCCGCATCTTCATGCTCAAGCAGCTGGCCCTGGTACCCGGCTTCGAGTTTCACCAGCCACGCGGCGCTTTCTACGTGCTGCCGCGCGTGACCAACATCCTGGGCAAGCTCACGCCCGCGGGTGACCTGCTGCGCAACGACGTGGACGTGGCCAATTATCTGCTCGACACTGCGCTCGTGGCGCTGGTTCCCGGGACACCGTTCGGTGCGCCGGGTCATCTTCGCCTGTCGTATGCGCTGAACACGGAGCGCCTCGGAAAGGCGATTGACCGCATCGGCGAGGCTGTCGTCGTTCTCCGCGACCCCGGCGCGTAAACCAAGGAAAGAAGAAGAAAAGGAAAGCAGGGGAGATGAGTTTTTACCAAGGAACACGCGGAAACGTCGGAACAGGAAGAACCGCACTGGTCTGAACAACCCTGCGCTTGGCTGTGACCAGTCCGGCTCCTGTTCTTTCTGTGTGTTCCGTGGTTGAATGATTTTCTTGCTTTGCTTACGACAACAGGGAGATCAGGCGGTTTTTGGCGGTTTCCAGCAGCATCGGGATCTTTTCCGGGTCGCGTCCGCCGCCCTGGGCAAAGTCCGCACGCCCACCACCACGGCCGCCGACGAGCGCGGCGAGCTCCTTGAGCAGGTTGCCGGCGTGAACCGCCGGGATGCCGGCGTGGACCGCCGGGATGCCGGCTGAAGCGAAGGTCAGCAGGGCCAGGCCGTCGTCCTTATCCGGCACCACCAGCAGACCGGCGCACCTTCGGGCGTCCGAGCGAAGCTCGTCGGCCAGGCGGGCCGCCCCTTCGCGATCGAGTTGGGCGAAGTAGGCCACGATGACGTGCACATCTCCGACGCCATGGGCCTGGGACCAGAGCTGGTCGCGCAGATCCTTCACGTCGGCGGTTGCCTTCTTAGCCTGTCCAGCGCGGAGTTCTTCGAGCTGGGCCAGCAGCTTCTCCACCCGCCCAGGAACCTGGTCGGCGGGCACCTTCAACAGGCGGCCCGTGTCCAGGAGTGTTCCGCGCAGGCCCTGGAAGTGGGCCAGCGCTCCGTGGCGGGTGACGGCCACGATGCGGCGGACGCCGGCCGACAGCGCGCTCTCCTCCAGAATCGCGAAGGAGCCGATCTGGCCCGTCGAGATCACATGGGTTCCGCCGCACAGTTCCCGGGAGAAGTCACCCGCCGAGACGACCCGCACGCTCTCGCCGTATTTTTCGCCGAAGATCGCGGTTGCACCGGAGGCACGGGCCTCCTCAAGGTCCATCACGTTGATGCGCACAGGTGCGTTTTCCAGGATTCGCTCATTGACGATGCGCTCGATCCCGGCGAGCTCCTCGGGCGTCACGCGCGTCGGATGGGTGAAGTCGAAGCGCAGACGGCCGGGATCCACCGAGGATCCCTGCTGCTGTGCATGATCGCCCAGCACGTGGTGCAGCGCGTAATGAAGCAGGTGGGTGGCCGTGTGATTGGCCATCGTGTCGATGCGCCGATCCAGATCGACCTGCGCGACGACCTTTGCAGGCAGGGTCGTGGAGGTACCCTCGGTCAGTTTTCCCTCGTGCAGGATGTAGTCGCCGAATTTCCGGGTGGCCAGGACCTCGAACAGGAAGCCTTCACCGGACACGCGGCCGGTGTCCCCGATCTGTCCGCCGCTCTCGGCGTAGAACGGCGAGCGGTCCAGCACGAGCACCGTGTCGCCGTTGACCAGCGCCAGGGGCGCGGCCTCGCAGCGCGTTCCGTAACTCTCTGCGTCGTCGTCGTGCGGGTAACCCACGAAGGTCGTGGCGGGCACACCTTCGAGTTCGTCGAGGGAGAGCGTGGTGTAGACCCGTTTTTTGCCCTCGCTGGCCTTCTCGTGATCGGCTTGGGCTGCGGACCAACCGGCCTCGTCCACGCGGAGTCCGCGCTCGCGTGCCATCAGTTCGATCAGATCCTGCGGGAAGCCGTAGGTCGCATACAACTGGAATGCCCGGCCTCCATCGATGACCATGGTGCCCGAAGCCAGCTCCGAGGCAAGCTCATCGAAGCGGCGGATTCCCTGTTCGATCGTGCGGCCGAAGGAGGTCTCCTCGCTCGTGAGCACGGCCTGCACGTGAGCCAGGCGCTGCCCGATCTCGGGAAAGATGTCAGGGTAGATGCCCGCCACCGTCGGGGCCAATTGGCCCAGGAAGGGCTCCGACAGGCCCAGGAACTGCCGTCCGTAGCGCACGGCGCGTCGCAGCAGCCGGCGCAGCACATAGCCGCGTCCGGTGTTCGAGGGGGTCACGCCGTCGGTGATCGCCATGCACAGCGTACGGGCGTGGTCGGCGATGACGCGGAAGGCGATGTCAGTCTTCAGTTCGGCCCCGTAGGTGATCCCGCACAGGGTCGTCAGGTGGTCGAACAGGGGAGAGAACAGGTCCGTGTCGTAGTTGCTGAGCTTGCCGTTCCACAGCCCCACCAGGCGCTCGAAGCCCATGCCGGTGTCGACGTGCCTGGCCGGCAGCGGTTCCAGGTGTCCGTCGGGCATCCGGTTGTACTGGATGAACACCAGGTTCCACACCTCCATGTAGCGGGCGCAGTCGCCGTTGACACGGCAGACGTGGCCGGGCACGCCCTGACGGTCGCATGCCGCAGGCCCGCGGTCCACGTGGATCTCGGTGCAGGGACCGCACGGGCCGCTGTCACCCATCTCCCAGAAGTTGTCCTTGGCGCCGCAGTAGTGCAGGTGTCCGTCGGGGACCTTCACCCGGGTCTGCCAGATCTCTGCGCTCTCCTGGTCGCGCTCCACGCTCTCGTTGCCCTCGAACACGGTCACGTACAGCCGGTCGACGGGCAGCTTTGCCACGTCGGTCAGGAACTCCCAGGCCCACTCGATGGCCTCGGTCTTGAAGTAGTCGCCGAAGGACCAGTTGCCCAGCATCTCGAAGAAGGTGTGGTGGTATGTGTCGATGCCGACCTCTTCAAGGTCATTGTGCTTTCCCGACACGCGGATGCACTTCTGGGTGTCCGCGGCGCGCGAGTAGGGCCGGGATCCGGTGCCCAGGAAGACATCCTTGAACTGGTTCATACCGGCATTGGTGAACAGGAGGGTCGGATCATCCTGGGGAAACACTGGCGCAGAGGGAACGACACGGTGCCCGCGCTTTGCGAAGAAGTCCAGATACAGTTGGCGAATTTGGGAGGCAGTGGTCATGGATTTACCTGTCTTGCGTGGATGGATCTCAGACGTTGAAACGGACATGCAGAATATCGCCGTCGCGCACGATGTAGTCCTTGCCTTCGAGGCGTACTTTCCCGCGCTTCTTCAGTTCGGCTTCGTTTCCCTTGACCTCGACGATGTCGTCGTAGGTGAACACTTCGGCCCGGATGAAGCCCTTCTCCAGGTCGCTGTGGATCACGCCGGCAGCCTGCTTGGCGGGGGTGTTCTTCTCGATGGTCCAGGCCCGGACCTCGTCTGGGCCCACGGTGAAGAAACACATCAGATTCGCCAGATCGTAGGCTGCACGCAGCAGCCGTCCGGAGAGCTTTTCTGTCAGTCCCAGGTCCGCCAGAAACAGTTCCTGGTCCTCGGGTGCCAGCCGCCCGATCTCCTCCTCGACGCGCGCCGAGAGCGGGAAAGGCCGCACCCGGTGGTGCTCGGCGAGCCGGTCCATGGCCTCGTCGGACTTCTCGGAGAGGCGGGACTCATCGACGTTGATCGCCGCCAGCGCGGGTTTGAGGGTGAGGAACGAGAAGCCGCGCAGGGCGGTCTCCTCCTCTGAGGTCAGGCCAAACGAGCGCAGCGGAAGGCCGTTCTCGAGATGCGGCAGCAGGCGCTCGACCAGCGCGACCAGGCGTGGGTCCTTGCCGGCGGCCGAGGCCGGCAGTTTGCGCTGCTTCTCGAGGTATTTGCTGACATGTTCCAGGTCCACGATCACCATCTCGGTGAGCAGGTTCTCGAGCTCGCCCACGGGATCGGGCTTCTGTCCGTCAGAGGAGAAGGCCCCCACGAGCAGCACCAGAAGGTCCATGGACTTTGCCTCCTGGATGTTCGACAGCGCCTTCTTTTCGCGGCTGGCGGCGGGGAAGTCGGTGAATACCAACTCGGCGTGGATGGTGCGCTTGGGCTCGTACAGTCTGGTCAGGACGTCCAGCCGCGGGTCGGGCACCTTCACGGTGCCCAGATGTGTCTGCTGGCGGTCTCCCGAAAAGCCGGTCGGGATGTTGAAGCCGGTGATGGCGTTGAACAGGGTCGTCGATCCGGCGTTTTCGTAGCCGTACAGTCCGATTTTCATGGTGGTATCCGTCAGTGGAAAAGAGGAAAATTAGAAATCAAACACGGTACCCAGCACGAACGGAGTGGGCATGTTGGTGCCCGGACCGATCAGCGCGACGCCGGTGTCAGGTCCGGTCAGGCGGTGGTTGGAGGGCTCGTCCTTCTGGGCCACGTACAGGCGCGCCATCTCCTTGTTGTACTGCCAGCTCATGATCGGCGCATAGATCATGTCGGCCACCCAGAAGGCGGCATACAGGGCCACGCCGATGTAGAACTTGTTGACGTTGGCGTCACGCTGGTCGCGCTCGAGGTTGAAGTACGAAAAAATATAGTATGTGCCCACGGCCTGGCCCAGCGTAATGATCAGGCTTTCGATTTTCCGGTCGGCGTACAGCGAACCCATTCCGGCCGGGATCGCGGCGAAGTAGAACTTCGAGTTCTTGAGCATGTCCTCATCCCCCTGGGACTCGAAGTATTTGTTCAGGAAGGTGGCGGTCATGCCCCACGCGCCGGTGGCGAACGCGAGAAACCAGGCCTGCATGGGCTTCTTGGTGTTCTCGAGATAGATGTTGTTGCGGCCCTCGGCCATGAAATTGGCCGGCGCCATCTCCCACCAGTTCTGCTGGGTCTGGCCGATTTGCGGCAGGAACGGCACTGACAGGTTCAGCGGTTCGACGGACTGCGCGGGAACTGCCCAGGTCCAGAGAATAGAAACAGTGAGAATCGAACAGATCCAGGATTTCATGGAGCCTCCCATTCGTGGCCCGCAGAATACTCCGGTGGTGAAGAAAAGTCCAGATCATATAAGTGGGGAAACAGGCAGTCTTCGGCGCAGTTTCTATTTATTTAACATACGAGTATATTGATCGGCCAGTTCAGGCATCTCCAGATCCCGGGCGATCGCGGCCGCCAGCTCCAGATAGGCCTCCCGGCCAGGGTCCAGAATCAGGGCACGCCGGACGCTGTCGAGCCCTTCGTCCAGCAGCGGCCGTTTGCGCTCCGGGGGCGTGCGGCCGGAGAGGGCGAGCTCGCGGTCCGTTCGTGCAAGACGGGCGTGGATCCGGGGGTTGGAGCCGTCGGCGGACAGGGCACGCTTCAGGATCATGCGGGCGTTCTCGTGGCGGAACCAGGCCGATTCCAGGCGGGCCTGAAGCAGGATTACGGGGCCCAGATCCGGGGAGACGGCTCGTGCCAGAGACTGGAACCGTGCGGCGGCCGACAGCCACCCGTTGTGGAGAAACGCCTCGCCCCAGGCGCACAGGACCCTGGCGGTCTGCCAGCGTACGAACGACGGCTGGCGGCCCACCGGCGACAGCAGCGCCCGGGCCAGGGAATCCAGCCGCTGGGGCGAGGGATCGGGCAGGTCGGCCCGCAGCACTGGTCTTCCGGCAAGCGGCGACACCGGATCCAGACCCCAATTGGCAGGAAGGCGGTCGGACAGGAGCGGGGACCAGAGCTCGCCCGGGTCCACGGCCAGCGGGCCCCGTCTGGCCACGATCATCCGCAGGTCCACTGGATGATGCCGCAGCAGGGCCATGGCTGCCTGCCACTGGGACCACTGCTCGGCGGGCACCCGCAGCGTTGTGCCCGGCGGGAGCGTCGCGGCCGTCTCCAGCGCCCAGCGTGGATTGGGTGCCTCGAGGTGAAAGCGCTCCCCGCCGTCGGAGAGCCAGGTGGCCAGCGTCCCCGAAAGCAGGAAGAAGACGACGAAGCCTGTCCTGGCCAGCGGCTCATCTAGCCGGCGAGACACCAACTGGACGCCACGGGCGAAACTGATCCAGAGCGCGGCCGAGAACAGCCACCCGGTCTGCGCAAGGCCCAGGGATCCGGGCATCATCCACACCGCCCAGGCCCATTCAGCCAGGCCCAGGCCCAGCAGCACATAGAACTTGTTTTGTCTCACCCGCGGCCAGAGTCCCACGATCACCAGCGGCAGCAGGATCACCGGGATGGAGTCACCCAGATGCTCGAGTTGGTGCATCAGGTCAGGGAACCAGACGAACGAGTGTACCGAGGCGATGCGCGGACCAGCCAGCTCCAGTTCGGGTCGCATCGACAGCGTGTGCATCCAACCGGAGAGGACCGTTCCATCGGCCAGCGCAGGGGCAAAGCGGTGCGCCGTCAGCGGGATGTGGATGGAGATCGCCGCGCCCGCGAGCCAGAACATCGGCGTGGTCAGCACGGCCGTGCGGCTGACCGCGAACATCCACAGCATGTAGGCCAAAAAAGGCACCAGCAGCAGGCGGAACACGGGATGGACGCCCACAAAGCCCAGCCCCAGGATGAACGCCGCAGCCCACAGCCGTCGGGCGTCGGCCAGCGGCCACTCCAGGAGGCGCAACAGCACGACCACACACAGGAACGTCAGCGGAATCGGCGAGAAGAAGAAGGTGTTCCGGAAGAACAGGATGCCCGCGACCATGCCCAGGGGCGGCAGCAGACTCGACAGGGGATCGTCCAGGATCTCCTGGCTCAGCCGGACAAAGTGATACAGCGCAAGGCCCATGATCAGGCCGTTGAGCACGACGAGGTTGCCGCCGGGCGAGCCGAACGGCAGCACCAGCGTCCAGGAGGTCAGTGCGTGCAGCAGGGAATATCCCGGCATGGGTCCGGTGCCCATGCGCAGGGCGGCAGCGGCCAGCTCTCCGCTCTCTGCGGCGGTGTCATGGAACAGCAGCGTGAAGAAGATCCAGTAGCCTGCGCAGATCGCCAGCGCGGAGGCCCGAGGCTGCGCCAGGAACGCCATGTGCCGGCTCCAGGTCGCTTTCTGCTTGACTTCTTCGCGGTTGGTGTTCAAGGCCGGTTCTCACTCCACGTCGCCGGGGACTACTCTTCCAGGTACTGCACGCGGAAGTCGATGGCCGTCCCGGGGGCCACCTGCGTGCCGCCCTCGGGGTTGGTGCCGTAGATGTAGCCGTTGCGCTGGTCGGAGATGTCCATGTACCGGACCTTGCCGAGCTTCAGACCAAGCTTTTCAAGTTCCTCGGTGAGATCCTTCTTGTTGAAATACTTGCCCTTGTAGTCGGGCAGGTTGGGCGTCGCGGCCGCCTGGGCGACCACCAGTTCGATCGCAGCCCCGGCGGTGACGTTCTGTCCGGGTTCGATGTTCTGGCTCAGGATCTGGTCCGGTGCGGCGTTTTTGTCTTCGCGCGGCTTGATCTGGACGATCAGTCCGAGCTTCTCGAGTTCGGCGCGACCCACGGCCACGTTCTTGCCCACGACCAGCGGAACGGCCGCGGGCGGCGGACCCGCGCTCACCTCGACCACAACGGACTGTCCGGAAACGATCATCGAGCCTGCCAGCGGCATCTGCATATGGATCAGGCCGGCGGCCACGGTCGGATGGGGCGTGGTCTTGGAAAGGGACAGCAGCAGGTTCTTTTCCTTGAGAATGATCTTGGCGTCGTCAGGGCGCAGGCCGAGCAGGCGCGGCACCTCCACGGCTGCCGGCGTCTCGGGCTTGGCCTCGGGCTTCTGCGTCTTCAGGTGGGGCACCAGCCAGATCTGGAGGGCCACGAAGGTGAGCGCGGACGTGATCAGGGAGGTGGTCACGGAGAGGGCGATGACACTGGAGTTACGACTCATTGAAATACTCCTGATACGGGCTCAGTACGAGATGTCATCGCACTGTCCCGTGGATTGAATGTAAAGGAATGCGCGCTGACACGCCTTGACCACCGCCAGCTCCTCGCCCTCCTCCTTGTGGCTCTTCTGCCAGTCCGGCAGGCTCTGCCTGGCCAGGTCGCAGGCTTTCTGCAGGGCAGCGGACTGCCTCTTCTGGGCGCAGCCGCACACCATGCGGATGTATTTATCGCAGACCAGCACGCCGGTTCCCAGGGGCTTTGGGGCCGCCTCGCCGGGATCCTGCGTGGTACGGGTTGCGGGTGTTTCAGTCGCTGCTGCCTCGCCGCCGGCCGCTTGCATGACCGCCTGCGCTGGCGCCACGGGATCGCCATCGGAGCCGTCTTTGGAACCGCGGGTGCAGGCCGGGACCAGCACGACCGGCCACATCATGGCGAACCATATCAGGGCCAGCCATGGATTGTGGCCTGGGCGGATCGGGGACTTCAGAGTGGAAGGTGAGGTCACGCGTGGGCTCCTTTTCGGCCCCTATTATTCAAAATTCGGGCTCGAATGCAACATGCCTTGATGTATCCGGGTCGATTCTGCTGTATGATAGCCCGTTGGAACAGGAGGTTTTCTTATGCCTGCTGCGGAAATTGATCCGCGCATCCTTCAGAAGGTGCTCTGCATGCAGAATAGTTCGTTCTTCAGCAACCTGCCCTTTGAATTGCTGCTGGAGATCGCCCGCCTCGGAGAAGAAGTGCATCTTTCCAGCGGCGAGGCCCTGTTCGAGGAGAAGGATCCGGCCGACGGACTCTATTTTGTACTAAGCGGCGAGCTTGAGGTGCGCATGGGCGGGGCCTGCGTGAACCGCCTCACCGACGGTGCCGTGCTCGGGGAGATCGCCCTGCTCGACGGCGGCGTTCGTACGGCCACCTGCGTGGCGCGGGGCAACGTGCTGCTCCTGCGGTTCGAGCCGGTCCTGTTCGACGAGATCGTGGAGGATTATCCCGAGGTGGCCCGCCGTGTCCTCGGCACCCTGGTGGAGCGGTTCCGCGCACTCGGTGTGCAACTGGAACTGCCCGCGATGCAGGAGGGGTAATCGTGCAGTCCCGCGTCCTGATCATCGACGACGACGAAACCCTGCAGCGTGCATGGACGCACTTTCTCAAGAAATTCCAGATCGCCCAGGCCTTCAATTTCGAGGAGGGCCTGCGCATGTTCAACGAGACCGATCCCGACATCGTGCTGCTGGACATCGTGCTGCCCGACGGCAATGGCATCGACCTGCTGCACGCGTTCAAGAGCACCCGCCCGCAGGTGCCGGTGGTGGTGATCACCGGGCAGATGGACATGCAGTTGGCCACATCCGCGGTCAAGGGCGGGGCCTACGATTTCCTGACCAAGCCCGTCAACGCGGAACGCCTGCGCGTGACCATCGACCGGGCTGCCGAGACGGCGCGCCTGAACCGGGAGGTCAAGACCCTGCAGACGGAGAAATTGCTCGAGAGCCTGCAGCAGAGCCCGCTGGTGGCCACCAGCCAGGCCATGCAGGACGTGCTGGGTGTGATCCGGTCGGTGGCCTCCCGGCAGACTTCCGTGCTGCTCCTCGGTCCTTCGGGCGTGGGAAAGACCCGGCTGGCCCGCCTGATTCACCAGCTCAGTTCACGGCGGCCGCGCCCGTTCGTGGAGGTTAACCTCACCACGATCAACGAGGGGATCCTCGAATCTCAGTTGTTCGGTCACGTGCGCGGCGCGTTCACGGGGGCCGTTCGCGAAAACCAGGGGCTGTTCAGCGCGGCCGAGGGCGGCACGATCTTCCTCGATGAGATCGGTGAGATCCCGCCCGCGGTCCAGGTCAAACTGTTGCAGGTGCTTCAGGACCGCGTGTTCTATCCTGTCGGCGCGACCCGGCCTCACGAAGTGGACGTGCGCGTGGTGGCGGCCACCATCCGGGATCTTCAGG
>JAHITJ010000249.1 GCA_018817795.1 Myxococcota bacterium | reverse complement strand
CCGCCGTTGCTCCCCACGGCGCTGTTTCCAGCGACGGTGGTGTTGGTCATCCGCACCTGACAGGTGTGGATCCAGAGGCCGCCGTTGTAGTGCGCCTCGTTGCGGGAGATCGTGGAATCCACGACGTGCAGATCGAGGCCCTGCAGGTATAGACCGCCGGCGTTGCCGCCGCCGGTTTCGGTGACCGTGTTGGCGTCCACGGCGGTGCGGTCCATGGTGAAGGTGCCGGTGCCGTCATTGGACACGCGGAAGACGCCCCCTCCTATGGCCCCCGCGGTGTTGCCACGGATGGTGACGCCGCAGAAGGCCGTGCGCTCGTCGGCGCCGTCCTGGTAGATGGCGCCGCCGCATCCGCCGTCACCGGGGTTGCCTCCGGTGCCGGTGGCGGCGTTGCCTGTGAACACGCTGTTGACGACGATCAGATCGCCGTTGAGGCTGCCGACCGCTCCTCCGTCGCTGGCCGAGTTGCCCTCGAAGCGGCAGCCCACCAGCGTGGTCGAACCGCCTCCGAAGGCATAGATGGCCCCGCCTGCGAGGTCTTGTCCGGTGGCCGGCGCGTGGTTGTCGATGAAATCACAGTCGATGGCCACCAGGCTCCCTCCATCACGGTAGATCGCCCCGCCGCCGTCGGCCGTGTCGTCGCCGGTGCGCGGGGCCGCGCCGCCGCGAAACGCCAGCCGCTGGACCGTGAGCACGGGTGTCGTGACGTTGTAGTTGGCGTCGAGCAGGAAGATGCGCGCCGCGCTCCCCCCGTCGAGGGTCACCAGGCCGCCGCCGTCCACCACGGCATCGGTGGTGAAGACGACGGTCTGCCGCACCGGGATGACCACCGGGTCCGCTCCGCAGTCGAACACGATGATGCCGCCCTGGGCCGCGGCCTCGCGAAGGGCGCCTTCGGTGCAGGAGCCCGCGCTTCCATCGCCCACGACGTGATCCGGCGTCGACACGTCCACGGGGCCGGCCGGCGCCTCGCACACCACCGGCGGCGGATCGTGGATCACCGGGGCCTTGTGTCCAGAGGATGAGCAGGCGGCGAGCAGGGTCGTCGCGCACAGGATCAGGGTTGGATTTCGCATGTCGACCTCCGCCCACAACGTAGCACTTATTTGTGCTTCGGCAAAGCGTCTCCCACCAGCATCGCAAAGGTGCCGGCCGGGCTCCGTGAGGTTCGTGGCGCCGTCGTTGATGCTACGGCACGTCTGTGCCGAAGCCTTCCTCGGGGACGAAGAAGGCCGTGGGCGCGAGACCCCGGGCGGCGAGGGCGGCGGCGAGATCCCGCGGCGGGTCGAGGCGGCCTTCGTCGGCCAGAGGGAAGGTGCCGAAGTGCATAGCCATGGAGCGGCGTGATCCCAGGTCCAGGTGGGCCTGCACGGCGTCGGCGGGATCCATGTGCACCGGGCGCATGAACCACCGCGGCAGGTAGGCGCCGATGGGCAGCACGGACAAGCGCATGGGGCCGAAGCGCGCGCGGATCTGCCGGAAGTGGCGACCATAGCCGGTGTCGCCGGCGTACAGGACCGGGCCGCCACGGGTCTGCACCACGAAGCCGCCCCAGAGGGTCGAGTCCCGGTCGGTCAGGGAGCGCCCCGAGAAATGCCTGGCGGGCACCACATGAACGGGAAGTCCGCCTGCGTCGGTCTTTTTCCACCAGTCCAGCTCGATGACCCGGCGGATCCCTTCGTCGGTCAGGCGCTTTTTGCACCCCAGCGGGACCACGAACAGGGGGTTGTGCATCTTCTTGAGGCGGAGCAGCGTGGCGAGATCCATGTGGTCATAGTGGTCGTGGCTGACGGCCACCACGTGAATCGGCGGCAGATCTTCGAAGCGCAGGCCCGGCGGGAGCACCCGCGCAGGCCCGGCGAACGAGACCGGTGAGACCCGTTCGCTCCACACCGGATCGAACAGGATGTTGCGGCCGTCGGCCTGCAGCAGGACCGTCGAGTGCCCCACGAAGGTCACGCGCAGATGCCCGTTCGCGACGGTGGACGGCGGCTTCGGTCCGTAGGTGCTCAGGATCTGATCGGGCCAGGGACGGCGCTCCCGGGTGAACAGCCACTTGAAGACCTTGGCCGTGCCGGTGTGCCGGCCTTCGCCCTCGTAGTTGTGGAAACGGCGTCCGTCGAAGTGGTCTGTCCTGCGCCCTGGCCCGGCGCACGCACAAAGGAAGAACAGGAGGGGAAGGGATATTTTTACCACGGAACACACGGAACACACGGAGAAGGTGGACGGGAAGAGTTTTACCACGGAACACACGGAACACACTGAAAAGGGGAGAGTGTGCCTGCCTGATTCTGTGTCCCGGCGGGCTCCCGATGAGCTCTCAATCCCCATTCCGGTCCTTCCGTGTGTTCCGTGGTAAAAGATTCTTCATTCTTCGTTCACTCCAGCTCCAGGATCTTTGAGAAGGCCCGGGGGAGCGTCGCCTCGTGGGGATCGGCACACCACTGGTAGCGCGAGAAGTCGGCGGGATCGCGGATCAGGCGCGCTGAGACGACGTGGAGCACCCAGAGCCGGTGCGTGAAGACGTGGCGGACCTCGCCCAGCCCGGCCAGGATTTCAAGGTCCAGGCCGGCGGAGCGAAACGCCGCAACCGGATCCCCGGCCTGCACGACGTTGGGCAGCTCCCAGAAGTTCGCCAGAAGTCCCTTGGCAGGGCGGCGGTGCAGCAGGGTGCGGCCGTCGGCGTCGCGAATCCGGGCCACGAAGTGATGCTCGGTCAGCGGCGCTGTTTTTCCGGTCTTCTTCGGCAGATCAGCCTGGATCCCCTGCGCAAAGGCGGCGCAGGCGCCCGCAAACGGGCAGGCGTCACAGTGCGGCACCGGGGCGCAGACCAGCGCGCCGAAGTCCATGG
The DNA here is from genome assembly GCA_018817795.1 of Myxococcota bacterium. Taxonomy (GTDB): domain Bacteria; phylum Myxococcota_A; class Polyangia; order HGW-17; family HGW-17; genus HGW-17. Next base: position 14,700 of record JAHITJ010000249.1, on the reverse strand, counting down.
CCGCCTGGTTGTGCAGGCCGCGCCCCGACGCAGGCAGCAGCGACGCCGCGAGCGTCTCGAGGCGGGCGCGCACCTTCGCGTTGCCGATGTCGCCGGTCTCGGCGAAGAAGCGCGACAGGAAGCGCAGCACGTTGCCGTCGACGGCAGCCGCCGGGGCGTCAAAGGCGATGGAGGCCACCGCTGCGGCGGTGTAGCGGCCCACGCCGGGCAGGCGCTCCAACGCTTCAGGCGCCTCGGGCACGCGACCGTTGTACGAGGCGACCATCTCCCGGGCGCCGGCCAGCAGGTTGCGCGCGCGGCTGTAGTAGCCCATCCCCTTCCATGCGGCCAGCACGGCCTCGTCGTCGGCCGCGGCCAGCTCCGGAAGGGTCGGAAACGTCGTCACGAAGCGCTCATAATAGGGCAGCACGGTCTCCACGCGGGTCTGCTGGAGCATCACCACCATCAGCCAGATGCGGTACGGATCCTCGTCGGGGCGCCAGGGCAGGTGACGGCCGTGGACCTCGAACCACTCCACAAGGATGCGTGAAACTTCGGTGGGATCCACGTTTACAGGATGTTGGAGGCGAGCTCGGCGAGCTTGGAGCGCTCTCCGTGGGTGAGCGTGATGTGGGCGGCGACGTCCTGTCCCTTGAACTTCTCAACCAGGTAGGACAGTCCGTTGTTGGTCGCATCGACGTAGGGGTTGTCGATCTGGTACGGGTCGCCGGTGAGCACGATCTTGGTGCCGTCACCACAGCGGGTGATGATCGTCTTGACCTCATGGGGCGTGAGGTTCTGCGCCTCGTCGACGATGATGTACTGGTTGGGCAGCGAGCGTCCGCGGATGTACGTCAGGGGCTCGATGCGGATGTTCTCCTGGGCGACGATGTCGCGATAGGTCGCGCCCAGGCCGTTCTTCAGGTGCGCGATCAACTCCATGTTGTCATAGATCGGCTGCATCCACGGGTTCAGTTTGGAGTCCAGATCACCTGGCAAAAAGCCCAGCTCCTTGCCCATCGGGAACACCGGACGGCTCACGACCAGGGCCTTGTAGGAGTCGTGCTCGAGGGCTTCGAGCCCTGCGGCGATGGCCAGCAGCGTCTTGCCGGTGCCGGCCTTGCCCACGAGGGTGACGATGGGGATGTCCGGATCCAGCAGGATGTCGAACGCGAAGATCTGCTCCTTGTTGCGGCTCTTGAGGCCGCTGACCATGCGCTTCTTCGCGTTGGGGATCAGGTGGACCTGGTTGGTCTTGAGGACGTACCGTCCCAGGGCCGAGGAGGAGTCGTCGCTCTTGAGGGTGACGAACTCGTGGGGGTAGAGATCCCAGTGCTCCTGGCGGTTGACCGCGCCGGTCTTGTAGAGCTCGTCAATGACGTCCTGGGAGGTCGTGATCTCCTGATCGCCGGAGTACAGTTCGTCGATCTTCTTGGGCGCGTCGCCTTCGTATTCCTCGACCTTGATGTTCAGCGCGTCGGCGCGGATGCGCAGGTTGACGTCCATGGTGACCAGGATCGTGGGCTCGGAGGAGATCTTCATGACGTGCAGGACGGTGGCCAGGATCGCGTTGTCCATCTCGCTGTGCTTGCTCTCGAAGGGGATGTCCAGCGTCATCTTCGGGGGATACTTGACCATGATCAGGCCCAGATTCTCGCCAAGCTTGACACCCTGGATCAGGGAGCCCTTCTGACGCAGGGACTCAATCTTGCGGATGACCTCACGGGAACTCTTGCCGCGCTGGGAAAGTTCCTTCTTGAACTTGTCGACCTCGTCGAAGACGTACAGCGGGATGATGACATCGTTGGGGCCGTACTCGTAGATCGCGTTGGGGTCGTGAAGAAGAACGTTGGTGTCTAGAACATAATTCATGATTACTCCTGCGACCGTCCGGGTCGCCCGACCTTCCTTGGTCGCCCACATACTTTGGCAAAGACGCCTTTGGTTTGTCAATGCCGGAATCGGTCCAGTGGCGCTTTATGGGAAAATATTACTCAGGGAGGGGGTCGCAGGTGAGGTTGGTGGCGCCGTCGATGTCGCGGAAGGCGAGCACGGTCATGGTGCCACCCATGCCGAAGACGACCTCGAGCTTGGCGTAGGAGCCGTCGGACAGGTGCAGGAAGTAGATGTTCCCGTTGCAGGTCCAGCCTTCGGCGCAGGTGCCGCCGTCGAGCCATGTGTTGTCAATCACGTATCCGTCAGTGCCGTCAGCCTCATAGGTTACGTCGGTGGGCGCCGTCGTGACGTCGAGGAAGGCGACCTCGTTGCCGCCGTTGTAGGCCGTCGTGTCCGGGCACAGCAGGATGCGGGGGCCGTTGACCTCGTCATCGATGAAGCCGAAGTCGCAGGACTCCAGGGTGCCGCCGGCGGTCCGGTCGCGCAGGTTCATCTTCTGGGTCCCGGGATCATGCAGGCTGATGGTCAGTTCGAAGGCCTCGCGGGGGAAGGCCACACAGTTGGGGGCCGCGACGCAGTCGGAGTCATCGCAGTCGACAGCGCCGTCCCCGTTGTCGTCGATGCCGTTGTCGCAGATCTCGAGGCTGCACTCGAGCGCGGTCGCGCAGTCCGTGTCGGCGCAGTCGGTCGTTCCGTCGCCGTCGTCATCGATGGCGTTGTCGCAGATCTCGGGATTGGTGTTGTTGTTGACGTTGTTGGTGTTGCTGGTGCTGCCGTCGTCGCAGGCGACCAGGAACAGGGAGAACGCGAACGCAAGACTGATTGTAAATAATTTTGTTTTCATGAACTGGAACCTCCGTTGCGGAAAAAGTTGATTCGGACGGACTGTGGAATGCCGCAAAACACAGCGATTGTCAAGTCCCACATCGGATTCCCAATCGGATCCCCAATCGAAATCGAAATCGAAATCGAAATCGGATCCCCAATCGAAGCTTTCGGATCCTGGTGCGGACAAAGGTGTCAACTCATATTTCTGGCGATCACCCTGCGGCAGCACAGTCCGACTCTTGGCGTGTCGCGGAATTTGTACTATACCTCTTTCGCGGAGGTGTTCATGTCTCGGCTGTCGTGTCTGCTTCTTCCAGTGTTCTTCTTTTCCTGCGCCGGCAACGGGCGGGCCACGCTCACCGCCGCCGAGGGCCGGCTCATCGACTCACCGGGGCCCACCCTCGAGATCGTCACCTGGGATCCGGCAGCGAAGACCGGCGCGCCGGTCCTGCGTCAGGTGGCCCTCAAGGCGGCGCCGCTGCTGCGCGCGGATCGGCTCAAGATCGACCGCCTCATGCGCGCCACGCTGAAGAAGTCCGGCGGGGTCGGGCTGGCCGCGCCCCAGGTGGGACTTCCGCTGCGGATCATCCTGGTGGAGCTTCAGGACCCGGACAAGACCGTGATCACTTGCCTTGACCCCGTGCTGGAGATGAAGAGCCCTGCACGGGTCGACGGTTATGAGGGCTGCCTGTCGATCCCGGGCAAGGGCGGCAAGGTTCTTCGCCACGAGTCGATCCAGGTCAAGTGCCTGTCTCCCGACGGGCGCGTGAAGATCTACGAATCCACCGGCTTCGAGGCCCGCATCTTCCAGCACGAGCTCGACCATCTCGACGGCGTCATGTACACGGACAAGCTCTCCGGCGACCTGATGCCCATCGAGGAGATGCGCCGTCTCCGCGCGGCCGAAAAAGCCGCCGCCGAGGGAAGAGACAACGGAAAAGACGGAGAATGAGCGGAACGGACCGAACCGTCTTTTTCTGACGATTCGGACCTGTCCGACCTGTCCGACCTGTCCGACCTGTCCTACTCCAACCCCAAAAAACCTTCCGCGTGTTCCGTGGTAAAACTCTTGTTGTTGTTCTTCTTCTTCTTCGCTATTTCGGGATCAGCCGGAAGTGGTGCGTCACCGGGATCGTGGGCAGCAGCGACATCCGCTGGGTGACGTAGCCGGTGGTCCAGTTGTTGATGACCGTGGGGTTGCCCGCGATGTCAATCTCCTCGGAGACGACGCCGACGTGGTCGGGGCCGGCCTTGGGCAGCGTGTCCATGAAGACGACGTCGCCGGGCAGGTAGGTGGCGCGGCTGGCGGCGGTGAAGCCGCGGTCGAGCAGTTTGTAGGTTGCGGTGAAATAGACGATCATGTTGCGCACGCGGCGGTGGTCGATGTTGGTGTCGGGCTTGGTGATCCACGGATACAGGCCACGGTTGGCCCTGATGTGGCCGACGATGTCCTTCTGCAGATCGATCCCGGCGTTGCGCATGGCGCGGATGACCACGTCGGTGCAGACGCCGTAGGCGGCAGGCACGTCGCCGCCGGGGTACTTGACCGCGAAATAGCGCCCGTCGTACTTCGCTGCGTTGTGCACGAGCTTGATCGCGCCGATGAGGGTGTCGAGGAGGTCGGGGATGCCGTCGCCGTCGCGGTCGTCGGGGGTTTTGTCGGCGGACACCACCACGGGGGTGCCCACGCGCACGCGGTCGTACAACTCGATGACGTCGGTGTCGCGCAGGGCGATGCAGCCCAGGGTCCAGTCAGTGGCCGCGCCTCCGCCGTGGATGCGGATCGATCCGCCCAGCGGGCTCGTCTGGGGGGGCATGGTGTTCTTGACGTGAGCGTCGCGGATGCGCCCGAACACGGTCTTGTCGATGAGCCCGGAGGCCAGGGCCGCCTGGGCGTCGGAGAGGCCCGGGTACGACAGCCTCAGCGAGCGGGCGCCGTAGCTGGGGCCGAGGTTGGCGTGGAGCGCCTCGCAGATCGTGTAGGACCCCTCGGGGGTGCGGCCGTCGCCCTGCTTCTTTTTATGCCCGACGGGGGCGAACCCCAGCGCGACGGGGTAGACCTTGCGCGGGATGGCGCCGTCGTAGAGCACCAGCATGCGGGTCTTCTTGTTGACGTGGATGCGTGTGCCGCCCACGGCCAGCTTGGGCAGCGAGAAGCCGACCTTGCTCTGGAACTGGCCGAAGACGCCGGTGTCCTTCACGCCCAGGTCGACAAACGGGGCCGGACTGGCGGTCACGGGCGGCGGCGGCTTCGTCGGTTGCGGCGCGGCCTGGAGCATCGCCCCAGCGGTCAGCAACGACACGAGGGACCAGACAGAGCGCAGCAGCAGATGGGAAAGGTGGAGCATGGAAGGTGGCCAGGTGGCTAGAAGTACGAGTCGCAGACGCCGTAGGTGGGGATGGGGTTGCCGTTGGCGTCGTCGAGCGGGTAGCAGTCCTCGGTCAGCCAGTCGCAGGGATCGGCCGAGGAGAGGTAGCAGGCCCGCATGCAGGTGCCCACGCAGATCAGGCCCGCACCGCAGTCGTCGGCGTAGTTGCACGCGGCGCCCTCGCCCAGACCGCCGGAGACCACGCACACGTTACCGTCGACGAGGAGGACGCAGGTCTTGCCCGAGCAGTTGTTGGCCACCACGTCGCAGTTGTCGATGCCCTTGCACAGGCCGATGGTGCGGTTGGCGGTGGTGGTGAAGACGTACAGGCAGATGCCTGCGCCCGGGCAGGAGTAGGTGGGCACGGTGTTGACCGCGTCGCAGAAGGGCATGCAGCCGTAGGAGGCGTCGCAGAGGCTGCCAAAGGGGCAGACGCCGCCGGTGCCGCAGGCGCCGTAGTTGGTGCCGCCGGCGAAGGTGGCGCTGGCGCGGCACTGGGGGAAGTAGTCGGGGTTCTGGTAGGTGATGCCGCACTGGTTGCCGGCCGTGCAGCCGCCCGCGGGCGCGCCGACGTAGATGTTGTCCTCGGTGCAGGTGCCGGTGCTGGTGCAGGCCGCGTTTCCGGCGCAGTCGGCGTCGGCGCAGTCGATGTTCCCGTCGCCATCATCGTCGGTGCCGTTGGTGCAGTTCTCGGTGGCGGTCTGGCATGCGGAGTGGGAGGCGCAGTCGAGGTCGGCGCAGTCGATGGCGGAGTCGCCGTCGTCGTCGATGCCGTTCACGCAGTTCTCGGCGCCGGCCTGGCAGAGCACATTGGAGGCGCAGTCGGAGTCGGCGCAGTCGGTGTTGCCGTCGCCGTCATCGTCGATGCCGTTGGAACAATTCTCCGGCGAGGTGGTGCAGGCCGAGTGGGTGGCGCACTGGGGATCGGCGCAGTCGACCAGGGTGTCGCCGTCGTCGTCGACGCCGTTGTTGCAGATCTCGAGCCCGCTGGCGCACACCGGAGAGGAATAACAGTCCGGATCAAAGCAGTCGAGCATGTGATCGCCGTCATCGTCGAGGTCGTTGTCGCAGATCTCGGTCTGGGGCTGGTTCGACGTGGTGGTTCCGCCCGCGCAGCCGAAGCCGGCCAGGAGCATCGAGAAAATGGCAAGGAAAGGTAAGGTTTTCATTTTCGATCATCTCCGTTTCCGGGGATCCAGGACCGGCTCACGCGGTCACCTGTCAATGACGCATGATAATATAGCAGAAACCGCCCGGATTACGAGAACTGGTTTTACGGGATTGTCAAGGGGAAACGAGAGGCGTCGAGAAGATATTAATTAATATGTGCGTCTAGAAGCGGTAGCCGAAGTTCACCGACAGCAGCCAGTCGTTGAAGTCGCCTTCGGTGTCATCCCAGGAGTTCAACTGATAGCGCAGAGTGCCACCCACGAACATGACCGGGGACAGCGCGTATTCAACACCACCGCCGAGTTGAACGAACAGGGCGCTGTCATCACCGCTGACTGTTCCAAAAGCGGTATCGACTTCGAACGACATTTTGTCATAGCCGAGGGCCAGGGCGCCGTAGGCGCGCATCATCGGATTGATGGGGAAATAGTAACGGCCTTCAGCGCTGAACATCATGGAGGAGAGGCTGCCGCTGTCGGTTCCATACATTTGATAACGGAAATTGACGCCAGCGGCGATGTTGGGCATCACATTGTAAAAGCCACCCACGGAAATACCTACTGAGGGATCCACGTTGTCGCAATCGCCCTGACATCCGCCTATGCCAAGTCCGACTTCGGCAAAGCCCATCGTGGTGGGGGCGGCCACGGGATCCTGCGCCATGGCGGAACCGGCAAAGGCCATCGAGAACAGAACGGTGAACAGGGTAATGAACTTCTTCATGACAACACTCCTTACAGTTTGTTAAATATCGCACACCATGTGCCCGCGCTTGCGGAGACTCTGCTTAACATATTCGGAATTGAAATGCAACATTCGGCTGAAAATTGTTGGAGACGACGGCCGATGCCTTGTGGCGAGGGGATTATCGGCGCTTGGGAGGCGTCATGCTGTCCTTGGGGGGGGCCATGTCCGGCGTCTTGGGCGGCTCGGGCTTGTCGGTGACGGTCTTGACGATGGGGTTGATGCCCAGGTCGACAAAGCCGGCCACCTTCACGCCGCGCTCCTTGCGGGAGGTCAGGACCTGCTCGTGGGTGGGGTTGTCGAGGACCATCAGGATGAAGTTGCCGTACACGCCGGTCTTGTCCATGGCCCACAGGTGCAGGTTGCCCGAGGACTTCCACAGCAGGTGATGCAGCTCGGACTCGCCGGTGATGCCCTCCTCGAACTCCTCGAGGGCCTTGCCGTAGATCTGCTCGACGGTGGTCTGGAACTTCAGGAAGGTGAAGCCGGTGTACTGCTCGGCCGGCAGCGCGATGAAGACCTTGTACAACTTGTCGTTGTAGAAGAAGAAGAACTTCTGCTGGTCCTCGCCGAGGCTGGCGATCATGGATTCGTTGTTGCGGTGGGCGTACTGGTCGTCGATGATCGACGTGTTCCAGGACGACTCCTTGCCGGTGAAGTCCATGGTGTTCTTGTTGACCTTGGAGAGGGCGGTCTTGAGGCGTCCGCGCACTTCGTCCTTGCCGGCGGCGGTGCGCTCCTTGGCCATCAGTCCGTCATAGTACTTCTGGATTTCGGCCTTCAGTTTCAAGGTGACCTCGGCCTTGGTCATGCCCATGGTGTATTCCCCGAGCAGGGCCTTGATGGAGGCTTCGGTGTCCACTTTGACGGCGGCCGGCTTGGGCGGAGCCTTGCGGCCCTTTTGTGCCATCGCGGTCGGGGCGATGAGGGAGAGGGCGGCGACAAGGGTGAAAAGGAAGGTGGTGAGTTTCTTCATGTCAATCCTCCTGGGTGCGGGTCCCTCGTTCATACGTCCGGCTTGGAACGGTATTCAACGACAGGTACCGCGCGGTTCACATTATGTGCCGAAAAAGCGGCTGGCATGCAAGTCTTCAATTGATGAAAACGCGAAAAATCAGCTAGGCGGCGCTGTTTTTTTCTGCTACATGATCATGGCCGGGCGCGATTCGCGATCGGCGCTGTTTTTCCCCATACATCTCCCGGGGCTAAAGATTTCCGGGAAGGGGTCGATACCTGCTTCAACCGTGGGCCGCTGCCCGTTGCCCGCCTTCGACGAACGGAATGTGATGAACCAGATCGAAACAATACGAAAAGAGGAAATCCAGAAGCGCAGGGACCGTGGCCGTTCCGGAGCGTTCGAGATTCGGAACGACCGGGGGGACCATCCCTTTTTCCAGCGGTACCGTGTCCGGTCGGAGACGTTTTTCCCTTATTTTGTGGAGATTCATGCGCTGTTCTCCGATGAGAGCAACACCTGCACGTGTCGCGACCGGCGCACCTCGGAGCTGGGAACCTGCAAGCACATCGAGGCGGTTCTGTACAAGTTGCAGCAGGAAAACCAGACCGCGTTCCAGTGGACGTTGCAGAAGCAGCCGTACCTCGAAGACGCGGTGTTCGCCCATGAATACGAAGGTCGTCCCTGCCTGAGGGTGCGCCTGTCCACCGAGGCCCGCGCTTCGGGGCCGCGCCTGGCCGACGACTTCGGCGCCCGCATCGACGGGGAGACCTGCCGGGTCTTCTCCCAGCCCCAGTTCGACCGATTCATCAAAAAAGCCCAGGAGAACAAGTTCGTCGTGCTCGAATCCGCCCGCCGTCTGGTCCAGAATCTGAAGAGGGAACCCCAGTGCCTGATCGGGGATCCCCAGTTGCTTGAATTTCCTGCACCGCAGAGCTGGCTGGCCAAGCCCCTCAAGCCGCAGCAGGTGGAGTCGGTTCGTCACCTGCTCTCTTATCCTTCGGCCGTCATCGCCGAGCCCGCGGGCACCGGCAAGCGTGTCAGCGCCCTGGCTGCGGCCGCGCAGATCCGCCGGCTGGAGCCGGTGTCTCCGGTGGTCATCATCACCGACCCCGTCTGGATGGCCCACTGGAAGCGGCTCATTCAGGTCTTCGATCCCGGGACGGTCTACCAGTTCGGCGAACCCAAGGGCCGCGCCGAGGTCAGTTTCGAGGAGCGCTATCAATATTATATCGCCAACGTGCACACGCTGGCGCGCGACGCACGCTGGATTCAAAGAATCCGTCCCCAGGTCCTGATCCTGGACGAGTTCTGGATGCTGCACAACTGGCACGGGCCCATCGGCAGCCTGATCAAGACCGTGTCCGCGCCGCACACGTTCTGGCTCAGTTCGGCGCCCGTCGTCGACAATCCCGATTTGATGCTCCAGCTGGCCCAGTGCATGGTACCGGAACAAATTGGACCTCTGTGGCAGTTCCGCAGCACCCACGGGGTCACCTCCGCCAACGGCGCATGGGAGCTCGGCGAGGATCTCGCCGTCATACGCTCCTGGCTGGAGCCGCGGATTCAGGCCAGGCCACCCGAGAAGTGCCAGGCCCTGCGCCGCCCGAAGCTGCGCGTGATCGCCTCGCCGACCAGGGCACAGGCCCGCCTCGCCAACGAGGAACTGAGCAAGCTCGTCGCGCTGGCCGCCACGAACTTCACCTGGGGAACCCGCGAGATCGCGCAGGTCGTCGAGAAGATTCACCAATTGCGTCTGGGCATGAGCGTTCCGGCGTTCCTGGGGCTGGAGCGCGAGGCCAACTCCATCAAGCTGGCCGCGCTGGTCCAGTTGGTGTCCATGGAAGTGTCGTGCGGACGGCGCGTGGTCGTGTTCACGCACTGGCAGGAGCTTGGCTCCTTCGTGCAGGAGCAGGTGCGGCGCGCCGGTGTGCGGGTTCGGCTGCTGCACACGCCCAAGGACGCCGCCGAGTTCGACGGTGAAAAGTACCCGGTGGCGCTGGTCTCCGATGAGTTCCTGGATTTCAAGATTCCCGACGTGGACGTGGTGATGAACATCGACCTCCCGTGGGAGACGAGCCTGTATGCCGCCCGCAAGGCCGTGTGCAACGTTCCAGAGAGCCGCCACATGGTCGAGTACAACTTCGTGGTGAGCAACTCCGTCGAGGATCGCGGGCTGATCGTGCTCGAGTCGCTGCCCCACCTGGTGGCCGGCATCGACGAACGCACCCTGGACCCGTCGAAGATCGACCCGCAGAACCTTCGCAACCTCATCCGCAAGCTGGCGGGCCGTCGCGAGGAGCGGCTGTCCTCGAGCCAGTCGCAGATCAAGGTGGACCGCGTCTCCCAGCGGGAGCGCAAGGTGATCAGCCGCAAGGGCCTGCACGAGATCGAGCGGCCCATGTCCCGCGGTCGCACCATGGTCTCCTCGGCCCAGTTGGATCGATCGTCCACGCCCAGCACCCAGCTCAAGCGCCGCGGACGCCTCTACGTCGAGGGCGAGTCCCTGGCCGAATTCGAGAACACGGCGGTGCTGCTGCACCTTGAGGTCGTGTCCACGGGCGGCCGGCACGAAGCGGTCTTTGCGAGCATCATCGAGCCACGCAGCCGCCGCTACCTGGGATGGATCTCCCGTCAGTTCGGCGAGCTGGGCCGTCTGCTGGCGAAGAACCCCGTGGTCGTCGGCTCCTGCTCGGTGGGCCGGTTCTCGGAATTGTTCGCGTCGGCCTTCGGCGCGATGGCAGCCGAGATCCCCATCGTCGACCTTCAGAGCATCGTCGAGGGGATCGCCCGCGAGGACGTGGACATCCGCAACCTGCTCGAGGCCACCTGCGGTCGCAAGGTCGTCTGGGACGCCGCCGAGGTCAACCGGCTGATGGGCAACGAGCGATGGGCGGACCTGCTCGAACTGGGGCACTCCGAGCTGCGGATGGTCTGGGAACTGCTCACTTACATGGTCCGCGAGAGTCGATTCTACTGCAAGGTCAACAACGAGCGGCAGGTCTACCCGCTCGAGGTCTCCGAAGCCTTCCCCGAAGTGCTCGGGGAGTTCCTCAACCGCCACCCCAGCATTTAAAGGGCCGATCAATTATCAGCCCTCGGTCCCTCTTTCTTCCCGATCGAAATCGAAATCGAAATCGAAATCGATCTTGAATGGCTCTGACCGCACGCATCAAGTCCGATGATTCCCAGCTCTGGAAAATCGTCGTCGATGAAGCAACAGTTCAAAGAGGAATTCAAACGCCCGCACAACTCCTGGCGGTATTCTCAATCCTGAAAACGATTTCGATTTCGATTTCGATTTCGACATGGACAAGGAGCGCTTCAAGGTGAAAAGCCTGAAGGCGTCGGATCTCTAGGTCATTCCGGAGCCTGTCGGCATTTTCAATTCAGGGAATTCGGGGGAAGCCTACTCTTCTTTGGGGCAGGTGAAGGGCTTGCCGTCGACGGTGTTGCCGTGCTCGGCCTTGGCCAGCTCTTCGCAGGCGGCAGCGGGGCCGCTCCAGGCCGTCTCGGCGCTCTTGATGCTGAGCTTGGTGGCCTTGGCGTTCTTGGGAATGACCGAGTCACCCTCGACCACGAGCGCGCCGTTGCCGATGGGGCCGGCCTGGCCGGCGAACTCGATCACGCACTCCTCCAGGCTGGTGCCGGTGGTCTTCTCGTGCAGGGTGATGCCGTACCAGTCCCCCGCCTTCGGGGTGGGCAGATTGCTGGTGAAGGTGACCTTCCTGGCCACCAGGGCCCCGGCGCTTTCGGACGCCACGAAGATGCCCGTCTCGGCCTTGAAGCGCAGCACGGTGCCCTCGGGCAGGGTCAGCGTGGGCGGGTTCTCGTCGTCGCCGATGTCGATGCTGCCGTCCACAAAGAAAGGGATCGCCAGCTTGGGGAAGGTGACGCTGCGGTGGATCTTGCCCGAGATGATGATCTTTTCGTCGAACTTGTTGCTGTCGGCCACCTGACCCATGAGTTGGGCCAGCACGTTCATCGCGGTCCCGCCGTTCTTCTCGAAGGTGGTGGACTCGATCTTCACGAAGGCGCCCTTCTCCTGCAGGTTGATGATCCCCTGCTTGGCGTTCTGCCGGATCGTGCAACTGGTCAGGGTGATCCGCGAGTCGCCCTGGCTTGCGTAAACGATGATCCCGCCCTGGAGGCCGGTATAATTCTCATGGCCGGCGAACTCGATGGTCACGAACTCCAGGACCTGGCCGACCAGATGCTCCTCGTCGAAGACGACGCCGTTCCAGTCGCCGGGGGCTGTGGTGGTGTTGGCGCTGGTGAGCACGATGGGCTCGGCGGCCGTGCCGCGGGCCACGAGCTTGCCGTTCTTGATGTGGAGGCCGGTGTCGACCTTGAACGCCAGGCGGGCGCCCGCCTCGATGGTCAGCGTCGCGCCCTCGTCGACCTCGAGGTTCTGCTCGACGGTCAACTTGCAGCCCTTGGGGAACGTGGTGTCCTTGACGATGAGGTTGTCCTCGGGCACGGCGCAGACGGCGCCGCCGCCCTTGACCTCTGGCCCGGTGGTCTTCTCCGGGGCCATGGCGGGCTCAGTCGGGGTGCCCGGGGCCTTCATGGCAGCGTTGTTGGCTTCCGATGGCTTCTTGTCGGCGGTCTTTTTCTTGCCGCAGGCGCTCATGGAAAAGGCCAGGACCAGGGTGATCGTGAAGAGAAGTGTGTTGCGCATGGAAGTTCAGACTCCTGCGAGGCGGGCGGAGAAAGGGTTCAATCCATGATTTCCGCCTCGGCGGCCCTGTATATTCCCGGTGCAGGAGGAAGTCAAGTTGCAGATTTTTAGGGGGTGTGCCGGCTACAGTTGGACGGCTTCGTAGGCGGGTTCGTGCGTGATGTCGTCGACGAGCTCGGCGTGCACGACGCGGCGGTCACCATCGAGCACGAGCACGGCGCGGGCCAGCAGGCCGGCCAGGGGACCTTCCGCAATGGTCAGCCCGTAGGCGGCGCCGAACGCGGTGTCGCGCAGCTCCGAGAGGGTCACGACGTTCTCGATGCCGTCGGCGGCGCAGAAGCGGGCGTGGGCGAAGGGCAGGTCGCGGGAGATGCACAGCACGGCGGTGTCCGGGGCGGCCGCGGCAAGCTCGTTGAAGCGGCGGACGCTGGCGGCGCACACGGGGGTGTCGATGCTGGGGAAGATGTTCAGCACCAGGCGCTTCTTGCCGGCGAAGTCGGCCAGGGAGACGTCGGACAGATCTGACCGCGTGAGCTTGAAGTCCGGGGCAGTGTCGCCGACCCCGAGGAAGGATCCGGCAAGCCGAACTGGTTGACCTTGAAGTTTGGTGGATGACATGGGGAAGCTCCTTTCGTGAGACCGCGTGTCGCGGCGTAGCCCTGAAGTTAGGGACGTCTAACACTTTGTCAAGGCTCTGCAGAAAAAAAGTACAAACCGCTAACTAAAATATTAAAATATCGCCCAGTGAAGTGATGATTGGAAAAATCAGGCGTTTCCAGTATGGTGATACGGAATGAAGAGTTGTTTGTTTCTGTTTCTATTGACAATGTGGGCGCTGATGGAAGTCAGCCATGCAGCCGTTTCCGCGCCGGTCCCGTCGGTCGGGTTTGCGCAGGCCACCGGGGCCACCCCCGTCTTCAGTTCTCCCACCTTTCCGGATGCACTGGGGGCTGCCGGCAACCTGAACCGCCGTGTGAAGTTGTACCACGGCCTGCTGTTCACGGCCTGGCCGGGCACCGCCTTCACGGTCCTGGAGCGCCGCAGCGCGGGCAAGGTGGCCATCGCGCGCGTGACGACGGCTGAATATCCGTGTGCCTCCTGCTGGGTCGATGCGCGGCACGTGCGCTTCTCGGCGAAGCCCTTTCCCGAGCGCACCGTGAAGATGCCTTCGCGGCACGACATCCTGCAGTTCCTCGAGGGTGCTGCCGCCCGCGGGGTGCCTTATTGCTGGGGCTGCAACTTCACTGTTGGTGTGCCGTCCCTGCGCCGTGACTACGGGCTCACGGCGAGGCAGTTGGCGCGGTATCCGTGGGACTTCGCAGGTTTGGACTGCTCCGGTATCCTGTTCGAGGCCACCGGCGGCGCCACTCCACGGGACACCAACCGCCTGCTGGTCCACGGGGATCCGGTGCGAATCCATGGCCGTACCGTGGCCCAGATCCAGGCGCTGCTGCAGCCGCTGGATCTGATCGTATGGCAGGGCCACATGCTGATCGTGCTCGAAAACGGGTTCGTCGTGGAGTCGGCCAACCGCTACCACCGCCAGTTCGTGCGAAGGGCGATCAAGTCGCCTCTGGTGCAGCGGCTCGGGGAAGTCGTGTCGCAGCGCAAGCCCGTGAACCAATATTACGATCGGCGCTTTTCAGGCCGGAAGCGCTTTGTCGTGCGTCGCTGGTACCATCCGGCGACCGCGGGAGTCCATCCATGAACATCTCGTTTCTCTTTGCGTTCCTGATCCAGGGGGCCCCTTTGCCGGCGCCGCTTCCGGGCGACCTGCCCCTGTCGGCGCAGAACGACACTCCGCCGGCTGCCCAGGAGCAGCCTGTCGCCGTGCGCATCCGCCAGTTGCGCTCTCCCACGATCGGATTCCCGGCCATCCTGAATTCGGGCGGTCGGTTCGCGATCTGGTCCACACGGAAGCCGGCTTCTGCACGGCTGCTGCCCGCCGACGGCTGCGGTGCGCCGCAGATCCTGGTCCTGTCGATGCCGACTTCGGTCGCCGACGGACGCATGTTCCGGACCGAAGCCGGGGTTCCAGGCCTGGCGCCGCGGGCGGCCTGGCATCTGGAGATCGTCTG
>JAHITJ010000248.1 GCA_018817795.1 Myxococcota bacterium | reverse complement strand
TCGAGGACCTTGCGGGCCTTCTCGATTTCGCGGGTCTTCGCGGTGAGGGCGGCGGTGCGGGCCCGATCCCGGGCGGCGGTGGTCTGCGCGTCCCGGAAGAAGGCATCGACGGCCGCGCCGGTCTCTTCGGCGGGGAAGCGCGAGGCGGCGGGGGTGGGTGATGCAGCCGCAGCCCCGGTGGGGGCCGGCGGCAGCGTGTAGATCGCGCCCGTGGACAGCGGGCGGGTCATACTGTGGGTGGGGAAGAACGACCCCAGGATGGCGCCGCCGTCGTCGAGCAGAAACGCGTTGGCGTGGCGCCCCGACAGTTCCATCGACAACCTCACGCCCGAAGAAAAGGCCAGCTGCAGGATCCGGTCCCCGGGACGGGGCAGGGCGCACGAGATCACCCGCGCGCCGCCGATGTGTTTGCGCAGCAGCATGGTGAAAGGGCCGACCTCGCCGCGGGCCTTGCGGGAGCCGCACAGGCACGCGTGAACGAAGCCCGGCGAGAAGTCCACGGCGAAGTCGACGAAGCTGCCGCAGAAGAGCAGGCACCGCTCCGAAGCCTCCACGAGCCGCGAGAACCTCTGCCCCGTGAGCAGGCGGGCGCCCTCGTCGGCCACGAGCTGGAGCTCGGCCGCGTTGAGGTCAAGGCTCTTCGGGGTTGGCGTGGGATTCATGGGAGGGTGGGGGGAGGAATGACGGGGGCGCCGACGATGTCAGCACCCCCGTGGATGGTTAGTAGCAGGTCGTGTGGGAGCCCAGACCGTCGATAGTGTCTTGTACGAAGCCATCCCATTGCAACGCAGGATCAAATACATCGGATCCGATGGCGTCACCAATAGAAATGCCGCACTTTCTGCGAAGGGTATTATTCAAGGTACTTACAGGAGAAACTCCCCAGAAAGTACCCGGGTCGAAGCCGATTTGTCCAATCACGTCGATGGTGACCCCTCCACAAATCAATTCAATGGTGTCGTCCCCGTTGAAATTGGCAACATTGGTGGAGCTGCCAAGAATAAGGTTGCAGGTAGCGGCGGGGATCAGCGCTCCTGTCGCCGGAATGACTGCGCTTGGGTTGCAGATGACAAAGGTGGTGTTGGGATTGAGTGTTCCCGAAAGTGTCACGGTAGTCGTGGGGGTTACCGGCGGTACACCGGTATTGACAGAGTACAACCCAATGGAACAGCCAGACAGATTGTACGGTGTGGAGAGCGGGTTGAAAATCTCGAGGGCCTTATTATTGGAGCCACCTTCATAGTACTCCGAGAAAAACAGGCTCTTCGGGGCAGCCGCATTGACCGTCAACTCGCCACTGCTGGTGCCATCGGTATACCAGTAGCAGTACTGGTGGCTGAGGCCGCCGTCGGACGAGATGCGATAGACGTAGTCATACGTTCCGGCGGTGGTCGGGACCAGGGAACCCTCAAACTCCTCGTTGTTGACATCACCCGCGAACGAGGTGTTGTAGGCCGCGTCGGTCCAGGTCCAACCCGGATCGGTGACTTCGGTGCCCACCGGGCCGAAGCCGATCTGGGCGGTGATGAACGGGTTGAAGTTGTCCTGGCCGAGGGTCATCAGGGCATCGTAGACCTGGCCGTAGATCAGTTCGGTGGCGACGCCTTCGTCCGTGGTGGTCGCCGCAGGGGCCTGCAGGCCGCACCAGGTGAGGTGGCACATGTCGTTGGCCGCGTCGGGCGTGCCGTACATCGAGCCGTAGGAGGTGGCGCCGAAGCACCAGTGATCGCCGTTGTCATTGAGGTCGGCGGGGGGCAGTCCGTTGGTCAGCGCCGACGGGGAGAGCGACAGCGAGCGACCGGCCTGGTGGTTCCAGGTGGAGTCCCAGGTGACGATGTCGATGGACGTGCCGTCGGAGGTGCGTGCGATCTCGATGGTGCCGGAGGAGATGGAGAGGTCGATGCCGGGGATCAATTGCTCGAACGTCAGGCCGCCGTTGGTGCCGGAGATGGGGTTGGAGCCTACGAGCAGGCTTCCATGCGGAGGAATGGTCACCGGGGAGTCCGACGGGATGTCGATCTGCGCGAAGTCGGCGATCAGGGACAGATTCGCCAATCGCTTGGTGCTGTCGGTGATGTTGGTGATCTCGAACCACTGACCATTGGAGGGGGGCGTGGTGGTCGCCTGGATCATGATCTCGGTGATGACCAGCTCGCCGGGCTGGGGGACCACGTTTTCGACGCAGACGCCGGAGCCGAGCGGAAACTCGATGTAGTCGTTGACGGTGTCGCAGGCGTCGCAGAGGTCATCGATGTAGCCGGGGTTGCAGGTGCACTCGGCGAGGTCGGCATCAACGCCGCAGGTGCCGTGGCCCGAGCAGGTCTCGGTCAGGCAGGGGTCGATGATGCAGGTGCCGGGGACTTCGGTGGAGGCGATGTAGTCGTTGGCCGTGTCGCAGGAGGCGCAGAGCGTGCCGGCGAAGCCGGTGTCGCAGGTGCAGGAGGCCGCGTCGGCGACGACGAGGCAGGAGCCGTTGCCGGAGCAGGCGCCGACGGCCGGGCACGGGTTCATGATGCAGGTGCCGGGGACTTCGGTGGAGGCGATGTAGTCGTTGGCCGTGTCACAGGCGGCGCACAGGGCTCCGGTGTAGCCGGTGGCGCAGGCGCAGACGGTGGCGTCGGCGGCGTCGATGCTGCAGGTGCCGTGGCCCGAGCAGGTCTGGCTCAGGCAGGGGTCTGTGATGCATGTGCCCGGCGTGGCGTTGGAAGCGACGAAGTCGTTGGCGGTGTCGCAGGCGTCGCAGGCGGTGCCGGTGTAGCCGGTGGCGCAGGTGCAGGAGGGGGCGTCGTTGACGGCGGCGCAGGTGCCGTGGCTGTTGCAGTCCTCACCGGTGCAGGGGTCCGTGATGCAGGTGCCCGGGACCAGCGTGGAGGCGACATAACCGTTGGCGGTGTCGCAGGTGTCGCACAAGGGGCCGGTGTAGCCGGTGGCGCAGGTGGAGCAGGTGGCGCCGGTCCAGCCGGTGGCGCAGGCGCAGGAGGCCGCGTCGCTGACGACGGTGCAGGTGCCGTGGCTGTTGCAGGCGCCGGCAGTGCAGGGCGTCGGGATGCAGGTGCCCGGGGACAGCGTGGAGGCGATGTAGTCGTTGGCGGTGTCGCAGGTGGAGCAGGTGGCGCCGAAGTAGCCGGTGGCGCAGGCGCATTGGGCGGTGTCGGTGTCGCTCTGCGAGCAGGTTCCGTGGTTGGAGCAGGTCTGGCTCAGGCAGGGGTTGAGCACGCAGGTGCCTGTGATGGCGATGGAGGCGACGTAGCCGCTGGCGGTGTCACAGGCGTCGCAGGCCGCGCCTGTGTAGCCGGTGGAGCAGGTGCAGGTCGGGGTGCCACCGTTCAAGGCGCAGGTGCCGTTGCCGCAGTCGTAGCCGAAGCAGGCGTCGAGGATGCATTCGCCGGCATTCTCGGGATCATCCATATAGCCGTTGTCGGTGTCGCAGCGGTTGCAGTTGCCGCCGGCATAGCCCGTGTTGCAGTCGCACACCGGCAGGTTGTTCTCGACGGTGCAGGTGCCGTTGCCGTAGCAGGGGTCGGGGGTGCAGGGGTTCTGGATGCAGTCGCCGGGGTTCTCCGGATCCGTCACGTAGCCGTTGGCGGTGTCGCAGGTGCCGCAGAATTCACCGGTGTAGCCTGTGTTGCAGTCACAGGTGACCACGCCGCCCGCATCGTCGCAGGTCCCGTGGCCGGTGCAGGTGTTGGCCTCGCACGTGCCGGCGAGGGTGCAACCCGTGTCCGGGTCGCCGATGTAGCCGTCGTCGCAGGCGCATTCGCCGTTGTTGGGGTTGCAGGTGGCGTTGGCGCCGCAGGTGACCTCGTCGCACAGGGCGGAGAGGGTGCAGCCGGTGTCCGGATCGCCGACGTAGCCGTCGTCGCAGGCGCACTCGCCATTGTTGGGATCGCAGGTGGCGTTGTCGCCGCAGGTCACGTTTTCACACAGGCTCACGGCCGTGCAGCCGGCGACCGGATCGCCGGTGAAGCCGGTGTTGCATTCGCAAGCGCCCGAGCCCGTGTTACAGGTGGCGTTGTCGCCGCAGGTCACGTCGGCGCATTTGTCGGTTTTTTTGCCGCCGTCATCGCAGTGCGTGAACAGCAGCAACGCCAGGACAGAAGACAGAAGAATTCGGATTTTCATGATGAGGTCCTTTCAATTCAAGATAAAAACGTCGGAACTACGTCCGGATATAGCATATGATCTTGGTTTGGCAAGCGGAAATGATGCTGGCAGACCTAGTCGGAGGCGGTAACACGGGTGACTTCTTCAATGGTGGTCACGCCTTCGAGTATTTTTGATATACCGCTCATGCGCAGGGTCTTCAAGCCCAGGCGGATGGCGGTGGCCTTGAGTTCTGCGGCCGAGGAACCCTGGATGATCATGTCCTTGAGCTCGTCGAAGAGCCACATGACCTCATAGAGCGCGACTCGGCCCTTGTAGCCGGTGTTGGAGCAGTTCGGACAGCCCTTTCCCTTGAACACGTGCTTGATCTGGGCCGCCTGCTCCTCGGGCACCCCCATTTCAACCAGCGTCTCCTTGGGAACCACGAAAGGCTCCTTGCACTCGTTGCAGATCTTGCGCGCGAGTCGCTGGGCCACGATGAGGTTGACCGACGCGGTGACCAGGAAGGGTTCCACGCCCATGTTCAACAGTCGGTTGATCGTGGACGGTGCGTCGTTGGTGTGGAGGGTGGAGAGCACAAGGTGACCGGTGAGGGCCGCCTTGACGCCGATCTCCGCGGTCTCGAAGTCGCGGATCTCACCGACCATGATGATGTCAGGATCCTGGCGGAGGAAGGCGCGGAGTGCCGCAGCGAAGTCCAGGCCGATGTCATCATGGATGTGCACCTGGTTGATGCCGTGCAGGTTGAACTCGACCGGGTCCTCGGCCGTGCTGATGTTCTTGTCGATCTGGTTCAGTTCCGAAAGCGCGCTGTACAGCGTGGTCGTTTTACCAGAACCGGTGGGGCCTGTGACCAGCACCATGCCGTAGGGCTGATAAATGGCCTTCTTGAAAAGATCCAGCGCGGTGGTCTCGAAGCCGAGCTTGGTCATGTCGAGTTGGAGGTTGCTCTTGTCCAACAGACGCATGACGACCTTTTCGCCGAACAGGGTGGGCAGCACGCTGACGCGGAAGTCCATCTCCTTGTTCTTGCCGATCTTGAGTTTGATGCGGCCGTCCTGGGGCAGGCGGCGTTCGGCGATGTCGAGGTTGGACATGATCTTCAAACGCGACGTGATCGCGTTCTTCAGGCGCATCGGGGGGGTCATCTCCTCGTGGAGAACACCGTCGATGCGCAGCCTGACGCGGAAGCTCTTTTCGTAGGGCTCCACGTGAATATCGGATGCGCCCTTCTTGATGGCCGACAGCAGGATGTAGTTGACCAGGCGGATGACCGGCGCCTCCTCGGAGGCCTTTTCGAGGTCAAGCACGTTCACGCTCTCGTCGATGTTGTCGCCGAATTCGACCTCATTGTTGTTGAACTCGTAGAGCGACTCCTCGAGGGCAGCCATCGACGAGGTGTAGATCCGGTTGAGCACTTCCTCGATGGAGGTGTCGGAGGCGACCATGACCTCGATGTTGTAGCCCGTGATGAACTTCAGATCGTCAATCGCATAGATGTCCGACGGGTCCGCCATGGCCACGACAAGCGTGGAGCCTGTACGGTTGATCGGAATCACCTGGTGACGGCGGGCGACGTTCTCGGGCAGCAACTTCACCACCTCCGGGTCGATGTCGGTCTGCCGCAGCTCAACGGGCGGAACGCCGTAGTGCTGGGCGACGAACGAGGTCAGACTCTGCTCATCGAGCGCGCCCATCTTGGCCAGCGTGTAGCCGAGGCGTTTTCCGGTCTTCTTCTGCTCATCCTGAGCCTGTTTCAACTGCACGGGCGTGATCAGGCTCTCGCGTAGCAGAATGTCTCCCAGTCGACTGGACATGGCAACCCTCCTGGTGGTCTCAAAAGGTTCGGAAAAGGAATGCGTACGGAGAAGGGGACACGTTGCCTTACTGCGCCGCGGTCAGGGTCCACTGCAGGGCGTAGCCGTTGTTGTCCGACGGGGTCTTGCCCTTGATTTCGATGAAGTGCCAGCCGGTGTACTCGGCCGTGTGCGTGATTTCCTCGTTGTCGTTGGTGGACTGGGACATCTTCAGTTGAGCCCAGTTCAGTTCCCGGTCGGCCAGCAGGCGCATGTCGAGGTCGCGTCCCATCTGATAGTTGTACACCAGGGTGATGGCGATACTCTCACCGTTATTGAGATAAATGCGGTAGTAGTCGCGGTCGCCGCCGTAGATTCCAGCGGCCGGATCCGTGAAGGCCTCGCCGCAGATGACCAGGCGGACGTACTGCTGCTGGACGCCGTAGCGCAGCGGGCAGTTGGGGTTGATCTCGTCGCCGCAGACCAGCGTGTAGGCCAGATCGGGCACGTTGTTGGGCTCGAAGTCCTTGTCCTCATCGCCGCGGATCAGTCCGAACATCTCGGAATAGCAGGCAGGGGCCTTCGAGAGACACTGTCCGCCGTAACAATTGTAGCCTTCAGGGCATTCGGGGTTGCCGTGGGCACCTCCGCAGACGAAGGGGAACTCACCCAGGGAAGGGTCGTAGCAGCCCGTGAGGGCGCCCATGGAAACGATGGTCAGAAGAATGAAGATACGCTTCATGGTAGCCTCCAGTTAAAAGCGGACGGTGCCGCCGACGCCAAAGAAACCTTCGCCGATGATGGGGGTCACGAACACGTCCCCTGAGTTGGCCGGCGCCGGCGTGGGCGTGGCCGAAGGACCGCTCAGGCGGGTGTTCAGTGACATGCCAGCAGGAACCTTGCCGAAATAATCGGCCCAGAAATACCCGGAAGCCAGCGCCAGCACGATGGACAGACCGCCGGTCACGTACATCGTGGTCTGGTAGCTTTTGCCGGACTTTTCATAGTCGGCGACCTCGCCGGAGAAGGCGATCAGACCGCTGTTGGCGCCATAGATTTGGTTGTCCTCGAGGTTTACACCGTTCATGGAGGCCATCTGGCCGAACAGGACGGTCAGTCCGACCATGGCCACAGTGGCCACGCTCGAGCCGATGGCGATGTAGAACACCTTCGGGCGGCGCTTGCCGGGATCTACCGGCTTGTCGGGCCTGGGACCAATCACGACGCCGGGGGCCGTGGAGCCGTCGTTGACGCCCGATGCGGCTTCGGAGCAGCTCATCTGGCCACCGGGCTGGAGCGGGTTGGCGGTGTTGATGTCCACGATGAACGGGCTCGCCGAAGTGGCTGAGCCGGCCACACGACGGCCGCTGACGCCCACCGCTTCAATGTAATACTGAAGGATGTTGCCCTTGATGACAGTGCAGGGCAGGATGAAATAGTATACGTCATCCTTGTCGACCTTGAACTTCACCTTGATGTAGTCGTCCTGGCCTTGGGGACGATAGTACAGGTAGACCCAGGCTCGCTTGATGTCGTCGGGGAGTTCGACTTCAAGTTTGGCCGGGTGGTTGGGCTGGGCTTCCTCCAGCGGAGTGTGGATCAGTTCGCCGGGCTTGAAGGCTTTGCGGGGCGTGCGCGGCTTGTCCACGACGGGATCCTTGGGCTGCGGCTTGTCGACCGGATCCGTCGGAGGCGGTGTCGGGTCCCTGGGCGGGGCTACGGCAGTACTGCCGAGATCCTTCAGGGCCGCTTCGGCCTTGGGGCGACCGGGATCGTTCATGCGCGCCTCGTCGAGGAACCTGCGATAATAGGAGACAGCCTCATCGGTGAGTCCGGCTTCTTTGTAGATGTCAGCGATATAGAGAAGGATAATCGGTTTGGGAACCAGCCGATAGGCTTCCTTGAACTCCTTGATGGCCTGAAGGTACTGGCCAGCTCCATACAGAGCGGTACCCTTCTGGAAGTGCTCGCCGGCCTGGGCCTTGCGATCGACCGGTTCCTGTCCGGCAGCCACAGAGGCCGTCATCCAGGAGACAATCATCATTGAAAGGAAAAATTGTCTGAACATGCGGTATCTCCTTACCAACCCGGTTTTCGTGTCGGCTAGAACGGATTATCCAACTTCAGGCCCATGTCGGTGGTCATGGGGGTGGTCATGGGGGTCGTCATCGGCGGCGGCGGCAGCATCGGGGTGACGGTCATCGGCGGGGTCTCGACCATGACGGGCTCAACCGGCGGCGGGACCTCGACCATGACGGGCTCTACCGGCGGCGGAACCTCGACCATGACGGGCTCAACCATGACGGGCTCAACGGGCGTGGGCTGCATGGTCTCAATCGTGGGCTGCATGATGGGCTCGAGCGGCGGAGGCTGCATGTTGCCGCCCGGGCTGGTCATCGTTGGCTGCGAGGCGGGGACGCCACCGGCGCCGGGCTGGGGGCAGTTGCCCTTGCCGGCGAGATAACCGATGATACCGAAGAGCAGTCCACCCACGACCGCTCCGACAATCAGGTTGCGATTGGCGTTGGGGGCGTTGGACGCCACGGCGGCAGCTGCCTTGGCGGTCGCTTCGGCCTTCTCGGCGACCTTGGAGGCCTTCTCGGCGTTGCTCTCGGCGGTCTCGCGACGCTTGCGCTCGCGCTCGAGCTCTTCCTGGATGTCTTTCTGTTTCTTGTGAAGGTCAGCTTCGAGGTCCTTCTGCTTCTTCGCGAACTTTTCCTCCACCTCGCGACGCGTCTCATCCTGGATCTGCTTGACGACTGCATCGCTCATGCTCTTCTTCTGGTTTTCCATCTTTTCGATCTTGTCGTGCTGAGCTTGCTCGACTTCAGCTTCGAACCACTGTCCGGCCTCGCGGATGATGGCCTCAAGGGGTTCGCTGGTGGAAGGGGTGTTGTTCGGATTGTTGTTCTGTTCCACGGTAAAGCCTCCTTCAGGAGTCAGGCCGGAAGGGCCCAGTGATCAACAATATAACTAACATGCACGGTTGCCGTTTTTGCCTTGCAAACGAAGCTTTCGGAAGCCGTCTTCGGGGCCGGCCAAAACGACGTTCCGGAAAAATAGCCCAATACTGTATCAGTCACAAGAAAAATTTTGCTTTTTCCAGTGCGGGTTCACTGGTTTCGTGGATTTTCGTAACATGTGTTATTCCTGCGGAAGAAAAAATCTTTCCACCCATGGCGCCTTGTCCTGACGGGCTTTCCCAAGTCTCTGTGATTTCGATAAATGAGAAATTTTGCCACCATACTCGGCTTGGCAGGAATCGAATGAAGTAATTTCCATGGAAGTCTCGCAGTCTAACGCATGTTAGGAAAAAAAGAATTTTAGAGCCCCGGAATCACTTGCTTTTGACTTGTAGAAGTACTTTCAGAGGAATATCGTACGGTAGCGCGTTTCAGAGGAATACATTCAATGGAAAAGCGCAAAAGGATGCGAAAGAGAAGAACATTCGTAAGAGAATAGAAGAAGTGAGCGATGTCTGAATTCCTGACCGAAGAAGAATTGAGCGAATGCGAGCGGATCTATAGAGACGGGATCGAAACGCTCGACGTCGTGAAGATTTTCCGGGAAGCCGGGATCCGCTTCAGTGAGCCGTCCTTCAGGAAATACATCCAGCTTGGTCTGCTGTCGCGATCGCATCGCGTCAGCGCGGGCGGCCGCGGCAAGCATCGCGGGTCCAAGGGCGTGTACCCGTTCGGCGTCGTCCGCCGCATCAATGACATCAAGCGCATGATGTCCGAGGGGCTCACGATCGACGACATCGTCAGGGCTTCGATGAAATTCGCCAGTGAAATCAATCAACTCGACAACGGGCTGCAGCGCCTGTTCTCCGAGATGCAAACGGAGGTGTGCGGGCCGCACTTCGACATGAGTCTGCGGCCCCAGGTGGAGAGTGAACTGCAGGATGCACAAACAACAGCAAGGACGCTGATTACTAAATTGGTAGCGATTGATCAGAATATAACCAACCCACGACCCACTTTGTAATGAAGGAGACAGCACCATGAAGAAGACCGACAACTCCCCCGTCCAGAAAATCCGCAAGGTTGCCGAACGTTCCCTGGTCCGTTCCAAGCGCAAGGGTGCCCGGCCCAAGACCCGCCTGGCCAAGCGCCTGTCCAAGGAGGAGCGCAGACAAAGCCTGCTGCTCGAACCCTGGATGCACGAGGACCTGCCGAAGACCCGTGCCGAGTGCAAATACGGCGAGCGTCCCTGTCCTTATGTGCGCTGCCGCTATCATCTCGCGCTTGAGGTGAAGCCCAACGGTTCGCTCAGCGAGAATTTCCACGAGATCGTGGAGATGAGGGAGACCTGCGTGCTCGACGTCGCCGAGCGCGGCGAGAACACGCTGGAGTACATCGGCGAATGCATGAACATCACCCGGGAGCGCGTCCGTCAACTGGAGACCGACGCCCTTCAGAAGCTTCGCGAGAGCGACATCGACATGAGGGAATTCGTGGACTTCATCGGCTCGGCCGGCCCCCAGATGGAGTCCTACATGGACTACATCAAGTACGGGAATTAATCCCCCCTCTCAATTTACATGATCTATTTCATCGCAGGCTTTCTGCTTCTGCATCTGGTCTTCCTGGGGCAGACAGCCGCCGATGAGGATGGCTTCTTCCTCGCGCAGCGCCGGCTGCCTCCATGGAAGCTCGGCATGTCGCTGGTGGCGACGATCCTCGGCGCGAGCGCGATTCTCGGGACCATAGGATGGGGTTGGGACTACGGTGTGGCCGGGTCAGCATGGCTGCTCTCCGGCGTGATCGGCCTGGGGTTCCTGTGGGTGTTCATTCCTTCGCTGCCGCAGGACAAGTCGTTTTCCATCGCCCAGTTGGTCGCCGCACGCGGCGGAACGCTGGCGCGACGGGCCGTGGCCGTGACGATCGTGCCCATGTGGATCGCTGTCGCGGCCGCACAGGTCAAGGCGCTGGTGGCGTTGCTCACGACGCACTCCGCGCTTCCCCCGTGGGCGGGCGTGGCGCTGGTCTGCACGTTGGTACCCCTGTACATCTTTCGCGGCGGACAGAAGGCCGTGATCCAGAGCGACTCGGTGCAGTTCTGGTTCATCGCCGGCGCGGTGTTGCTCGGTTTCGCCGCTGTCCTTGCCACTGGCCCGTCCTTCGATTCCGCCGACGTCCGATCGTTCAGCAGGGAGGTTCCGCTGTGGACCCTGTTCCCGGTGGTGTTGTCGTACCTGATCGGGCCGGACATCCATTCGCGGCTGCTGGCCGCCGACAACCCGCGGGATCGACGGCGTGCGGTGGTCTTTGCGATGGTCGTGCTCACCGCCGTCGGTCTCATGCTCGCCGCGATCGGCTGGGCGGCCCATGGACGCGTCGCGCCCGCCCATGCCTGGCAGACGGGCCTCGAGTTGATCACACGGCTTCCGTTTCCCCTCGCAGTGCTGATGAACCTGGCGCTGGTGGCGGCACTGTTGTCCTCGCTGGACACGACGATCCTGACCACGGGCACGCTCCTTGCTGTGGATCTTGGCGGCGGCGGGATCCGCGCGACGCGGACGATGGTGGTGGTCGTGGCGCTGGCCGCAGGAGTCGTCTCCCAGCTGGGCGCAGGGATCATCCCGCTGCTGATGACGGCCTACCAGTGGTATGCCGGCGTGCTGGGCTGCCCGGTGCTGTTCTCGCTCTTCGGTCGCCGGCAGGTGGGCGTGCGTCCGGTGCTGATCTCGGTGCTCGGGTCCTTCGCGCTGCTGCTCGCGGGAAAGATCGCAGGTTTCCGGTTCGCCTTTGAGCTTGCGTTCGCCTGGGGGCTCGTTTCAATGGCGGTCGCTCGGCGTTTCAGTCGACCGTGATCGACTTGCTCACATTCTTTGGAACATCGGGGTGGACGCCGTGTCCGGCGATGCCGAGGTTGTCCAGCGCCTGCATCTTGCGTACGCTCATCTCCAGCGCGAGCAACTGAAGCACCAGCGTGGAAGTGAACACCGGAAGCAGGGAGTCGTCGGTGCGGGGCAGGGTGATGTACTGTGCCCAGTAGCCCTCACCGTTTCCGGGTGGTTTCTCGGCGGCCTGGCGCAGTCGGTGGTTCTCCTCGGCGATCACGATCGTGCAGGAGCCGCGGATCTTGTGTGTGTTCAGTTGCGAGATCGTCAGGCGCACGTCGCGCTCGGCGGGCCCGGTGATGTAGATCAGCGGGTAGGGCACGGAGAAGCCTGTCAGCGGAACGTAGTCTTTGGCGGCCGAGGCGAAGATCTCCTGCTCCTCGGTGTTGAGCTGGAAGGCCGCGGGGTTGCCACGGGCGTGATCGCACAGCGCGTTGACCATGCGCCGCGCCGAGGCGAACCCAAGGCCGCGGGAGGCCAGCTCGGAGAGGCCCTGCTGAAGTCGGTCCGTGAAGATCGCGAGCATCTGGGAGAAGTGTTCGGGACCGTACACCGTGTTGAACCCGAGGATGGTGTTCGGTCCATGCTTGAACTCCGCGCCCTCGAAGCCCTCGGTGTGGTTGAGCACGACCTCGCGGATCTTCAGCGCACCTTCGCGGGCGACCGCGTTCATGCGGGTGGCCAGCAGCTGGATGCTCGGCGAGAAGTAGATCCGACCCGCGGCGGCCACGACCTGCTCCCGGGTGGTCTGGATGGTGCGTTCGATCAATTCCGGGATGCGCTCCAGCTTGTCCATGCGATCAGCCAGCTCGCCGCGGCGCTGCTCAACCAGCTCGGCGGTCCATTCGCCCGCGCCGGATTCAATCTGGCGGGCGGCCGTCTCCAGGGCCAGCGTGTAGAAAACGGTGATCTGGTTGATGAAGCTCTTGGTGGCTGGCACCGCGATCTCGGGGCCGCAGCGCAACGGAATCACGAGGTCGCTCTTCTCCAGCGCGATCGTGGAGTTCACGTTGTTGACGATGGCGATCCGGCGCACGGAGCGGCCGGTGGCGCCGATGTCGTTGAGGATGTCGATGAGATCCTTGGTCTCCCCGCTCTGGGAGACGGCGATGACCACGTCGTGATCCTTCACGGTGTTGGAGTAGCGGCCACGGAATTCGCCGGGCAGGATCGGGATCAGTTCGGTGAACGCGATCTCGTTGAAGAACAGGCAGGCTGCCATGGCAGCATGATAGGAGGAACCGCAGGCGGCCACATAGATGTGATTGCCGCGCTTCCGGGCCTCCTCGATGTATCGGGCGAAGCGGCCCGCAGCCAGTGCGGTCTCCTCGGTCTCCTGCAGCTCGACGAGCGTGTCCAGGATCCGTACGAGCCGGCGCATCCCGGCGGTGGTGCAGAACGGCAGCATGTCCGCAAAGACGGCCATCTCAGAGGAAGAGAAGGTCGCTCCAAGGCTCTCATTGCCGACGGGCAGATCGAGGTACTCCGCTGGTGCGCCGGCGTCCACAGCCTGCAGCAGCGCCCGCATCGCAGGATGGTCGGCCAGTTCATGGAGAAGGCCCGAAAGTCGGTCGTCGGACGTGAGTTCGGAGAGTCGGGCCAGCGCGGACAGCACCTGGGCGCGCTCCTCGGCCATGGGATCGAGGATCGGGCGCACCTGGCGTGTGAGCCGGGAGCCGCCGAGGTACTTCGTGATCACCGAGCGGGCCGTCTGGCTCTGGGCGAAGATCTCCTGCTCCATGAAGTACGTGAATTCGTCGGAGAGCTCGGTGTCCTTGGCGCGGAGTCGGCTGCGCACCGGCGCCCGCTCGATGAAGGCGCCCGCGGAAACGACGCCGTCGCGGGACTTCTTCTCGCGCAGCGCGAACACCTGGCGTCCGGTGTGGTCGAACTCGACGGCCTCGCCCTCCTCGAGGGGGAGCAGCACGCGGGTGAACTTCAGGATCGAGGAGAGATCCGAGCTGGCGATCTGGAAGGGCCCCAGAGCGTCGCGGCCGATGCCGAAGTACAGCGACGATCCGCTCTTGAGTGCCCAGCCGGTATGCGTGACGGGGTCGACGACGATCGCCGCGAAGGAGCCCTCCACGGCGGCCTGGGTGCGGACCAGCGCACGTCTCATCGCATCCTTGCGGGCCTGCGCGTCGGCGGGATCGGCCAGCTTCTCCAGCTCCAGCGCGAAGTGGTGCTCGACGGTGTGCACGAGCATCTCCCCGTCGTTGTCCGAGAGGATGAGGTGACCCTCGCCGATGAGCTTCTCGCGCAGGGCCTCGGTGTTGGTCACGTTGCCGTTGTGGGCCCCGTAGAGGAAGGTCTTGCAGCGGACCACGTGGGGCTGGGCGTTCTTGGCATCGACCGCACCGAAGGTGGCCCAGCGCACCTGGCCGCAGGCGACGCGTCCCTGCATCGAGGAGATGCCGAGGTCGTCGACGAGCACCGACGGTGCGCCGACGCCCTTGCGCAGATCCACGGCGTCGGTGGCGTCACCCTGGATCGCGGCCCCGGTGGAGTCGTAGCCGCGGTACTCGAGCGAGCGCAGCAGCAGCGAGGCCATCTTTCCGAGGTCCTGGCGGTTCCGGTCACAGATCAGGCCGATTACTCCGCACATGTCAACTCCTTTGCAGTTTCGGTCGGGGAGGGCGCGCAGGCCCCGGGATCAGTCAGCGGACCCGGGCTCGACGGGCTCGGACGACTCGACCAGCCTCTTGACGTAGACGTACTTCGAGTCTCCGGGCGCGTAGAAATCCGGGAACACGTGATCGAGGGAATACCTGCAGTGTTCGTAGAAAACATGGGTGGGATGATATAGATCGGTGGAGGAAGTTTCAATGAAGATCTGGTGCCCACCCGCGGCGCGGATGCGCTCCTCGGTGGCGGTCATCATGCGGTGCCCGAGACCGAGGCGCTGCCATCTCTTCCCGATGGCGATCCAGTAGAGATCGTAGGAGGTCAGCGTGCCCGGGATGCGCCCGTAGCACGAGTAGCCCATGACCTCATCCTTGCACTCCATGAACACGAAGTGGTAGCCGCTCTTCTCGGCGCCTTTCTGCAGGTTCTCGTCGACGAGCTCGACGGCGATCTGGATCTCCTCGGCGTTGAAGAAGCCGGTGGAGACCACGATGTGGAGCACAGAGTCGGGATCGGTCGGCAGGACTGTCTCTCGGATGGTGAAGACGTGTTCGTCCCGGTTCATCCAATCTCCAGTCTGGCGGGCAGCGCCACGGCGTTGAAGTCATAGCGGCTGGGCATGCAACGGCGCTGCATCGCGTCCTGGCAGATCAGCGACAGCATCTCCGCGCGGGAGAGCCCGGCGCGCGTCACGGCTGCATAAAAGCCCGCATCGGGGCTGATGCAGGGGTTCGAGTTGATCTCGAGGATCACGGGCAGGCCGGCGGAGGTGACACGGAAGTCCACGCGGACGTAGCCCACGAGGTTCAGCAGCCGGCAGCAGCGGCGCGTGATGTCCTTGATGTGGTTGATCAGGAAGGCGTCCTCGGGCTCGAAATCAAAGGTGCGCACGGTGTGGTGGAACTCGAACGAGGTGTCGTCCCACTTGGCGCGGTAGCCCACGATCTTCAACTTGTCGTCAGGGTAGTCCGTGAACTTGATCTCGGCCGGCGGCAGCACCCACGGGCCGCCGGGCGAGGGCAGCACGGAGATGTTGAACTCACGGCCGTCGATGAAGCGCTCGATGAAGTAGCCGCCGGGGAGCCGGCCCTGCTTCTGGGCCAGGCAGGCGACGGCGGCGTTGCTCTCGTAGAACACGGAGTGATCATCGATGTCGACGGAGGCCTCCTCCCACACGGGCTTGACGATGTACGGCGGCGGGAACGAGATGTGTCCGGGGGCAGCCTTGGCGTTCCAGGGGGCCGTGGGCAGGCGCTTGGACTTGAGCAGCTGCTTGGTCAGCACCTTGTTGGTGGTGATGTAGAGGTTGTCCTTGGATCCTCCGGTGTACGGGATGCCCAGGTGCTCCAGCAGCGCGCTGGCGAGGTAGGCCCAGGTGCTCGCGCCCTCGATGGTCTCGACCAGGTTGAAGATCAGATCAGGCGCCGCCTCCCGCAGGACGCGCGCGGTCTCGGCCATGTTGAAGCCGAACGGCATCAACTGGACCTCATGTCCGATCTCTTCGAGGCCTTCGGCGACGTGGCGGGCCTCGACGAGGTTGTCCTGTTCGTCGGCAGGCGCGTCGGGGGGGACGATGTTGTGAAGCACGATGATGTTCATCTTGAACTTTCCTTGGCCCTCATGGACACAGGCGGCCAATGCCTTGCTTTACCCTGATGGTTTTCTTGTTTATGGAAAAGATGGTGGTGGGCCCCAGTTCGGCCGAGGAGCGGTGGAGGTTCCTCCTCCTCGTCGAGGGTCGTCTCCGCGGATGCCACCGGGCGCGTGGTGGTCTTCAGCGGACAGAATTTGAAAATGCGGTTCGGCCGCACGATGCCTCTTTGCGGGTAGGTTCACCCGCTGGCGCCCAGGTGGATTACCCAGTCGTCATCTTCAGCTATTGTGGGCCTTTTATTCTTGTTTTCAATGAAAATTTCACAAAAAACGAAATGGAAAAAATAAATGATATCAAAGAGTTTCAATGCGATGTGGTCAAGGAGTCGAAAAGCAAGGGGTGCTGCCAACCCGGTCCATGAAAAAAAGTGATCTGCTTTCCCTCGTTCAGTAATTATGCACAACGCCCTCGAGGGTCAGCAGCCGGCGTTTCAGATCGAGTCCGGGGCCGAACCCGCCCAGACCGGAGGAGCCCACCACGCGGTGGCACGGGAAGAACAGGGGCCACGGGTTTCTCGCCATGACCTGGCCGATGGAGCGGGCACCCTGCGGGCGGCCGACCATGCGGGCGACCTCGGCGTAGGTGGCTGTCGTGCCGGGCTCGATCCGCGTGATGGCGGCGAGCACTGCCTGCTGGAACGGCGTCACCAGCTCCATGCGGATAGGGAAGTCCACCGGACGGAAGCGACGGGACTCCCAGTCGCGCAGCCAGGCCGTGGCCTTTCCCAGCAGGCGGTCCCTGGCCAGAGTCCGGCGACCCGCCTGGGAACGCGGGATCACCGAGTGGGGCAGGGTCGTGTCCGTCTCGAGGCGGCAGCGGATCAGGCCGGCGTCGTCCCACTCCAGGACCACGGCGCCGAAGAACACCGGCAGGGTGGCGGTCACGTTCACGGTGGGGGTCATGCCGGCCTGACCAGGGTGTGCAGGTAGTTCTCCGGGGCCTCAAAGCCCAGCAGGTTCAGCACGGTCGCGGCGTTGTTGCCGATGCCGGGCGCGGTCACGTCGGCGTCCACGGTCCATCGTCCGGCAGGATCATATATAAGGTACATCACCGGGTTGAGGGTG
The DNA here is from genome assembly GCA_018817795.1 of Myxococcota bacterium. Classification (GTDB taxonomy): domain Bacteria; phylum Myxococcota_A; class Polyangia; order HGW-17; family HGW-17; genus HGW-17. Next base: position 6,048 of record JAHITJ010000248.1, on the reverse strand, counting down.
TGCGCGGTCTTGGGCACGGGCTCGCCGGCGGCGTCGGTCTCGACCTTGCCCTTCTTCGTCATGAACATCTCGTCGGCGTTGCCGTGGTCGGCCGTCACGATGAGGACGCCGCCGGCCTTCTTCACCGCCGGGATGATGCGTGACAGCGCCAGGTCCACGCTCTCGATGGCCACGGTCGCGGAGCGGAACACGCCGGTGTGGCCGACCATGTCGCCGTTGGCGAAGTTGGCGCGGATATAGTCGTGTTTGCCGCTGGCGATGGCGGCGAGGATGCCGTCGCACACCTCGGCGGACTTCATCCACGGGCGCTGCTCGAAGGGCACCAGGTCCGACGGGATCTCGACGTAGGTCTCCAGTTCGTCGGAGAAGCGGCCCGAGCGGTTGCCGTTCCAGAAGTACGTCACGTGGCCGTACTTCTGGGTCTCGGCCGTGGCGTACGAGCGCAGGCCGGCGTGGGCGAGGTATTCGCCCAGGGTCTCGGCGATGGCCGGCGGGGACACGAGATAGCGCGGCGGGATGTGCAGGTCGCCGTCGTACTCCATCATGCCCGCGTACATCACCTCGGGCACCCGCCCGCGGTCGAACTTGTCCAGGGTCTTCTCGGTGAACGCGCGGGAGATTTCGATGGCGCGGTCGCCCCGGAAGTTGAAGAAGATCACGCCGTCGCCATCAACGATGGGGCCCACGGGCGCTCCCGCGGCGTCGACGATCACGAAGGCCGGCAGGAACTGGTCGGTGGCAGCGGCGTCGTCGGCGTACATGGTTTCGACGGCCTTGCGTGCCGACGGGAAGGGGCGTCCCTGGCCGTGGACGTGGGCGTTCCAGCCGCGCTCGACGATGCGCCAGTCGGCCTCGTAGCGGTCCATGGTCGTGACCATGCGGCCGCCGCCGGAGGCCACGCTGGCATCGACGCCGGCGGCGCGCAGGAGCGAGAGCCGTTCTTCCAACTGGTCGAGGTACTGCAGGGCCGAGCGCTCGCCCACGTCGCGGCCGTCGAGGAGCGGGTGCACGCGGATTCCCCTGACCCCGTCGGCCGCGGCCCGGTCGAGGAGGGCGAACAGTTGCAGGATGTGGCTGTGCACGTTGCCGTCCGAGAGCAGGCCGATGAAGTGCAGTTTTCCGCCGCTTCCGGCGGCCGTGCCGCCTTTGCATTGCGCCACGAGGGCCCTCCAGGTGTCGCCCTCGAACAGGCTTTCGTTCTCGATGGCGCGGTTGACGAGCTTGGCGCCCTGGTCGAACACGCGGCCCGCGCCCAGCGCGTTGTGGCCCACCTCGGAGTTGCCCATGTCGTCGTCGGAGGGCAGGCCGACGGCCGTGCCGTGGGCGGCCACGCTCAGGAACGGGCAGGTGCGCTGCAACCAGTCGAGCGTGGGGGTGAAGGCCGCCGCGACGGCGTTGCCCGGACCGGGCGAGGCGATGCCGACGCCGTCCATGATGATCTGCACCACGGGACCCGTGGGCTGGGGTAGACGGTTGGATTTCTGCAGCGGATTCATGGGAACTCCTTTGTGTTCGCGGATCGTGTGCGGGTCTGCGAGGACCTTCGCCCGGTGCGTCCAGGCACCGGCCGACCCGTCGCGCAATGTACAACCATCCACCGGAGCCCGGCAAGAAGATTGCGTTCGGCAAGTAGTTTGCGCCTTCCGGCGGCCAACGGGGTCATTGAACGCTGACGGAGCAATCAGGCGTGATGGACGCGTTTTTTCAGGAGCCGGCGGGACTTGCGGGCGGGCTCGAGGAGGGGGTGCCGCAGCGGGCACAGGTGGACGCAGAAGAAGCGCTTGCCAAGGTACATCTGGGTGACCATGGCCAGGAAGAACATGGAGATCATGATGCGCAGCATCCAGACCCACAGCTGCGCCGGGGAATCGATGAAGGTGAAGGTCGTGTAAATCGTGATGCCCCAGAACAGCGGCACCATCAGGTACTTCAACCATGGAGCAGCGGTGAAGCGGCGACGGGCCGCGGCGTTGTCGCCGGTGGCGTCCTGGAGCGCGCCCAGGGGGCAGACGCTGGAGCAGTAGCGATTCCTTCCGAAGATCAGCACCATCGTCAGGGCCAGGCCGAAGAGCACGAACATGGTCCACCACGCCCGGACCACGCACATCATGAAGAAGGTGGCGCTCAGGCTGAGCCAGGCGGTCCATTTGACGGGGGAACGAAGGTCGGTCACAGGTGCTCGCAATCCGCCGCCGGCAGGGCAGCCCCTTCAATGTAGTCACGTCTAACGCGGAGGCAAGGGGCGTCAACCTGGAGTGCGGAAGCAGAGCTTGCGCACTCCTGGTTATTGAAGAAGCAACCGTTCGAGGCCGTCGACCACGGCCGCCATTTTTTCGTAGTCGAGGGTGTCGGCCGTGTCGGTGTCCTTGTGGTAGTTGGCGTTGCGGAAGAAGGCGGTGTCGGTGATCATGAACGCCTTGAAACCCTCGTTCCAATAATTCAGGTGATCGGAGAAGTCGACGCCCTCGATGCCGGCGGGGACGGCCAGGTGCAGCGCCTGCAGCGTGCCGGCGCGGTTCATGGCTGCGGCGAAGCGCTCGGCGAGCCCGGCGGAAGGGACGTCGGCGATGGCGGCGATGAAGTTGGCGTGCTTGGGCAGCAGGAAGCGCAGCGCGTCGACGGGCACCTTCTGGATGTTCGCCTCGCTGTAGAAGCCGATCATCTCCAGGCAGACCATGCCCAGCACCGGCTGGCCGCGCTTCTTCAGTTCGCATGCGTGGTGGGCGCTGCCCATGTCGGCGGTGCGGAAAAACGGTGGCTCCTCGAGGGTGTACGCCACCAGCTCCAGGGAGAACGGCAGCCTGGCCAGGTGCGGTCCCATGCGGTGGGCGAGCTCCACGAGCCCGGCCACGCCCGAGGCGTTGTCGTCGGCGCCGGGCAGGTCCCCGAAGACGTCGTAGTGCGCGCCCACGACCCACACGCCCTTTTCGGGGTCGGCGCCGCCGGTGCACACCACGTTGCGGTACGTCTTCCCCTTCACGTCGAAGGTCTGGTCGCGGCAGGAGAAGCCGCTGCGGGTGATCCGGGCGCTCAGGTCCGCGGCCACCGCGTCGAGGATCTCGATGTTGCGTGCGTTGCGCGCCTTGGGGGTGCCGGTGAGGGCCTCCACGGTCGCCTTCATGCGCTGGGGGCCGGACAGCGAGGCCGCTGGATCCGGCGTCGAAGCCGAGGCAGGGGAGGGGGGCGTCGGACCGCCGTTGCCGGCCGGGCGCCTGGCGGGACTTGAACAGGCAGCGGCCAGCAGCGCGGTCAGCAGGAGAAACAACAACCAGGGAGCATGCTTCATCGGGCACCATCCATGGTCGCACTATAGCGGCATTGGCCTCCCATGGACAGGGGAGAAGCCGACGGTCTGCGTGCATGTTTGAGGAAGGTTGAACTTCAAACTGCGCCTTGACAAACAGTTTCTGACGGATAAATGTATTGTACGTTAATCGGGATCGGTCGTTCTATGTGTGCTGATCGCGATGCACGTGGAACAGGGTTTCTGGATGCAACCCCACGAAAGGGATTCACCATGCAGGGAAAGATCAATTTGTTGTTGATTTACATCATGATTTTGGCAGTCGGCGGTTGCGACGACAAGGTGACCCTGGTAGACAACTGTGGTGACGGAATCATCGACCCGGAGGAGCAGTGCGACGGCGCGGCCCCGATCCAGGTGACCTGTGTGGATCTGGACTTCCACGAGAATCCGGCGCCGGTCTCCTGCGCGGCTGATTGCACCTATGACGTCAGTGCCTGCGGGGCCTTCTGTGGGGACGGGACCCTGCAGCCGGAGTTCGAGCAGTGCGAGTACGGCGACCTGGGCGGGCAGACCTGCATCTCGCAGGGCACCTCGGGCGGCGTGCTGCAGTGCGGTGACGACTGCCGCTTCGATCTCAGTGAATGCGAGAGCCAGTGCGGCAACGGCATGGTCGAGCTCGCAGAAGAGTGCGATGATCAGAACCTCGACGAGGGGGATGGCTGCAGCCCCCTGTGCACGGTCGAGGTCGGCTGGGCCTGCGCCGACGGCAATCCGTCGATCTGCGGCCCGGTGTGCGGAGACGGCCTGCTGCGCGACGACGAGCCCTGCGATGACGGCAACCTCGAGGACGGCGACGGCTGTTCGCAGGACTGCCTGCCGGAGACCGGCTGGGAGTGTGACGGCGAGCCCACGGTCTGCAGCTCGATCTGCGACGACGGCCTGCAGGTGGGACCCGAGGACTGCGATCAGGCCGATCTGGGCGGGCGCGAATGCGTGGATGTCGGGTTCGCCGGCGGGACCCTGGCGTGCAGCAGTTCCTGTCTCTTCGACACGACGGCGTGCTTCGAGTGCGGCGACGGCGTCTGCAGCGCCGATCTGGGCGAGACCCGCCCGATCTGTCCCGCGGACTGCGGCGTCGCGCAGATCGACCTCGGCCAGAACCACAGTTGCGCGCTTCGCGGCGACGGGCTTGCCTGGTGCTGGGGAAACAACACCAGCGGCGAGCTCGGGGATGGGACCACGACCGACCAGCATTCACCTGTGCAGGTGCTCAACCTCGTTGGATTGACGGCGATCTCGGCCGGGATGAACCACACCTGTGCGACCCGGCAGGATCGGACGGCGTGGTGCTGGGGGATCAACTCCAGCGGCCAGCTCGGAAACAGTTATAATCTGCCCAGCTCAACGCCGGTCCAGGTCAACATCATCAACCAGAACGTGGTGATCTCGGTGGGCACCAACTTCACGTGTGCGGTGCAGGTCGACGGCACGGCGTGGTGCTGGGGGATCAACACCAACGGCCAGCTCGGCGACGGCACGACCTCTTTGCGGCGCGCCCCCGTTCAAGTGCAGGGCCTGACCGCGGTGCGCGGGATCAGCGCCGGTGGATCGCATACCTGCGCGGTGAAGACCGACGACACGGCCTGGTGCTGGGGGGACAACACCTACGGACGGCTCGGGGACGGCACCACGACCGACAGTCTGGTGCCCGTGCAGATCCCGGGCTTCACCGGCGTGGACGCGATTTCAGCCGGATCCCGGCACAGTTGCGCCCTCAAGCTCAATGGCACGGTGTGGTGCTGGGGGGACAACACCGACGGCCAGCTCGGCGACGGTACCACGACCCAGCGGCACGCGCCGGTGCAGGTCCCGGGGTTGACCGGCATGGTGTCCATTTCCGCCGGGCGTGACTATTCCTGCGCGATGAAGAACGACGACACCCTGTGGTGCTGGGGCAACAACACCTCGGGCCAGTTGGGCGACGGGACCACGGTGGATCAGACATCTCCCGTGCAGGCGTCGGGATCGGGCACGCCGCTCTCCTTCGCGATTGACTATGTCCACACCTGCGTGGTCGCCGCCGACGGGCTGGCCTGGTGCTGGGGCGGCAACGACAGCGGCCAGCTGGGCGACGGAACCACAGTGTCCCGGATCACCCCCGCGGCCGCCCTGGTCCCTTGATCTTTCCGATTCGAATTGACATTTGACTCCGTGCCGTTCACGTGTATGATGGTTTTTGCCCAAAGGGAGGATGTTCTCATGGCCCGACTGTACGACAATCCCGATCGCGCCCTGCGCTATGCCAAGACCATCGCGTCCGACATGGTGGAGTACAACAAGGACGTGCTGCTCAAAGCCCTCAAGGAAGACAACGTCTGGGATGCGCTCGATGAGCAGGTTCGCCAGGGACGTGAGGAGTTCAATGCCCGCGTGACCCCTGAGATCGCCCAGATGAACATCTACGATCGGGCCCTGGTCGAGGTGCTGCTGCATCGCATGAAGGACCGCGTCAAGACCCCGATCTGGGATTCCCCCGAGTAGCATCCGTCTCTCTTTCCGATTCCGGTATTTCCATGAAGTTCATCGTAGAAGCCGACCCTGCGGGTGCCCGCGTGGACGCCTGGCTGGCCGCCCGCGTCAGGGAGAGCCGTGCCCGCGTGCAGCAGAGCCTCGAGGGCGGGCTGTGCACGGTCAATGGCCGCGCGGTGAAGATCCACTACAAGGTGAAGAAAGGCGACGTCATCGTGTTTGTGGCGCCGCCAGAGCCCCTGTCTGAGGCTGTGGCGCAGGACATCCCGCTG
>JAHITJ010000247.1 GCA_018817795.1 Myxococcota bacterium | reverse complement strand
TGGGGCTACAACACGGCCGGACAGCTGGGCCTGGGCGACCTGGTCGATGCGGGGTTCCCCCAGCCCACGCAGGCCGCCGCGTCCATCGGCGAGCCGGTCGTGGACATCAGTTGCGGGCTCGTGCACACCTGTGCGGTCACCGTCACGGGCGGACTGTACTGCTGGGGCGCCGACAACTCGGGCCAGATCGCACTGGATCCTGAGGACGTGCTCTATCAGGACTGCAACTACTGGCCCTTCGAGGAGTTCGACGGCACGATCATCCCCGGTCCCTGCATGCCGGTGCCGTCGCTGATCAACGGCATCGGATTGGCCCGCCTGGTCTCCGGTGGCGGCATGCTGCTGTCATCCAACGAGTCCGGTGGGTTGTCCTCGAACATGATCGTACGCAGCCACACCTGCGCGATCACCACGGCTGATCTGGCCGGCGGCAGCAATGACGACAGCGTGTACTGCTTCGGCGCCAACGACTCGGGCCAGCTCGGCAACGGCACCCAGGACGCGACCTCGGTCCCCCAGTTGGTGCAGATGCCGTTCAACATCGCGAATTTCGACAACGTGACCACCGGCTTCCAGCACTCCTGCGTGACCGGGCGTGGGGTGGGCTGGTGCTGGGGCCTGAACCTCTTCGGCCAGCTGGCCAACGGCCGGGCCGACAACCTCGCGACCACACCGACGATGGTGCAGAAGCCCCTGGGAGTGAACCTGTCCACCGTGTCGGCGGGCTTCGCCCACAACTGCGCGCTGTCCGCGGGCCGCATCTGGTGCTGGGGCTTCGGCATGGACGGCGAGGTGGGCATGGGCAGCTCGGACATCGTCCCGACCCTGGTCGAAGTGCGGATTCCCGAGTAACTATCTCACAGTGATGGTCAGTTCCACGGATCCTTATCAAGGGTTCAAATCCAGGTACCCGCATCGTGGGTTGACCCAATATAGCCCAGGGTTGGAGTGACCCGTCTTCAGGTCGCCCTACCCTGGGATCACATCAAAAGAAAAAAATGACCCAAGTCCTTGAATCGCACCCTGCTTGGGTTTCAGACGGTATCAGTGGACCTGATCAGGGCTGTCAGAACATGTTCTCGAGGTCCATGATCTGGTCCTCGACCCTGGATTTGGAGGGGGCGGCCGCCGGGGCGTTGGACTCATAGGGCGAAGCGTTGCGGTTGTGCATGCGGCGTCGCTGGGTGTCGAGCACCAGTTCGGAGGGATATTCGACCTGGTAGCCGATGCGGAACTCGCGCCTCTCACCGGGCTTCAGCGTCAGTTCCCAGTGGAGGATGCCCTGGGTGTCGGGTTTGACGGCGGGCAGGATGTTGACCTTGTCGACCTTGATCTCCTTGTTCTCGGAGACCGGGATGCGGTCGGCCAGGGTGAAGGTCGCGGTCTCGGTCGAGAGGTTCTCCACGGTGACGATGAACGCCACCTGCATCTGGTTGCGCGTCTTGCGGACCAGGGTGCTCAACTTGCGGTCTAGTTGGCGCGAGAGCTTGAGGTGATCGGCCACGCTCAAAAACAGCGAGAACTTCTCACCCTTGGCGATGAAGTCGATGTCGGTCATACCCAGGAAGGTCCCGTCGAGGTAGCGGGCGACCTTGCCGGGCAAAAAGGGCTGGTCGGTGGTGTTGGTCATGGTCAGGGTGACCGCGGCGTTGAGGCTCTGCTCGGGGGCAGCGACCGTCTTCTGCGTTGATCCGAGGACGCTGCGCCCGATGAGCAGCCGGACCGGGTGGCCGTCTCCGCGCACGCTCTGCACGCGCTGGGCCTTGAAGTGTGCGGTGGTTCCGCGCTTCTCGAGGCTCTCGAAGAGCGATACCGTGCGGCCCTGCACCATGTGCATGTACTCGACGTTGCTGCGGTAGACCTGCTCGACGTTGGTGAGCATGCGCTGGCTGGACGAGCGCTGACGGACGGTGTTCCACAGGTGGCTCTGTCCCTCGAAGGCGGCCTGGGCGCGGGTGAACGACGACACCTGGCTGGTGAGAATGCGGGTCGCGGTGTGCGTGTCCCCCAGGGTCAGCGCCTCGAGCTCCGGGATGCGCACCGACTGGGTCGTGGACTGCGTCGAGAAGGACAGTTCCGCGCCGCCCCAGTCCTCGCCGCTGGTCTGGGCGACGGCGGCGTACGAGATGACCTCGACGGTCTTGCCGTCTCCGGTGCTGGCGCGCAGCTCGTGCATGGGCTCCCAGGTGGCGCCGGGCAGCATGTAGGTCAATTCGACGGTGGCCGCCGCCGGCTTCTCGGCCTGCAGCGTCACCAGCACGGTGGTCTCCTCGAGCTTCATCAGCGACTTGGCGTCGTTGACCCGGCGCAGGCTCGCCTCGTAGTCGGGCGTCAGTTCGTCCAGCTGGAGCATCACCCGGCGGCGCGCCCGGGCGTTGGCGCGCAGGGAGTCGGTGATGAAGCCCAGCACGTCGCCGTAGGTCTTGACGTTGACGTCGCCGATGAAGGTGTCCTGGGTGATCTTGGTCAGCGAGAACGCCTTGATGTTCTCGATCTGCTGGCGCTGGGCCTCGAGCACGGACAGTTCGTCGCGCATGGCGGCGAGCTTGTTGGTGATGGACTTGTGCTCGGCCTCGATGCGCCGCCAGCTCTTGTCGGTGGCCCGTGCCAGGAAGCGGCGATCGACGCGCACGTCCAGGATGCGGCCGGCGCTGGAGGACACCTGCACCGAGCCGTCGTCGACCCAGCCGGGCAGGCTGCGGAAGGCGAACACGGTGGGCTCGGCCACCACGGCGGCGGTCCCTGGCGGGTCAGCCGGGCGCGATCCGAGTACACGGTCACCCGGACCACCTTCGACTCCATCGTGGTGCCCTCGGTCTCGGCGTCGGCGACGTCGAGGGATTCCGCCGGCGGCGTGACCGGCTCCACGTGCCGGTGATGTCGCCGGGGTCCGTCTTCGGGAGTGGTGGCCCTGGGCTTGGTGCAGCCCAGCATCGTCACGGCCAGGCCGAGCACCAGGCCCGTGCGTCCGATCATGTTCATCCTCTTGCAAAAGGTATTCATTTTCATGTTTTTCCTCCGGCGGCCAGTATCCCACGATGCCCGCCGATGTCAACGCGCACTTGGCCGCCCGGAATCAGGGGGCGGTGTCTGAGCAGCAGCGGAAGCCCACGGTGGGCAGGGGCACGGAGCCGGCGGCCTGCGACAGGTCGAAGGCGCAGGTCAGGCCCGGCCACGGGGTCTGGAACTCGCCGCCGCGGATGACGTAGACGTTGTCGCCCATGGCGGTGGTGCCGCGCAGGTCGTCGGTCCACTCGCGCAGGTTGCCGCTGAGGTCGAACAGGCCGTCGGCCGAGACGCACTGCATCATGGCGCCGGTCGCCAGCAGCACGTCGTCGTCGGCGCCGCCGGGGATGCCATCGGCATCCACGCCGTTGCAGGTGTCGGGAACGTAGGTGTTGCCGTAGGGATAGACATTGTTGTCTACGCCGGCGCAGGCCGCCTGCCACTCAGTTGGCGAGCACAGGCGTTTTCCAACCCGCACGCAGGCGGCTTCGGCGTCGGCGTAGGTCACGCTGGCCCAGGGCAGGACCATGGGCCGCGAGCAGGGGCGCGCCTCGGAGGCGCCCGCCGAGGAGGGCGTGGCGTCGGGGCGGGAGGCCTCGTACCGGTAG
>JAHITJ010000246.1 GCA_018817795.1 Myxococcota bacterium | reverse complement strand
CGCTGTCGCCCGTAACATCGGCGTTGGTGAGCAGTCGCTTCGCAACTGGGTCCGCCAGGCAGAGATCGATTCCGGTCGCGGCTCGGCCCAGGCCCCGACGACCTCGGAGCGAGCAGAAATCCGGGAATTGCGCCGCAAGCTCCGTGATGTGGAGCGGGAGCGTGATTTCTTAAAAAAAGCGGCGGCCTTCTTCGCGAAGGAAACGGAAAGCACCAAGTGATGGAAGTGCTGAAGGCCGAATTTTCCGTTTCCGAGATGTGCAGATGGCTGGTCCTGAGCCGGTGCGCGCACTATGTGTGGGAGCGTGGGAAGGCGCGCCGAGAGGCACGCACAGTGGAAAAGAAACGCCTGCAGGAGAAGATTCGGCAGATCCACCTAGCAAGCCGAGGTACGTACGGCAGCCGGCGCATTTGGCTGGATCTGAAGGCGTCCGGTGAGCGCGTGGGACTTCGTCAGGTGGCTGCGTTGATGCGCGAGGCAGGTCTTGCAGGCACTCCCAAAAAACGCTGGAAAGCGACCACGGATTCGAAGCACGGCGAGGAAGTCTCCCCGAATCGCCTGGATCGGAACTTCACGGCTGAGGCGCCCAATACCGTGTGGGTAGGGGACATCACGTACATCCGAACCACAGCGGGATGGCAGTATCTGGCCACCGTGATCGACCTGTACAGCCGCATGATCGTGGGCTGGGCGCTGGCCGGCCACATGCGTGAAGAGCTCGTAGAAGACGCCTTGAAGATGGCCTGCGGCCGGCGTGACGTGAAGCCCGGACTGATCTTCCATAGTGACCGGGGAAGTCAGTATGCCAGCTGTGACTTCAGGAAACTCCTGGCCAAGCATGGGATTGTCCAGAGCATGAGCCGGAAGGGCAACTGCTGGGACAACGCCGTGGCCGAGAGCTTCTTCTCGACGATCAAGCGGGACAGCCTGAATAAGGAGGTCTGGAGCAGCGTGGGCCGTCTTCGATTCGTGGTCTTTGATTACATTGAGATTTTTTACAATAGGTCGAGGAGGCATTCAACACTCGGGGGCATCAGCCCACTGGCGTTTGAAAAATTGGGTTGCGTTCAGACCGCTGCGAAGGCAGCATAACCAATGTGTCTACCTTTGAGGAGCCATACCAGTGTCGATATGATAAGGTCGGAATAACGAATATTAAGTTGAAAAAATAATGCCAATAGATTGCAGTGGGTTATGAGGTGCAGGCGCTCGTGGCTGCGATCGCCCGACGAATGGATTACCGGCACGGCACGCTGCTGTGAAACATGAAGGAAAGCCGCTTGCGCACGAACGGAACTCGCGGCCGTGCGACTGTAAGTCACTTAGCCAAGAGGGAAAATGCGAAAATGCAGGGCAATGAGCCGGCTGTGTCCGCTTGGAAGTCGCGGCCGTGCAACGGGAATTCGCGGCCGTCGAGTGCGAACGAATCGGTGGGGGTGTCCTGCCGACCGTGGGATCGGTCGGACGACTGGGCCGGTTTTCCTTGCGTGGTCGATCAGTGGCTGTGGCTGCTGCCGGGAGGGGGGGTGCGACGGCGGAAGGCCCAGAGCATCCCGAAGACGAAGAGCAGGGGCAGGGGGCCGACGGGCGTCGAGGCGCCCGCCGAGCAGGAGCAGTCGCCGTCGGCGTTGTGGCGGCCGGGATCGTCGATGTCGCCGTCGGGGCCCGCGTCGGGTTCGGGATCACAGGTGCCTTCAGCCGCGCAGTCGTCGCAGCCGTCGCCGTCGCCGTCCCCGCAGCGGAGCGGATCCAGCGGCCACGGATCGAGCTCGTCCGGGATCAGGTCACCGTCGGTGTCGAGGAGCACCCGCACCACGACGGGCTGGACCAGGCGAAGGGTGCTCACGCCGACGCGGTACAGCAGCTCGGCCTCGAGGTTGTAGTCGCCCATGGCCGGGAAGGCCGCGTCGAACCAGCGGGAACCCGAAGCCGGCGGTGAGGTCGAGCCCGAGGCGCCGATGTTGCCCAGCGTCCAGAGCACCGAGTTGTCCTCGATGACGCCGCCGTCCTCGAAGGCCGCAAGCGGCGCCAGGGTCCCCTGGAACCGCACGCGCAGGGTCGCGTCCAGGGCGCTGCCGCCGCCGGAGTTGGTGAAGTACAGGGTGTAGCGCCGGGTCACCGGGAGGGTCGCGTCCTGGGCCGGGACGTTGAGGTCCCCCAGCCAGGTCAGGGACATGCGCGGCTGGCCCTCGGCCGAGACGCAGTCGGCCTCGAACAGGGCGTTGAGGAACAGGCGGGTTCCCTGGCTCGCGCCGTTGGAGGAGATGGGCAGGTTCACGGAATAGGAGTGGCCGCCGAGGTAGGAGACCTTGCCCTTGTTGCACTCCTCGGGGACCCATACGTCGTCTTCGATGATCGAGCAGTCGCCGTCGATGTAGCCGGTCATCCACACGTCCGCGACGCCGGGGCCGTCGGGGCCCGTGATGAACGTGACGTCCATGTCGTTGATGTAGGCCGAGCCCAGCGTCTCGCTCAGGTTGTACGCGGGTTCAGACCCGCCCACGGTCGCAAACGCGCCGTCGATTTGCATGTAGGGCACCTCGGGGTGCAGGATCTGCAGCGTCGCGGAGGCGGGCTGGGCGGCGATCATGTAGCCGGCGCCCTTCTCCTTGAGGTCCCTGGGGATGCAGCAGTCCCGGGTGCCGCCGTCGCAGCCGCCGGTGACGCACTCGAAGTCACCGTCGGTGCAGGGGCAGTCCGGCGGGGTGCCCGCGGTCGTGAGGAAGTGTCCCTTGCGGCCGTCGTCGTCGAGGAAGGGCCAGGCGGGATTGGGGACCTGGTTCTCGTAGGCGTTGACGGCCTGGCACTCGCCGAAGAAGTGCGTGCGGTGCTGTAGGAACTGGCGCACCTCGGCGACGACCTCGTGGCCGTGGTAGGTGATGGGGAGTCCGGTGCAGTCGGCCTGCAGGGCCGGGCAGTTGCCGCCGTCGCACTCCACGGTCTCGCGGGCGGCGACGTTCCAGTGCATGCTCATGATCTGGCAGTAGGCGGGCAGGCCGTCCCCGGTGAACAGCGCGCCGTTGGCGTGGTCGAGGTTGGGCGCGTCGCAGGTGCCCATGTCGCCCATGACGCTCTCGACGGTGAGCATGTCGGGGTTGGCGGTGCCGGGGCCGCAGGTCCCGGCGGCGCACTTGCCCGCGGGGAACTCGGCGCCCGAGGACTGCGGGATGCCGGCCGCGCGCAGGTACTTCGTGGCGATGTCCTCATTGCCGTCGGAGAACACGGCGATGGTCGGCGCCGCGGTCATGGTCTTGCGCACGTCGCCGTCGAAGGGGGCCGTGGCCTGGTGCACCGACACCACGCCGCCCACGGTGCGCTGGGCCCATGGATAATACGCCCACAGATCGGGGTCGTTCCAGATGTCGATGATGTCACGGGCCGCGCCGGCCTCGGGGGCGTCGATGACGAAGGGGCCGCCCCGGTAGCCATGCAGCACGATGGGCGTGCCCGGCGCGAGCCGGTCGTCGTCGTCCCAGAGCACCTGGGTGGTGGCGTACAGATCGGGGGACGCCGTGGGATAGGGGCACTTCTCGCCTGAGCCCTCCTCCTCGCAGTCCCAGTCACACGCGTCCCCGACGGTGTCGCAGGGCGCGGGATGCCACACCTTGCCCGGGTCGATGACCCAGTGCACGGTGATGCCCTGCCGCAGCAACTGGAAGAGCAGACCATACGCCTGGAACAGGCCGTGGTCCTGATACGTGAGGTCCATGGGGATGATCAGGGCGCCGGCGGAGAACTGCTTCACCTCGGCGTGGGCCGGCGTGGCGACCAGGAATACGGCGAAAAACACGATCGGCAGGATCCTGCGATGGCTGGGCATGGTTCACCTCCCTTGCCTTATTACTATAGCGGCTCCCCAACCGGGAGGCATCATAATTTTAAATTGAGGCTATTTCTTCTCGGGGGGGACTTCACAGCAATACTGCAGTTCGGGCGGGACCTCGCCGTAGTCGCAGCTGCAGCAGACGCTCTCGCAGGGGTCCACGCCGTATTCCATGTTGCTGCAGCAAATATCAAACGTCTCCGGCGGCAGGTTCGGATCGGCGCAATCGGCGTCGGCGCAGGGATCAACGCCGTAGTCCATGTTGTTGCAGCACTGATCGATGTATTGCTGGGGGACCTGGGGGTCCTGGCAGTCCACGAGGTGACAGGGATCGCTGCCGTAGTCCATGTTGCAGCACTGCTCCCAGTCGTAGATGGTCAGGTCGGGGTCCGAGCACTGCACGTATTCGCACGGGTCGCTGCCGTAGTCGCAGTTGCAGCAGGCATCCTCGCAGCACTGGTCGTAGGTCTCCGGGCTGATGTCCACGGCGCAGCACTGGACGTCCTCGCAGGGATCGACGCCGTAGGTCGGCTCGACCACGGGCGGGACGCACGAGACGCCGGCGCCGGCGAACAGCATCGCGGCGGCCGCGGCCACCTGGTTCTTCATGCGTCCCAGCGGACTCTTGCGGGCGCGCTCGGCGAGCATGTAGTAGCAGTACGGGTTCTCGGTGGTGGTGCCGCTGACGGCGATGGACACGCAGTGGGCGCCGCCGCGGCAGGTGCGGCCGTGGGCGCAGGTGGCACAGGCGCCGGTCAGATCCGTGAGCGCAAAGCGCCGGTTGTAGGCGAACAGATTCGGGTCGGTCCAGATCTCGAAGAGGGAGCGCTCGCGCACCGAGCCCTCGCGGAAGGTGTGGGGGCCCTGGCAGCCGCTCTGCATGCTCAGG
>JAHITJ010000245.1 GCA_018817795.1 Myxococcota bacterium | reverse complement strand
TATCAGGATCGCTATCCATCCTGCGGCGGGCGCAGAATACGCCGGGGCACGGAAAACTGCCCAGTCTGCGGAGGTCAGAACACACAGATCATCGACCGCACCCTGAAAATCCGCATCCCCCCCGGCGCCGACGACGGCCGGAAGATGCGCATCCGGCATCAGGGCTCGGCCGCCGCCGCCGGTGGTGCTCCGGGCGACCTGGTCCTGACGATCCGGGTGCAGCCCCACCCGTACTTCACCCGCAAGGACCGCGACGTGCTGGTGACGGTGCCCATCACCATCGAGAAGGCGCTCAACGGCACCAAACTCAAGCTCGAGACCCCGCTCGGCAAGACCATTCGCCTGACGGTCCCCCCCGGCTCGCAGCAGGGCACCCAGCTGCGCGTGCCCGGGCACGGCATGCAGGGAAACGCCACCCAGCCCGCGGGAGATTTCATTATCACGCTGAAAATCCAGCTTCCCCCACGTATCACACCTGCACTGGCGGAAGCGGCCCGGCTGCTTTCCGAGGACGTGACTCTTGAACTTCCCGGCCAGATGCAATATGTGGATTGACGGGAAACAGGTGATTTCATGGTAGCACACAAGTTCCGGTTCCTGCTCTTGACCCTCCTGGCGGTCTCCTGCCGCAAGACGCCCGAGGATCCTGCACGCTCCTCGGCCAAGGCCGCAGTTGCGGAAAAGCCCGCGGCGGTCGCGCAGGGCGTCACCAGGCACTATGCGTTCCTGACGGCAGATTATCGCGGGGTTCCCGTGCCTCTGCTGGAGCGCCCGGCGGATCCGTCCGCGCCTTTCGAGGTCCTGACACTCCCCGACGGCCGCATCGAGCGTATCCGCAAGCTCGACACCGAGCGCCGCGAGTTGGAGAACTGGACCTTCACCTGGGACGAGAAGAAGAACCTGACCGAACTGGTGCGCGCCGACGAGCAGGGCACGGTGCAGGGGCGCCTTAGCCTTGAATGGATGGAGCCCAAGGTCTGCGTCAACCTGTTCGGACCCCTCGGGCGCCAGACGGAGCGCTCATGCTTCACCATCGCCTCCCCCCAGAAGGTCGAGCAGGCCGTGCTCAACCCGCACAACGTGACGCTGCAAAAGAAGCGCCTGGAGACCGACGATCAGGGACTGGTCCGGCGCATCGTGACCTACTCGCGTCAGGGTATGATGCAGTCCGTCGAGCTTCAGCAGGTGATGGTACAGAATGACCAGATCCTCATGAAGTACCAGAAGCTCGCGCCCCAGGGCGCCGTGGAACTGTGGCAGGAGAGCCGCTACGACACTGCCGGACGCCTGATCCTGATCGCCGAGAAGTACGAGGACGGCGCGATCAAGTCCCAGACCACCTATGAATACAAGAGCCCCTTCTCGGCCGTCGGACGCGCCGTCACCGTCGAAGGCACCGAGCTCACCCTCGAGGTCAAGCTCGACCGCTTCGGCCACCGCATCCTTGAACGAAGGTTCGACGGGCCGCGGCTGATCGAGGAGGAGCTCAGCGAATACGACGCGGCCGGACGTCCCGTGCTGCGCCGCGTCCTCGACGAGAACCAGGTGGTGCAGCAGTCCGAACGCTGGACCCGCGATGCCGCCGGCCTGGTCACCGAGTACGAGAAGTACCGCGGCAACCTCCACAACTTCGAGTGCAGGGGAACCACGCCCGAGCAGCGCGTCGCCACCAAGCTGCCGGCGCTGGAGAAGGCCCGCATGCAGTACGACGCCCTGGGACGCGTGACCCGCCTGGAGCGCACCTACCTGCACCAGCCCGTCGACACCGAGACGGTCACCTACGGCCGCAACTCGCTGGTCACCTCGCGCGAGATCCGGATCTCCGACGAGCCCGAGCCGCTGCGCACGGAGTACGAATACGACGCGGTGGGCAACCTCCTCAAGGCCGAACTGTTCCAGGGGAAGAGCCGCACCGAGATCCTGCAGTACGAGTACAGCGCCTCTGGCCAGCTCGTGAAGCAGACGCTGCTCAAGGGCGACGGCACGCCGCCTTCGGCGCAGGAGTGGCCCGACGGGTCCGTCGTGCAGTACTACTATGACAATTCTGGCAAGTTGACCGAGGAGCGCTGGAGCCACGCCGATGGCAAGCCAGCCCTGACCACGCGCAGCGTCGCGTGCGAGTCCTGCTCGGGCAACAACCGCAAGAACGCCGTCTCCCGGATCACCTGGAAGTTCAACGAGATCGGCCAGCTCGTCCAGAAGCAGGACTTCGGCGACGGCGCCGAGCCGCTCTTCGAGGCCACGTCGACCTACGATGCCAAGGGCCGCGAACTGACCCACCAGGTCCGCTGGCCCCGCGAGAAAAAGACGACCCGCCTGTCCACCTCGTACGCCCCCGGCGGCTGGGCGCTGTCCACCGAGATCGTGACCGAGCTCGACGGCAAGGAGGTGACCAAAGAGACCCGCCAGTTCGACCGCGCCCTGCTGGTGCGCGTCGAGAAGTTCAAAAACGGCCAGCTCGAGCGCCGCGTGGAGCGCCGCTACGAGAAGGGCCGCATGGTGGAGCGCCGCGTGACCTCGCCCAGGGAGGGCACCGTCAGCGTGCAGTTGATCCGCGACCCGGCCGGACTGGTCGTCGAGGAGAAGGGCACTGACGAGAAGGGGCAGCCCGCCGTGGCCCAGGACATCTTCGAGAACCAGTACACCAGCCTCGTCTCCACCTACAACCCGAAGCACCAGATCGTCAGCGCGACGATGATCCACGAACCCACCAAGAAGATCACGCGGTCGGAGTTCTCCTACGACAACATCGGACGCCCCACCGGCCGCAAGGTGTTCGTGAACCAGAAGCTCACCATGGAGCTCGAGGAGCGCTTCGACCACCCGTTCCTGGGGCCCTACGGCATCGCCACCGCCCAGGTGCGCGCCACCGTCTCCGAGGCAGGCGTGCGCGAGGTCACCACCTACCAGATCCACGTCGACACGGCCAAGCTCAAGAACTCCAGCGCCACGCTCACCCTCCCGGGCCAGTCCCCGCTGCTGCTGACGGACTGCCGCTGCTCCAACTGCGGCCTCACGGTCACCATGGGCGAATTCTAGGATCCCGGAAAGAAGCGGCCGCCTGGAATAGTCAGAC
Source organism: Myxococcota bacterium (assembly GCA_018817795.1). Lineage (GTDB taxonomy): Bacteria > Myxococcota_A > Polyangia > HGW-17 > HGW-17 > HGW-17. Next base: position 1,066 of record JAHITJ010000245.1, on the reverse strand, counting down.
GGGTCGGACGGGTCGGACGGGTCAGACCGGTCGGACGGGGCCGCCTGGACGAGTCAGACTGGGCCGGTTTTCGACGAGGTCGGAAAAACGGCGCTCGGGATCCTCCGCGCGTTCACGGGGAGTCTATTTCGGGGCGTCGGGGGTCTTCTTGCCACTATCGGCAGTCTTTCTGCCACTATCGGCAGTCTTTCTGCCACTATCGGCAGTCTTTCTGCCACGATAGGCGAACCGGCGGCCGAGGTCGTCGAGCACATCATTGAGGCTGCCCACGTCCTTGCCGTGGATGCGCCCGGCCTGGTAGACCAGCAGGGCCGCGCTGTAGGCCTCGGCGCCGACCTCGGACAGCGTGTCCTTGAGCTTCTCGTTGAGCATGTCCATGGCCTGGGACAGGGACATCAGTTTCTTGTAGAGCTCCAGGTCCTTGCGCATCTCTACCGTCGGAGATGACCGGTCATGGCGATCATAGCCGTGACCGGTGAGTATGAAGTAAAGATAAGAGAAGAGGCGGCCCGCGGAAGGGAAAGATCAGTTGATCGGATTGAGGATCTGCATGTTCAGGCCGCCCGGATAGGCGTACGAATCGTAGGAGTCATATCCGACGATGACGATGCCGAAGGGCGCGGTCCCGGTGAACGCGTGGACGCCGTCGGGGACCGGAATGCGTCCGACCTCCCACTGAACCGGGTTCACGCCGTCGCTGATGGGGATGAAAGAGCCCCCGGCCACGACCGTCCCGTCCATGGTGACGGTGGCGCCGGCGGGCTTGATCAGGATCGCGTAGTCGTAGATCCAGTTCACCGGCACGAGCACGATGTAGTTGTCGAGGTACTGGGCCACCGGGACCATCTGGGTCATGGCGGGGTCGCCCGCCTGCGCCACCGGAGCATTGGTGGAGGCCGAGGTCGTCAGGTACTCCATCACCAGGATCGGCTTGTCCGCGGTGATGATGAAGTCGCCGGGGTTGGCCATGGTGCCCGAGACCGACAACTGGAGGGCCTGCCCTGCGTTGAGGACCTGCGGGGACGCGGGCAGCCCGGTCACGGCGGGGTTGGCGATGAAACTGATC
>JAHITJ010000244.1 GCA_018817795.1 Myxococcota bacterium | reverse complement strand
CCTCGGCGCGGCAGACCTTCATGCAGATCCCGGTCCGCAACGGCCCCGTCGTGTTCTCCTATGAAAAGCGCACGCCCGATCGCCTGGGCTGGATCCTCTCCGGCCTGGCGCTGGCGCTGTTCCTGTGGCTGCGGGTCGCGCCGCGGCGCTGGCGTCCGGCGCTGGCCTGTCCCCTGCGCCGGCTCTCCTGCCCGGTGTGGGCCGTCGCCCTGCGCGGTCGCGTGCTGGGCCGCCTGCGCGCCCTTTCCGCGGACCGCCGTGTGCGCATCGCCGCGATCATCGCGGCCGGGCTCGCGCTGCTGCTGGTCGCGTGGATCCTGCGCACCCACGAGCAGAAGTCGGGCTTCTCCCTGCACAAGGCCAGCGTCTGGGTGCAGGCCCGCTCGGGACCGCAGCGCTGCGTCTACGCCTTCCCCGAGCGCTTCATCTGCGGCCGCGGCCACCGCTTCGTGGGACTCGAGCTGCGCGAGATCGACAAGAAGGTGGTCCGCACAATCTGGGCCCACCCGCAGGCCGACGCCCGCATCAACGTCGAGTTCCCCCGCGTGTGGATCTCCGGTCCCCTGGGGGTCCACGCCGGCATCGCCGACTCGGGCTCGGGCGCGCCGGTCCCGGTGCGGCTGACGGTCTTCTTCGACGGCCGCAGGATCGCCACCACCACCCGCGCCCTGGTCGGCCAGCTCGAGATCCTCGAGATCCCGGTGACGGCCTACCTGGGCCGCTCCGTGGACATCCGCTTCGAGATCGAGTCGACCCAGAACGCCGGCCGCCACTTCGTCTTCTGGCCCGAGCTGCGCTGAACACAGACCCCTGATATTGGAAGAGACCACGGAAAAGACCGATCGGGGAGCGGAAAAGAACAGAGAAGGAAAAGCAGGGGAGTTTTTACCACGGAACACACGGAGCACACTGAAGGAAAAAACGTTTTCCCCTTCAGTGTGCTCCGTGTGTTCCGTGGTAAAAGTCTAATTCTTCTCTTCGAGGTTCTTCACTTCTGCGGTGGCGTCGGCGTCGGCGTCCTCGTCGGTGGCGGCGTCACAGCCGGCGTCCTTGAGACAGCAGGTCGTCTTTTCGTAGCAGCCCGTGAGGCTCAGGGCCATGAAGAGCAGGATCCAGATGCGCATGTGATCACCCCCGACAAAGCCGATAGTAGCAGAAGGCTCCTAAAACTTCCACTCCGTGTGCACGAACACGGCCTTGGTGCCCTCCATGAAGAGCCCCACGTCCATGGGTCTGGTGTAGGTGTAGGAGGGTCCCGTCGACACGGGGATCCGGGTGTTGGGGTCGTCGGGGTCCCAGCGCCACCGGCTGGCGGAGAAGTCCAGCGAGATCGAGAAGTGCTTGTTGAAATGATAGGCCACCCCCGCCAGCAGCGTCTGCCCGCTGTGGGTGTACGTCTCGAGCCACTTCGTGGTGTTAACCACCGCGTCGAAGCGCACAAAGCCGCTGATCTCCTTGATGGGCGTGACCACGCCGTAGACCGAGAAGACGTGGTAGGTGTGCCGGTAGGTGTCGATGTCGCCCATTCCGTTGGCGGTGAAGTCCTTGATGACGTGGAACAGGTAGTCCGCCCCCGCGCGGTAGTATTTGTCGCGGATCGTGGCGTTGAAGCCGCCGGTGAGGGAGTGGACGTTCTTGTCCTGGTCGGTGATCAGGGTGCTGCGGTCCAGGCTCCAGCGCACGTACGCGGCCAGCCCCAGGTTCAGGGGATCCTTGAGCTGGTGGAACAGGGCCAGGTCGAAGGCCTTGGTCCTGTCGGTGTCGGCGCCGAAGGCCCCCGTGCCGTTGGAGACGCCGATGGAGCCCCGGAGGCCCTCGACGAGCTCGCCGCGCAGCCACAGGCCCAGGTCGCTCTCGGGGGCGAAGCCGTAGCGCGTGACCGGCGGCCGCATCACCCAGCGCAGGCCTGAGGTCGTCTCGGCGTGGGCGTTCCAGGCGTTGTCCACCAGGCCGCCGAAGATGGAGATCTTCTCGGCCAGCGGGATCACCTCCTTGAGCTCCACCCAGGCGTACTTGAACATCAGCGCGCCGCCGCTCTCGAGCTCGGGCAGGGTGCCGGGCTCGGCAAAGGCGACCACGTCGGTGGTGAAGCGGAAGGCCAGGTTGTCGGCGGGATTGAAGTGGAAGTTGATCAGGCCGCGGGACAGCCCGTAGGTGTTGGCCTGGTGCTTCCCGTCCTTGTCGTAGGTGGCGCCGTAGAACATGAACGCCTGGCCGTCGACCTTCACGTTGCGGAGACTGATGTACCCCGACGAGTTTTCGGTGTGGGCGGGCGCGGGTACAACGGGCGCAGGAGGTGAAGGCAGCCCGCTCACCGGCGTCGCGTCGTCGGTCGTGCCGGGCTCCACCGCCTCGGCGGGGGTGGTGTCGGGCTTTGGCGCAGCCTCGGGCACGGCCGAAGGGGGAACCGCGGGCGCGACATCGGGCACGGCCGCAGGGGGAACTGCGGGCTTTGGCGCAGCCGCGGGGGGCGGCGGCAGCTGGGCGGCGGCGGTGGCGGCCCAGGACAGCCAGATCGCGACGACGACAGGCGAGATCACTTTTTTCATGGGGCACTCCTCGGTGGCCTGCGGGGTCGGGAGGATCCAGACCATGGCGCTGACCCCGCCTGAATATGCCAGATACCTTTACAAATCAAGGTAAAAATCATATCCTATGCCCCGGAGACGCTGCCACCCACCCCCTGTGAAAACGATTGACGTTCCTGACTTGACATCATGCATGGGCTCTGCTAGTTATACGTCCCTAACGCAGGTCCGCCGGATCTGCGGTCGTTCCCAATGGAGCGGTTTTTATCGACCAAGTGTCGAGGAGTGAAGAGAGCATCATGGCCCATCATCGTTCAGCTGAAAAACGTCATCGCCAGAGCGTGGCCCGCGCGGCCAACAACCGTTACTTCATGTCGACGCTGAAGACCTTCATCAAGAAGGCCCGCACCGGCATCACGACCAAGGATGATTCCGCCCAGGCCATGCTTCGCAAGGCGACCTCCTTCATCCAGCACGTGGCCAACAAGGGTGTCATCCACCGCAACAAGGCCTCCCGTCTGGTCTCCCGCCTGACGAAGTTCTACAACAAGAGTCTGTAAACCAGGCCAGCGTAGCTCAGTCGGTAGAGCAGCTGATTCGTAATCAGCAGGCCATCGGTTCGAGTCCGATCGCTGGCTCCGAATCCCCGGAAGAAAACCTATAAAAAATAATCGTCGCCAGGGCGCGCCTCGAGGGGACCGAGCTGGCCATGGGGACCGCGGTTGGCGAAGTCGGGCCAGAACGGCTGCAGGCGGGTGAGCGCGGTGTTGATCGCGGCTATCGTGGAGTGGCGCGCCTCGACGGTGGGCTTGAGCACGGGGTCGTCGCTGCGGCTCTCGAGCTGGCGTAAAAACGAGGCCACGCCCGAGGACAGCCCCTCGAGGTGGTAGCCGCCCTCGAGCATCATCACGATCTTCCCGCCGCACACCGCGTCGGCGCAGGCCACGATGCGCTGGGCGATGGCCGCGTAGCCCGCGTCGGTGACCTGCTGGGTGGAGATGGTGTCGAGGTGGTGGGCGTCGTAGCCCGCGCCCACCAGCAGGATCCCGGGCGAGAACGCCCGGATCAGCGGCAGCAGCAGGCGCTCCAGCCCTGTGAGCCAGTCCACGTCATCGCAGTACGGCGCCAGCGGCACGTTGGCGGTCATGCCCAGGCCGTCCCCGACGCCGATCTCGTCGGCTGCACCGGTCCCCGGGTACAGGGGGCTCTGGTGAATCGAGACGTACAGCACCCGCGGATCCGCGTAGAAGATATCCTGGGTCCCATTGCCGTGGTGGACGTCGAAGTCGAGGATGGCGACCCGCTGCGCCCCGGCCCGGAGCAGCGCGTGGGCGGCGACGGCCGTGTTGTTGAAGACGCAGAAGCCCATGGCGGTGTCACGGTCGGCGTGGTGGCCGGGCGGACGCACCAGGGCGGCGCCGGACTCGTACTCACCGGCGTACACGGCCAGCGCCAGGTCCACACTGCCGCCGGCGGCGGCCAGGGCGGCGTCCTTGGTGCCCGGGGAGAAGAAGGTGTCGCCCATGTCCAGGTAGCCGGTGCGGCGCAGGCTGAGCCGGTCGAGGGTGCGGTCGACGTAGAGCGGGTCGTGGGCGGCCTTGAGCTCCTCGTAGGTGGCCGGACGGGGCTTGAGTATCTTCAGGCGGTCCCAGATCCCGGTCTCCTGCAGGTGCTGGACCACGGCCGCGAGGCGGTCGGGGCGTTCGGGATGGGAGATCGGCGCGACGTGCTGGAGAAAGACGGGGTCAAAGACAGTGGCGATGGAGTGTTTGGGTGAATTCATGAGACCTCCCGCACCCGGCCCGGCGCCTACAGCCCCGGCCCGGTGGGCATCTGTATCTTGGCGGTGTGCTCGCCGTCCATGACGGGATGCACGTCGAAGTCTTCCAGGTGCATGTGCTCGACGGCATGCACGTTGTACGCCTTCTGGAACCGCTCCTCGAGGTTCTCGAGCCAGTTCCCGAACTCGTGGGCCAGCGCGTCAGCCACGTCGGGGTGGCAGGAGATCTTCAGGTGCGTGACGCTGGCCAGGGAGCTCTTCCGGATGATCTCGCGGATGATCTCCGAGCACAGGCTCGACAGCGAGCGGTTGAAGCCCTTGCCCTCGCAGTAGGGGCAGGACGAGGTCATCAGGGTGAGCAGGCTCTCCCGCGTCCGCTGGCGCGTGAGCTGCATCAGCCCGAACTGCGAGATCGGCAGCACCATGTGCCGGGCGCGGTCGAAGGACAGGCTCTCGGTGAAGACCTGCATGACCTTCTGCTGGTTGGCCTCGGCCTCCATGTCGATGAAGTCGATGACGACCAGTCCGCCGATGTTGCGCAGCCGCAGCTGGCGCGGGATCTCCTTGGCGGCCTCGAGGTTGGTCTGGGTGATCGTGTCCTCGAGGGTGCGCTGGCCGACGTAGCCGCCGGTGTTCACGTCGATGGTGGTCAGGGCCTCGGTGCGCTGGAACACCAGGTAGCCGCCGGAGCGCAGCCACACCTTCTGGGCCAGCGCCTGGCGGATCTGCGTCTCGATGTCGAAGTGGTCGAACACCGGCATGGGCTCGGTGTAGACGTGGATGCGGTCCTGGGCCTGGGGCATGAAGGAGTGCATGAACTGCTGGATGCGGTCGGCGTGCTCCTGGGAGTCGATCCAGCAGGCGTCCATCTCCGCGGTGAACAGGTCCCGCACGCAGCGCAGCACCAGATCCAGCTCGCGGTAGATCAGCGCCGGTGCCGGTCCCATCTGGTAGCGCTCGAGGGTGCTGCGCCAGAGCCGCTGCAGGTACTCCACGTCGGCGGCGAGGTTCTCTCGGTTCTGTCCCTCGGCGGCGGTGCGCACGATGAAGCCGCCCTCGCCTCCGAGGTGCAGCTCCTCCATCAGGTCCCGCAGTCGGGTCCGCTCGGCCTCGTCCTTGATCTTGCGGCTGATGCCGATGTGGTGCACGTAGGGCATGTACACCAGGTGACGGCCCGGCACGGTGATGTAGCCGGTGACACGCGAACCCTTGGAGCCGATGGGATCCTTGGCGACCTGGACCAGGATATCCTGTCCCGGGGACAGAAGTTCCTCGATGCGGGGGAGCACGGTCGAGGCCGTCTCATGCTCGAGATCCAGCTTCAGATCCTCCTCGGACTCGCCGCCTTCCTCGGAGTTGCCTTCCTCCTCGAGGAAGAACAACTTCAGCGTCGCGGGCAGGCGTCCGCCCACGACATCGGTGACATAAAGGAACGCCGCCCGGTCCATGCCGATGTCGACGAACGCCGCCTGCATGCCCGGAAGCACGCGCACGACGCGCCCCTTGTAAATGTTGCCCACGTTGCTGGAGCCGTGACGCCGCTCAAGAAAAAGCTCGGTCAGATCTCCGTTTTCCACGAGGCCGACCCGGTGTTCGGGGCTGTCCGTGTTGATGACAAGAAGCGTTTTTCGGGAAAGTTCCATGACCCTGTTCCGTATTCCGGCGCGGCCACGCAGGTCGTTCCGCGAAAGTCGGTTCGGCCGGATGCTAGCACAAATCGTTTGCAAGAAAAGCCGAATCGGGTATTTTTAAGGAGCTGAATTCCCCAAGGAGGGTAAGATGAAAAAATATTTATGTGTTTTACTCGTGTCCGCAGGACTTTTGGCCTGCTCGCACGGCGGCGCGGGGACGGTGCCCCGCCCGATGGACACGGGTGCCCGCACGCTGACCGCCGACACTCCGCCGAGCGTGGTCCCCGCCGCCCCATCCATGGACGAGGACGCCACCCTGATGGCCCAGAGGGCGCCCGCCAAGCCGGCGACCCCGGCCACCCCGCCTGCGGCCAACGGCCCCAAAGAGGCCGAGACGGCCTCCGACGCCACGCCGCTGACGCGCCGCCTGATCGTCTACGCCGCCGCCCTGTCGGTGGGCGTGTTCGAGCCCGAGAAGAGCGCGCAGTCGGCCATCGAGCTCGCCGAGAAGCTCGGCGGCTACATGAAGTCCCGCTCCAACAACGACGTCGTCGTGCGCGTGCCCGCCGAGCAGTTCTTCGCGTTCGTCAAGGAGCTCGAGGCCTACGGGCACATGGCCTCCCGGGTCATCAACTCCCAGGACATCACTTCGCAGTTCGTCGATCTCACCATCCGCCTGAACAACCTGCTGATCACCCGCACCCGGCTGCAGGCCATCCTCGAGAAGGCCCGCAACGTCGAGGAGACGCTGGCCGTCGAGCGTGAACTGAACCGCGTCTCCGGCGAGATCGAGCAGATCAAGGGCCGCCTGCGGCTGTTCCAGAACCTGGTGGACTTCGCCACGGTTCAACTCTCGTTCTTCATGCGCCATGGCCAGAGCTCGGTGACCCCGAACCCGGTCAAGGTGGACACGCCCATTTACTGGATCAAACGCTTCGACGTTGTCACCCTCTTCAGGAACTAACCAGCCATGAAACACATCATCATTTCTCTCTTTCTCCTCGGTTTTGCGGCTTGCGGACACGTGAACTTCGAACCGCCCGAAGGCTTCATCGAGCTGCGCAAGTCCGACACGGTCCTGCGGCTGGTGGCCTCGGACGCCTCGGCGCTGCGCGTCACCTACCGCGAGAACAAGAAAAACGGCACCACCCAGTTCTGGGCCGAGATTTTCAAGCGCGAGCTCACCGAGTTCAAAGGCTACAAACTGGTCAAGGAAGAGCCGTTCCGTGAGAAGGCCGGCGTCATCTTTGAACTGCTGGCGCCCTTCAACAACTCCGAGTTTCATTACACGGTGGCCGTGCTCACCAACGAGGACGACGTGTACGTCATCGAGCTGGGCGCAGAGAAGGCCGTCTACGACAAGCACCGCAAGGCCTTTCTCGACCTGGTGACCACGATCTACAAGGACGAGATCAAATAGGAGGCCCCCATGAAACATTCATTCTGGGCTATTGCCCTGTTGCTGCTCTCCCTGGGCTGCGCCGCCCGCAAGGAGATGTCGGCGCCGATGTCGGCCCCCGGCCGCGAATATGAGCGCAACCGGCACTACAGCCGCATGACCACCGAGAGCGCGGCTGCCTCGGACGACTACCGTCCGGCGCCCGCGCCGGTCATGGTGTCCACCGGCGGCGGCAACGCCGAGAAAAAATCGACGTACGACGAGGAGGTGTCGGCCGACAAGGACCGTCCGTCCGATTCCAGCGGTCAGGTGAGCCCCCCCGCGGACCCGGCCAAGCCCGAGACCCCCGCGCAGCCCAACCCATCCCCCACGGTCCGCCCTTCCATCGCCCGAATGATCATCTACGCCGCCCGGCTGGTGGTCAACGTCCTCGAGCCCGACAAGAGCATGGAGGCCGCCCTGGCCCTGATGACCAAGATGGGCGGGTTCCTCGCGCAGCGCAACAACCTGTACATCGAGATCCGCGTCCCGTCGGCCCTGTTCTTCGACTACGTCCGCGAAGTGGAGAAGATGGGCGTCGTCGTGCAGCGCACGATCTCGTCGGAGGACATCACCGAGCAGTTCGCCGACCTCACCCTGCGCCTGGGCAACCTCAAGGTCATGCGCACCCGGCTCATCGCGCTGCTGGAGCTGGCCAGGACCGTCGAGGAGCGCCTGGCCATCGAGCGCGAGCTCTCCCGCGTCAACGGCGAGATCGACGCGATCTCGGGCCGCCTGCGCATGCTGCAGAACCTCGTCGACTTCGCCACCATCCAGCTGCAGTTCGTGCCGCGCCAGGAAGGCGGCCCCGTGCTCCCCGAGAAGCTCGCCACCCCCGTGTGGTGGGTCAAGTCCTTCGACGTCTCCAATCTCTTCGGCGGCCAGCACTAGTCGATACTCCCCACCCCAACCTTTTCATTCATTATTTCCTGCTTTCCGGACTCCTGGAGAATTCCCCGGACCCGATTTCCCGATCAGAGGATTTTTGCGAGCATGAAACCGGCCACGCCCACGGCCAGGGCCAGGGCGATCCAGGCGGCGGGGCCCCAGCCGGAGCGGGGGGAGGAGGAAGCGGAGGCGCCGGAGAGGGCGGGCTGTGGAAGGCTCTTCCCTTCGCCGAACTCGAAGGCAGTGTCTGCGGCGGCCGCAGTTGGCGCGGACGCGGCATGGGCGCCGGTCCCCTCGCGTATGGCAAACACGGGGCGGGAGCGCTGCCGCTGGGCGAGCTTTTCGGGGCTGCCCATCAACTCGAGCCACTCCTCGTCGTCCATGTCGGGCATGGAGTTCTCGGGGATGTTCATTCCCTGGGTCTCGGACTGGCCCCAGCCCTCGCCGAAGCCCTGGTCGAAGTCCAGCTGGACGCCTTCCCAGTCCTCGATGCCGGACTCGGGCTCGGGTTCGGCGGCGTCCACGGCCTTGTCGGGCTGGTTGAAGCGCTGCAGGTACCGGGCCAGCTTCAGGCGCGAGAAGCGGATCTTCCGCTCCGCGGCGAACTTCTCGAGATCGAGCACCAGCTCACCGGCGCTCTGGTAGCGATACTCCGGGTTCTTGTCGACGGCCTTGAGCAGGATCTTCTCGAGGTCGGGATCGATGCCCGGCTTGACCACCGAGGGCAGCGGGATGGGCCTGGAGAGGATCGCCTCCCTCGCCTCCTCGGGCGTGCCGCGGAACAGGCGCCGGCCCAGCACCAGCTCGTACAGGATCACGCCCAGCCCAAACAGGTCCACCCGGTGATCGATGGCGCCCCCGGAGAGCATCTCCGGTGCCATGTAGTTGATCTTGCCGGCGATGATGTCGGCGTCCTGCCCTGGCTGGCCACCCTCGCTGCGCACGCGGGCCACGCCGAAGTCCACGAGCTTGGCGATGCCGTTGTG
>JAHITJ010000243.1 GCA_018817795.1 Myxococcota bacterium | reverse complement strand
GCGTGCCCGCCGACGACGTCGACGCCGCGGCCGAGGCGCTGCACCGGCTCGCCGATGACCCGCTGTTTGCCGGCTCCCTGGCCGAGCGCGCCCGCGAGGATGCCCGCGGCTTCACATGGGAAGAGCGCGCGCGGAAACTGAAGGCGTTCATGGAAGAGCGCCTGGCCGCCTCGCGATAATGCTTGTTTTGTGGGTTTTGAGCGGGATACGGGGTTCGAACCCGCGACATTCAGCTTGGGAAGCTGACACTCTACCAACTGAGTTAATCCCGCGCGGCACTCTTTTTAACGGGTTTCGTTGTCCTTGACAAGATCCTTTTCACTCCGTTTCAAGTTTCAATGCATCCGCTGGGGAATGCTGGCCGGCCTCGCGGTTTTGGCTGCCTGCGCCCGGAAACCCGGGGAGTCCGAGCCGCGGCGCATCGTGTCGCTGTCGCCTTCGCTCACGAAGATGGCCTTCGCGCTGGGGGTGGGCGACCGCATCGTGGGCGTGACGCAGTACGACCTGGAGCCGGAGTCCGTGCGCCGGCTGCCGAAGGTGGGCGGCTTCCTCGACATCGACATCGAGACCGTGGCAAAGCTGGCGCCGCACCTGGTGCTGCTCTCCGAGATGCACGCGGAGGCGCGCCGCAAGCTGGAGTCCCTGGGCATCCCGGCGCTGGAGCTGCGCACGCGCTCGATCAGCGAGGTGCGCGGCGCGATCCTGGCCCTGGGCCGGCGCACCGGACGCGTGACCGAGGCGTCGGCCCTCGTGCAGAAACTGGAGAAGGAGCTGGCACCGCAGCCGTGTCCGGCCAGGCCGCGGGTGCTGGTGACGCTGGGCCGGACGACCGGGACGCTGGCGCACCTGGTGGCCGCCGGCCCCGGCACGTACCTCGACGAGCTGGTGACGTTGTGCGGCGGAACCAACGCCCTGCCCTCCGGGCCGGCGACCTACCCTGCCATGGGCATGGAACGCCTGGTGCAGGTCGCCCCCGACGTGATCATCGACCTGGCGCCCGACGGCACACCCGGCCCCTGGCACCAGGTGCCCTTCGTGAAGGCGCCACGCATCGCGACCGTGGCCGATTCGGGCTTCTCGACGCCTGGCGTCGACCTGGGCACGGTCAAAATCGAGATGTGCAAATTGATCTGCAAATAATAATATTAAAACAACGCATCCGGCACAACGCCTCCGACGGAAGATAGCCCCCTGTTGCGTTTTCGGCGCACTGGGAATGAGAAATCGGCACTTCTCCAGTACAACGTCGGGCACGAACGTGAGCCTGCACCCGATCGGGCCCCGATTGGGTGCGCCCGACCCTTGCGCGCGTGCGTAAATGACCCGTTTACATTCATGCCGAAGAAGCATAGACTTCAACCCTGTAGCAATTCACGGAGGCAGTTTCATGACCCTTCCCCGTACTATCCACGTTCCTTTTTGTTTGATTTTGGCCTTTTCATTCATTGGCTGCGGCTCTGAACCCCCGGCGAAGGATCTGACCGGTGGCTTCGCGCCGTCGGTCGCCATCGCCGAGAACCTGCAGGGCGACTCGCTGGCGGCGAACAAGCCGCTGTACGAGCGCACCCTGCTGTCCACCGGCGAGACGCTGTCCACCGGCGAAGGCCACGCCCTGCTCGTCCACGAGAACGGCGTGCGCATCCACCTGCGCCCCAACGCCAAGGCCGTCGCCCAGCAGTTGTTCCCGCAGGTGCTCGACGGCACTGCGTGGTTCGAGTTTCCCCGCGCGGTGTCCGCCGACGGACAGTGGGGCAACTGGAAGCTGCGCGGACAGGACGCCATCGTCGAGGTCGTCGACGGTGAGGCCCCGATGCTGCGCGTCATCTCCGGCGAGATTCTCGCCTCGCGCGATGGCTCCCGCTTCCTGGTGAAGCCCGGCCACCAACTGACCCTGGGTGACAAGCCCGAGGTGCAGCCGATGCGCTGGTGGCAGAACACCTCCGGCGGCCTCGAGAACCGCGCCGCCTCCCAGATCGACCTCGTGCCCGGCCAGGGCGTGCTCGGCGCACGCACCCCCGGGGACCGTGGCAAGGCCCACATTCCGCTGGTCATCACCGACATGAACGTGAACGTCCGCATCGTCGGCGACCACGCCATCACCGAGGTCGTGCAGGAGTTCCTCAACCCCACGCGCGTCACCCTCGAGGGCGTGTACCGCTTCGGGGCCCCCGAGCACGCCTTGGTCACCGGCTTCGCGGTCGACCGCGACGGCAAGATGGTCTACGGCAAGATCAAGGGCAAGGAGATGGCCAAGGCCCAGTACGAAAGCAACGTCTACGCCGGCTCCACCGAGGATCCGGCCCTGCTCGAGTGGGAGGATGAGGGCCGCTACCGTGCGTTCATCTATCCGATCCTGGGCGGACAAAAGCGCAAAATCTACATTCGCTACACCACCTGGCTGCCCCGCATGGGCGAGAAGCGCGACCGCCGCATGTACACCTTCGCGATGCTCGGCTCCAACGGCCTGTCGCCCGAGATCGGCGAGTTCTCCCTGACCGTCAACCTCCGCGACGCCGGCGCCAACACCTTCCGCGCCAACCTCGGACTGTTCGTCGAGGGCGAGAAGCTGCGCCTGACCTCGTCGGACTTTCAGGTCACCTCCGATCTGAACGTCGAGCTCTTCGATGACGGCG
>JAHITJ010000242.1 GCA_018817795.1 Myxococcota bacterium | reverse complement strand
CCACATCCCGCTGGACGAGCTGCCGGTGCGCAGTCCCGACCGCCAGCGTGCCGATCACCTTGGCGGCCAGGCGCAGCGGCACCGCAGCGCCGCCGTGGAGCGCCTTGCCCTGCACGGCCTGGCGGAAGAGCGCGTCCGTCGCCGCGCGGCGAGCGGGCACCGGCACCGCGTCTGCCCCTATCAGGTACGGCTCGCCGGACTGGAAGACCTGCCCCGACATGTCTTCTCCCGGCAGCAGGCGCACGTGCCGGTACGTCTCCCAGTCGTGGCCCCGCTGGGCGCGGGGCACGAGGACGCCGGCCTCCTCATCGAACAGGAAGAGGCTGGCGCGTTCCACGGACGTGAGGCGCGTGGCTTCGCGCACGACCACGTCGAACACGGCCTCCAACTCCTCGGTGCCGGCCACGACCGCGATGGCCGAGGCCAGTGATTCGGCCTCCTGGGCCCGGCGCTCCACGGACCTGAGATCGCCGCCCCTGGTGAACCCATCACCCAGAACCTGACCCAGCTCCTCCATCACCGCGATGTCTTCGGCCGAGAACGGATCGGCACGGTCGCTGTTGATGGCCAGCGTGCCGTGCGAGAACGGCACGTCCAGGACGGCGCGCACCGGGTGCCCGAAGTACCCTTCGGCGCGCTCTCGCTCCCCGTACACGTCGACCGCCTCCAGATCGGCTCGGTACACCGAGACGCCGCCGGACCAGAAACGGCGGACGAGGGCTTCACCCCAGGCGTCTTCCGGACCCAGCAGTGACCCGTTGGCGGTCAGGCTGCGCGGCTGCATCTCCGGCGTCTGGCCGCTGGGATCCACCAGGTTGACGCCGATATCTCGGAACGTGATCTGCAGCCGTCTCAGGCCCCGGTTCATCTCCTTCAGGACGTCGCCGATGTCGTCCGGGTGCTGCATCTCCCGGACCCTGTCCTGCACGGCGCGGATCACCTGCCGACGCGTGACCTGGGCGGCCTGCAGTTCCGTCAGTTCCCGGCGCAGCCGTCCGATCTCGTCGGCCAGCTGCTTCTTGGTCCTGCGCTCGTCTTTCATGGCACGGTCTCCGCAGGCCTCTCCGCCGGCATCGCCACGGCCACAGGGACCGGGATCACGCCGGCCTGCGGCGAGTCGGTTCCCAGCATCCCGAAGTCCAGGCCCCAGCACCAGGCCCTGTGCAGCGTGTCCAGCGCGCAGGTGTGGTTGGTCCCCGCGGCGATCTGCGTGAAGAAAACGCCCGCGGGCACCTGGACCGACACCGGGGAGTATTCGTTGTATTCCTCCTCGCTGGTCTGGTTGTTGCCCAGCTGGCCCTCGCTGCCCCGGCCCCAGCACCAGGCCGAGCCGTCGTCGAGGACCGCGCAGGTGTGGGTCGTGCCCGAGGCGATCGAGATCGGGTTGATGCAACCGGACGAGTCAAAGCCGCAGTCGCCGCACGCCAGCGCGCCTGCGAAGAATCCCAACCCGTGGCAGGAGGCGTCCCCAAGGGTGTTGGTGTCGCATTCCTCCCCGGCGGCGCTCTGGATCAGGCCATCTCCGCAGGTGCCGCTGGTCCGGCAGTTGGACAGGTCCGCCCGGCAGTTGGCCATGCACGCGACCGCGCCGCCGTAGTATCCAAGGGCCCCGCAGGTGTCGAATCCGGTCGCGAACTCGTCGAGGTCGCACTCCTCATACTCCTCCTGCACGATCCCGTCCCCGCAGGTGCCATAGTCCTCGCATGACGCGACGTCGAAGTGACAGTCGGCAGAACAGGCCAGCACCCCTCCATGGAATCCAAGGGTCTCGCAGGTGTTCTCGTGCAGGTCCGCGTCGTCGCACTCCTCCCCTGCCCCAGTCTGCACGATCCCGTCCCCGCAGGAACCGAACCGTTCGCAGTCGGAGAAATCCAGCGTGCACGAGGCGCTGCAGGCCAGCACGCCGTCGTGGAAGCCGAGGGTCTGGCAGGTGTGGCTGCCGGTGTCCCAACTGTCGCATTCCTCGCCTTCGAGGTTGATCAGATAGTCTCCGCACTCGGGATCCGGCGCCACCGCCTTGACGTCCATGCAGCCCGCCAGGGCGAGCAGGCTTAATTGCCATGCGAGAACAGTTTTTTTCATTATAAGCCTCCACTGGTTGTTCTTCAAGACTCCGAAGGGTACCACGATTGCCGGAATTTTCAAATCCCCGGCCTCGTCGTTTAATGCACTCAGGCATGCCTTTTTGTGTTCGCGGTTGCAAATGTGCAGGACTGCTGCTATCACTTTTCAGTCGGGTGTAATCTACCTGAATTCACTGGGGTGCCTTCATGAAGAACTCATTTTTATATTTATTTCTGGCAGCATTCACCTTCGGCTGCAACGCCAAGGTCAAGGTGACTGACTCCTGCGGCGACAACTTCGCCGATCCCGAGGAGGCCTGTGATGGTGAGGATCTGCGTGGCCAGACGTGCGAATCCCTTGGGTATTATGTTATTGAAGGCGTCCTGTCCTGCAACGCCGACTGCTCCTACGATTTCTCCGACTGTGGAGGTCAATGCGGAAACAACGTGGTGGAGACGACCGACGGCGAGCAGTGCGACGGGAGCAACCTCAACGGCAGCAGCTGCCAGGCCCTGAACTACTCCGGCGGCCAACTGGCCTGCAACACGACCGATTGCACCTTCGACACCTCCGCCTGCGACTCGGTCTGCGGAAACGGTGTCCTGGATACCGGCGAACAGTGTGACGATGACGGGAATAATGACGACGACGGTTGCAACAGCGCCTGCGTGATCGAGGCCGGCTGGGAGTGCACGGATACCTCGCCTTCGGTCTGCACGAGCGTCTGCGGCGGCGGCGAGGTCACAGGCGGGGAGGACTGCGACGGAGAGAACCTCGACGGACAGACCTGCCTCACGCTTGGCTGGTACGGCGGCGACCTTTCCTGCTCGGACACCTGCGGATTCGACCTCTCCTCCTGCGAGGGCTTCGGTCGCTGCGGCGACGGCGTGGCGCAGACCGACGAAGAGGACTGCGACAACGACGACCTGGCCGGCAACACCTGCACGGGCAGCGGCTTCACCACGGGCACCATCGCCTGCGGCAGCGACTGCCGGCTGGACACGTCGTCTTGCACGCTCTGCGGCAACGATCTCATCGAGACGGGAGAGCAGTGTGACGGCGACCAACTGGGTGGCCAGGACTGCGGGTTGCTCGGCTTCACCAGCGGCACCCTCACCTGCCAGGACGACTGCCAGTACGACACCTCCGCCTGCGAAAACCAGAACTGCGGCAACTCCATCATCGAGAGCGGCGAGGACTGCGAAGGTTCCAACCTCAACGGCCAGACCTGTGTCACCCAGGGCTTCGCCTCTGGCACCCTGGTGTGCAACACCGTCAACTGCACGTTCAACTATTCCAACTGCAACCTCTGCGGCAACGGCTTGGTCGACCCCGGCGAAAACTGCGACGGCTCCGACCTCAACAACCAGACCTGCGTCACCCAGGGCTACACGGCCGGCACCCTCTCGTGCAACGCCAACTGCACGCTCAACACCACGGCCTGCGCGACCTGCGGCAACACGGCCATCGAAAACGGCGAGGACTGCGAGGGCCCCAATCTCGCCGGCGCCACCTGCATCTCGGAAGGCTGGTTCAAGGGCGACCTCGCCTGCAATGCCTCCTGCCTGTTCGATGAGTCCAACTGCTCCAACTGCGGCAACAACGTGGTCGATTCCGGCGAGGACTGCGACAACAACAATCTCAATGGCGGGACCTGCTCCACCGTCTCCTATCCGGGAGGCACCCTGACCTGCAACAGTTCGACCTGCGAATACTCCAGCGCCGGATGCTGGCGCTGGACCCAGATCGCCGCGGGCAACACCCACACCTGCGCGGTCCGCTCCACCGGCACGGTCTGGTGCTGGGGCCTCAACACCAACGGCCAGCTCGGCAATGGCACGACCTTCAGCAGCCAGGTTCCGGTCCAGGTCTCCAGCATTACCTCCGGAGCGACCATGGTCACCGTCGGTCGCTCGCACTCCTGCGCCCTGGTCAGCGGAGCGGTGAAGTGCTGGGGCATCAACACCAACGGCCAGCTCGGAGACTCCACATTCACCCAGCACACCACCCCGGTGTCCGTCGTGAATATGACCAGCTCCATCACCCAAATCACAGCCGGCATGTACCACACCTGCGCCGTCAAGATCGGGGCCGCATTCTGCTGGGGCCGCAACAATTTTGGACAGGTCGGCAACGACACGACCACCGACCAGAAGACCCCCGTGGCGGTCTACGGCGTGGTCAGCGGTGTTGATCACCTCTCCGCGGGCGACTACCACACGTGCCTGATGAAGACCAACGGCGGAGCGTCCTGCTGGGGTAGCAACAACTCGGGCCAGCTCGGGAACGGAACGACCACCTCGAGCCTGAGGCCGGTAAACGTCGCCGGCGGACTGACCACCGGAGAGATCATTGCAGCCGGCGGCGACCACACCTGTGCACTCACCACCTCCGGCGCCGTGTATTGCTGGGGCGAAAACAGCAGCGGACAACTGGGCATTGGTAACAACATCGACAAGACCACCCCGACGGCCGTCTCCGGTCTCTTGTCGGGCATGGTCGGGCTCACCGCCGGCTTCGCTCACACCTGTGTGACCGTCTATCGCGGCGGTGCAAAGTGCTGGGGCAAGAACAACAAAGGCCAGATCGGCAACAACGGGCTGCTCAACCAACTCACGCCCGATGACGTGATCAACGACTTCAACATGTCGTATATCGCGGCCGGTGTCAGCCACACCTGTGCGATCAAAGGCAACTATGCATATTGCTGGGGGTACAACTCCAACGGCCAGCTCGGGGACAACACCGTCCTCGACAAGAAGATTCCGACGATGGTCACCAACTGACCTACCGGTCCACGCCCGCCACGACCTCCAGCGCCTTCTCGAAGTCCCTCCAGTGCCGCCAGCCCTCCGGGAGCGTGTCCACCACGACCTGGTTCCTCTTGTTTCTTTTGAGACAGGAACCGTGTAAAGTGCCATGAACGGGAGTATCCATAATGCGCAGTCGAAAAAATGAGAAGATTTCCGCCATCATCGCGACACTCTGCTTCCTGTTCATGATCACGATCAACGCGCTGGCCAACGCGCTGCCGCTCAACGGCGTCAACACCGGAGCGCTCTCCAACGAGCTGCCCAACCTGTTCGTGCCCGCCGGTGCCACGTTCTCCATCTGGGGGCTGATCTACCTGCTGCTGGGGGGCCACCTCTGGGTCCTGCTGGAGAGGGCCTTCCGAGACGGAATAGGGCGCGGCGGATCAACTGGAGAACCCTTGATCCTGGCCGCCAACTTCGCACTCAACGCGGCATGGATCTTCGCCTGGCACTGGCGGATGATCCCGCTGTCGGTCCTGATCATGCTCGGAATCCTGGGCACCCTGATCCTGCTGGAGGAACGCATGGCTTTTTCAGATGCCCGTGAAACGCCCCGGACCGGAGTTCGCGCGTTCTTCCTGCGACAGCCGATCCTGGTGTACCTGGGCTGGATCTGCGTGGCCACGGTGGCCAACGTCACCGCAGCGCTGGTGCACGCGGGTTGGGACGGCTTCGGCCTCGATCCCCGCGTGTGGACCGTGCTGGCCATTGCGGCGGCCACCGCCGTCGGTCTCGCGCTCGTGTGGAGACGTCGTGCCGTGGCCTCCGCCCTGGTGGTGGTCTGGGCGTTGGTGGGCATCATCTACAAGCGCGCCGGGCTCGACGCCCAGGAGACGATGACGATCATCACCGCGGCCGCGATCGGCATGATCCTGCTGCTGGTGATGAGCTATCGGGCTTTGAAGACGCGGTCGCCTCTGAAAACTTGATCCCCGCGCGGAGGGGGGCACCGGATTCCCTTGACTTCCCTCATGTCCGTGGTGGTAATCTGCGTGCATCATGACACGCCCAGCAGCCCTCCAGCAGCCCCGAAGGCCCGGTCGAATCCGGCGGACGCTGCTGATCGCCGCCGGGCTGCTCTGCGTCGCGCTGGCCACTGCGGGCGTGTTCCTGCCGATTTTGCCGACAACGCCGTTTCTGCTGCTGGCGGCCGCGTGCTTTGCGCGCAGCTCCGAGCGCCTTTACCGGTGGCTCCACGAGAACCGCTGGTTCGGGCCGTTCTTGACCCGCTACCGGGCTGGGCTGGGCATTCCCCTGCTCTCCAAACTGATGATCCTCACGCTGCTGTGGATCACCCTCGCGGCCTCGGCGTTTCTGGCCATGCCGGACCGACTGTGGTGGGTACGCCTGATCCTGCTCGCCGTTGGCGCCGGCGTCACGACCCACCTGCTGTGGATCCCGACGTACCGTGAGCCGACCGTCTCCAGGAACTGACCGCCGAAGCCAAGTCCACGGATACCGTCTGAAATCCTTGCAGCGTGCAAAAGATGGGCGTCGGGTCATTTCTTTCTTTTGATGTTTTCCCCGGGTAGGGCGCACGGGGGACCGTGCGCTTCAACCCGGGGCTATCCTCGGTCAACCCGAGTCGCGGGTAAAATGGAATCGGATTCTGGAGGGATCAGTGGACCTGACCGCCGCTGTGAAACGGACGACTTATCTTCAAAGGCGATGAACTTATAAGCGCGCGATGGACACTCAAACCTGAAAAATCGGCTTGCGTCCATTCTGAAACGGTGCTCTTCTTGAGGGCAACCTGAGGTGAAACCATGCCCCAACCCATCGCGATCTGCATCGAAAACTGCTATCCCGCCCATGAGAGCCTGCGCTTTCTTCGCTGCGTGGCCCTCTCAGGCGCACAGAAGGGCCTGGCGCTTCTGCCCGGCGGCGAGGTGGACTGGCTCTCCGACGCCCCGTGCCAGGGACGGGTCTGGGTCTCGGCCGACGAGCGCCTGATCTTCTTCCGCCCGGCCGGATCCCTGGACTGGGCGCAGGTGCACCGCGGTGGCCGCAGCGTGGACGTGCCCGACGGCAAGCCGGTCGTGCTGCTCGACGGCGACTATCTCGTCGTCCCGGGCTTCTGCTTCCGCATGCACATCCACGGAAAGGCTGCCGAGGTTCGTGAGCCGTCGTACCTGGAGCAGAACGAACCGGCGAAAAAGACCCACGCCCGGTTCGCTGCCGCCGGCCTGATGGCCCTGTCGACGATCTTTGGCGCCAATGCCGCCTGCACCACCGAGAAGCCCGTGCAGGGCAAGCCCGACCCCGTTCCGCAGAAGGACACTTTGCCGCAGAAGGATCCCGTGCAGCCGCTGCCGCCCATGACCGAGCCCGACCCGGGCAAAACCGATCCGCCGGTGGACATCCGCGATCATCCGCCAGAGCCCATGCCAGACGACGCCTACCGCTCCATCCGCCCCGGCAACCGCGAGCTGGCGTCGGTCACGCCGCCGGCCGCCACGGTGAAAGTCGTCGTTCCCCCGCCCATCGAGGTCCGCGAGGCGCCGCCCTCGGAAGCGCCCGAGCCGCCCCCACCGCCGCCGATGAAGCCGCCGAAGAGGCCGCCCATGAAGGGCGACATGACCGGTGACATGGACGCGGGCGTGAACGAAACCGACTGACCACGGCGAAGACTTCAGTTTTTTCAGGATTTTCAGGGGCGTGCGGACTACTTCGCCTTGGGGACGAACGCGCAGATGTCGGTGGAGAACCCGGAGGGAAGACCCGCCGAGTAAGGTGAATCGATCGTGCCGCGGGGATGGTCGGCGAAGAACTGCACCATGGCCGCGACGGTGGGGCCGGCCACGGTGTGGCCCTGGGCGTGACCGCAGTGGATCACGTCATGCCCGTTGGCCGGCAGGGAGACGGCGTCGTTGACGCCCATGTGGTTGAAGTTGGCCACGAACGTGCCCGCCATGCCCATCGCGACCGTGTACTTGTCGCAGCCTTCGGGGCCGGTGCAGCTCTCGTCGCCATCGGCGCCGTGCACGATGACCTGGGCGTACTTGTTGGTCGTGGAGAACGCCGGCCAGTTGATCATGCTGCCGGCCATGGCGGGCTGCAGGTCGTCCTTGTTGTTCTGGAAGCCCAGATACGCGCCCGACCAGGTGAAGATCGAGGCGATGGCGTCGTTGCGCAGCACGCCCAGCGTGTCGGCCATGATCGAGCCCGCGGAGAAGCCCACCGCGTGCACGTGGTCCTCGTCGACGCCCCAGCGCTCCTCGAGGCAGGCCAGCACCGCGTCGAACAGCAGCGCGTCGGCAGAGCCGTCGTTGAGGTTCAGGATGTCCCAGTCGATGCCCGCCGGCGGGATGCCGCTCATGGAATACGCGGGGTCGTTGTCGGGGGTGACGGCGATGAAAGGCATGACCGCGGAGTTGACCTGCGGCTCGATCAGGCCACGGAAGTTGGCCGCCGTGTCGCCCACGCCGTGCCAGGCGAACACGACGGGCCAGCCGGCCACAGGCGCCGTGCCGGTGGGGATCTTGAGGTAGAAGGTGCGGGCCGTCTGTCCGACCATGAAGCCGGTGTTGTTGCCGTCAACCAGCGCCGCGCAGGCGGGATTGGTCACGTTGTTGGTGTTGTTGACGTTGTTGACGACGCAGTTGGCGGCAGCGGCGCAGTCGGTGTCATCGCAGTCGGTGGCGCCGTCGCCGTCGTTGTCGAGGGTGTCATCGCAGATCTCGGCGGTGACGTTGTTGACATTGTTGACATTGTTGACGTTGTTGGTCTTGCTGGAGCCGCCGTCATCGCAGGCCGGCATCATGAATGTGCACAGAATCGCCAGTACAAGGGCTCTTTTTTGCATGAAATCACTCCCGGAAAGGGCCCCGTTCGCGGAGCCGTTGTTCGTTCCCTGCAGACGGTATGCCGCAGTTTCGACGACTGTCAAGCGAATCCCGAATCAGAACGCACCAAAAGCGAACCATTTGTGACAAAAAACCCGCCGGAGGGGCGGGTTGTGGGTGGCGCCTGTTGTAGGACTTGAACCTACGGCCTAGCGGTTAACAGCCGCTTGCTCTACCGACTGAGCTAAACAGGCAATGCAGAAGCTTCGCTTCTGCCCAAGTAATCACCGTCACTTCAAACACGGTGGCGACAAGGCGAACCCCGTCGCGGGTCAGGTATATACAAAGGTTTAACGTCCCTGTCAAGATCGAAAAGCGCAGACGGGCAAAGCCGGCGGGGGTTGCGTTTTTCCGGAAAATGAAGGAAGAATGCGACACGAAACGAGGCGCGCATGGCCCGAAAAACCCGCAAGAAAGTCCCAACCGATCCCGCACCGGCCTTTTCGCCCCCGCCGAGGCCGGCCGACACGGCCCCCAATCCGCTCGATCTCGACGCCACGGCGCTGATGGCCGCCTATCGCACCGGGCTCTATCGGCCGTCGCAGGTGATCGAGCGCTGCATCGGGCTGATCGAAGAGGCCAACCCGAAACTGAACTTCCTCGTGGAGGATCGCTTCGAGGCGGCCCGGACCGAGGCCCTTGCCTCCGACGAGCGATGGAAGCGGGGGGAGCCTGCAGGCGAACTCGACGGCGTGCCGATCACGGTCAAGGAGAGCTTTGACGTCGCAGGCATGAAGACCACTGGCGGCCTGGCCAACCGGCGCGACCACGTGGCCGACGCCGACGCCGGCGCTGTGGCGCTGCTGCGCGCGGCCGGGGCCATCGTGCTGGGCAAGACCAACACGCCGGCCCTGTGCTTCTGCCAGGAGACCGACAACGCCCTGTACGGCCGCACGAACAATCCGTGGAATCCGCAACGGACCACCGGGGGCAGCTCCGGCGGAGAGGCCGTGGCGGTGAGCATCGGCGCGTCGGCCTTCGGCCTGGGCTCGGACATCGGCGGCTCGATCCGCATCCCGGCCTCGTTCTGCGGCGTGGTGGGCTACAAGCCTGGCCCCGCGGCCTTCCCCTATGACGGGCACTTTCCCTCCCCCGACCTGAAGCAGACGGTGCAGTCCCGCATGCTGGCCTACGGTCCGCTGACCCGCTCGGTGCGCGACGCCCGGCGCATCGCGAAAATCCTGAAATCCGGCGCCGTACCGGGCCCCGATGCGAAGGCAGCCATGGAACCCGATGGCGAAAGAATCGGCCGCGTGACGGTGGTCGGGAGCTTCAGCCGCACGTACGTGCATCAAGACGTCGACCGGGTCCTGCAGCAGGCCGCCGGGGCCCTGAAAGGCCTCTCCGAGAGCGTGACCGGACAGGTGCCGCCGTTTCTGTCGGAGACGCCCATGGCCTGGCAGCGCATCATGAGCCTCGACGGCGCCCGGGACATCGCGAAGTTGGCCTATCCCTCCCGCTTCCCGCGTCTGGCGGGGCATCCGCT
Source organism: Myxococcota bacterium (assembly GCA_018817795.1). Lineage (GTDB taxonomy): Bacteria > Myxococcota_A > Polyangia > HGW-17 > HGW-17 > HGW-17. Next base: position 572 of record JAHITJ010000242.1, on the reverse strand, counting down.
GCGGGCCGCCATGGACTACGCCCGTTCCCTGGCGGGGCTCTCGACCGAGCAGCACCCGTATCTGTCTTGGGGCCTCATCGGCGCCTTCCTGTTCGCGCCGAGCCGGCGGGAATGGCGCGACACCGAGGCCCACCTGGAGACCGGCTTTGCCTGGCTGCACGAGCACCTGAGCGGCGGCGGCGTCCTCGTCTCGCCGGCGTACCCCGAGCCCGCCCCGCCCCACGGAGACGTGTACAAGGGCATCTTCAGCCTGAAACTGACCTTCCAGCAACTGCTGCCGTATATCACGCTGGCCAACGTCTTCGGCCTGCCTGCGCTCGTGCTCCCATGCGGCTTCACCGAAGACGGTGAAGCCGCCGGAGTTTCCAGTCCGGAACGGACGGGAAACTCCACACTTGAAAACAGAAAATCTGACCGTGAAGCCGCCGGAGTTTCCGGTCCGGAACGGACGGGAAACTCCACACTTGAAAACAGAAAATCTGACCGTGAAGCCGCCGGAGTTTCCAGTCCGGAACGGACGGGAAACTCCACACTTGAAAACAGAAAATCTGACCGTGAAGCCGCCGGAGTTT
>JAHITJ010000241.1 GCA_018817795.1 Myxococcota bacterium | reverse complement strand
CGGCCCGACTTGGAGCAGGCGTTCTGGATCGCGCGCAGGTCGCGGCCCTCGACGTGCTCGAGGGCCAGGAAGAACTCGTCCTGCACCTTGCCGACCTCGAGGACCGGCACGATGTTGACGTGGCTGAGCTTGATCGCGATGTCGGCTTCGGTGACGAAGCGGTTGGAGAAGTCGGGATTGGACGACAGGTTGGGCAGGATCCGCTTGATGACGACGAGCTTCTCAAAGCCCTGTATCTGCCCGGTCTTGGCCAGATACACCTCCCCCATGCCGCCGCGGCTCAGCCTGCGAATCAGCAGGTAGCGTCCAAATACCTGGAGGGCCGGTGTCTCAGGGCTCTGCATCACCCCTAGCGGATACCCAAAAAACGCGAAAAACACAAGAGTTTTTGTTTAATATATAGAAAAGTTGATGCTTTGGAGGTCACGATCTCACGACGACGGTCACCCCGACGGCTTCGAGTCCGCGGACGTCGTCAGCCAGGGAGACCTTCGCCACTTTGAAGAAATCGGACATCCAGTGATCCAGGTGCAGCATGGTCTGGCGAGCCAGCGAGGCCGCCTTCTCGTGACGATCAATGGTCAGATGCCGCTCAAAGGCCAGGGCGCGGACATGGGACAGGGCCCGCGCGACCTCGTCGATCTTCCCGGCCTCCATTCCCTGCCTGGCCATGCCGCGGAGGAATTTCTCTTCGATGAGCAGGGTGTGGGCGAGGCGCTCGAGGACCTGCAGCATCAGGAAGCGGGTGCCTGGCAGGGGGAAGGACAACTCCAGTTGTTCCAGGGCGAGTTTGTCACGGGCAAAGGCCTTGCGGGAGACGAGCCGCAGCTCGCGCCCCTGTGCAAGGGCATGTTCGAGCAACCGGGAGAACTCTGCCGCGCCCAACGGTCCGCGCCCGGTCTCGTCGGCCAGCTTTGATCGGGAGGCGACGGCCCGCTCCACCAGCTCAAGTCCTTCGCGCAGCATCGCCGACCCGTACCCGAATTCGTCGAGCCGGCGCAGGATCTTCGGCCTCGACAGCGCCTGCGTGAGCACGGTCCTGGCCAGCTCGATCCGCTCGGGGATCCGTTTCTTCCGGTATTCGGTCTTGAGGATGGGCTTCATACAGACTCGATCTCGTTGCCAAGGGTTCCCGAAACCCAATGTCGTGCCAATGGCATACTCGTCTCGTTTCAGGTTCATGAATAGCAAGGACGACCGGGGGTTGTCAAGTTCTCTGTATGCAGCGCCCTTCGTTCGTCCCCGTGAACTTTTTGAGTCGTCTAAGAAAACGCAATTGGCAAATCAAAAGCTTCAGGATAGAATGGGACTGCGATGGGATTCATTCCTTTTTTCAAATCTTTTGTCACCACATCGCCGTCACCGCAACCATGAATTCACGCTCCACAGCCCACCCGGAATCACTGCCTGTTTCGATGATTCATTCTACGATTTGGTGGGGGCAAAAAAAAGTGCCCGCCCGAGACCATTCTCAGGCGGGCCAGGAGAAAGGAGCCTTGCGCCATGATGCGGTTCGCCTTGTGGTGAACCCGTGTGTTATAACGCTGCGCGCAAGCCTTTATTCCGGCATGATCAAGTTTTTTTCCGGGTCTTCAGGGCCCGGAATGTGTGTCGTCAACGGGGTGCTGCCATGAGCCGCACCCCGACCGGCCCCCAGGTCCTGCAGGCTGCCGGCACCTCCGAAGCCATGTCCGAGGCCTGGTGTGTCGCACAGATGGCCGAAGGCCGCTTCGTCCAGGTGCTGCCTCACCTGCTGATCCTGCTGGCGCGCGCCTCCCGCGTGTCGGACGTGAACACGGCGGCGAACCTGATGATGATGCTCGGGCTGGCCAACTGGGAGGTGGAACGCCACCATGACGCGAGGGGACTGTTCTCGCGGGCCCTTCATATGGAGAACTGCCGCGCCATCGAGGAGAACTATCATCGCATCCGCGTATTCGATGCGCTGTCGGCCCTTCGTCTCGGACAACTGCCCACCTGTGCGGGCATTCTTCAGGAGCTCGCGCCGGGGTTCTCCGGCCTCGACGACCAGACTCGCTTCTTCTACCTGCTGGCGTCCGGAGAGGTGGCGCTGGCCCGCGCCGAGAACGATGCGGCCATGGACCTCGCCGGTCAGGTCGCCACCCTCGCCAGCCGCGAGCCCCTTCAGCCGGTTCACCTGATCAGGGCGCTGGATTTCTACGCGTCATGTCACAGTTCCATGGGCCAGGAGATGAAGGCGCTGGACTATTTTTACAGGGCCATCTCGCTGGCCCCGAAGTTCTCCCACGGCTTCCTGCTCGGCGATCTGCATCTCAAGGCTGCCCGCCTGATCGGACATCTCAAGCAGGACCAGGGATCGGAAATTCATGGGCACGAACGCGTGCGTCATCCTGCCTGGCACCTCTCCCAGGCGCAGTCCCTGTTCTTCGAGTACGGGACGCTGTCCCGCATTGAGCAGGTGTCCGCGCAGTTCCGCGAGTTCGGACGGCGATTGTCCGACCGCATCGTGGAGCGCCACGTGCTCGAGCCCGCCGATCAGATGGCCCGCTCGTTCATCCAGATAGCCGACGCATCGATGGACCAGCTGCACTCCGACGGCCTGCAGATGTGCGATGTGGCTCCGCAGTTGTCCGAGGAACTCTGGGTGCAGGCCGACGGCATGTTGCGCGAGAACGCGCGGCGTCATGAATACACCCAGCGGCTGTTGATCCAGCTCGAGCGCCTGCAGCAGAACCTGGTCACGTCGGCGAACCTGATCGGCGTGGAGCGGAACCGGCTGCAGGAGGTGCTCGTGCGTAGCCAGACGCTGGCGCAGGCCGCCGACGAGGAGACCCTCATCGCCCAGCTTCTCCAGCTCGTGCAGGAGATGATCGGCGCCGACGCGGTCGTGTTCGAACCTTCGGACAACGCGGGACCGCCGCAGGCCCAGGTCGGTCGTGTGACGGGCGCCTGGCAGCCTGTGACGAGGAAGGTCAACGCCACGCGCAAGCGTGTCTACCTCGCGCTGCCGATCTCGCAGACGTCGGAGTTCTCCGATGACTGGTTTCGCCTCGCCGAGCGGGACAGCGCCCGGGTGATGGCTGTGCCCGTTGGGACCAACGTGGTTCCTTCCGGAGCCGTCGGGGTGACGTCCGCGTCCGGTTCGACGACGGCTGCGCCGGGGGAGCGGTTCGGCGTGGTCTACGCGGAGAAGAGCGCACCCACCGGCGTCTTCTCCCAGGTGGACCTGCAGATGCTCGAGGCCTTGGCCATGCAGGCCTCCCTGCTGATGTCGAACTTCCGCACGGCCCGGCAACTGAACATCACGCGCACCCGCATGGAGACGGCCCTCGACGCCATCGGCGACGGCGTGATCGGCGTCGATCCGCAGGGACGTGTGACGGTCGCCAACCGCGCAGCCCTCTCCTTCATGAGCGTCGCCTCGATCATCGGGAAGAAGCTTTCCCGCTGTCCCGGCAAGTGGCCTGACTTCACCGGCGGGCCCGTCCAAATGGAAGCACACCTTATCCAGCTGCCCGCGGGCGAGGTCCTCCTGACCGCACGGCCCCTGCTCGACGACACGGGGGCCGGCGCCGGGCACATCCTGACCCTGTCCGAGCTGCGACACATCAAGCGCAGCGTCGATCGCATCGCGGGCACGGCCGTGCGTTACACCTTCGACGATCTTGCGGGCAGCGCCCCGGTCTTCGTCGAACGCGTCAAGCTGGCCAAGCTCGCGGCGCTTTCGGACGTGGACGTGCTGATCATCGGCGAGAGCGGCACCGGCAAGGAGGTGTTCGCCCAGGCCATCCACAACCACTCCAGCCGCCATGAGATGCCGTTCGTCGGCATCAACTGTGCCGCCATACCCAGCGAGCTTCTGGAGAGTGAGTTGTTTGGCTACGAGGAGGGGGCGTTCACCGGCGCCAGCCGCGGAGGCAAGCCAGGCAAGTTCGAGCTGGCCGAGGGTGGGACGATCCTGCTCGACGAGATCGGCGACATGCCCCTGGAGATGCAGGCCAAGCTGCTGCGCGTGCTCGAGGAGCGCCGGTGCCGCCGCGTGGGCGGTACCGACGAGTACGACGTCAACGTGCGCGTGCTTTCCACGACCAACCGGCCCCTGGAGAAGCTCGTGGCACAGAACCGTTTCCGCGGCGATCTGCTGTACCGGCTCCGCGTGATCCAGATCCGCGTCCCGGCGCTGCGGGAGCGAAGGTCTGATGTGCTGTTGCTGTCGAAATTGTTCCTGGAACGCTACGTCTCCCAGCTGGGCAAGGTCGCCCGGAGCATCTCTCCGGAGGTGATCGCCCAGCTCGAGGCCCATGACTGGCCCGGGAACGTGCGCGAACTCGAGCATCTGATGGAGGCTGCCGTGCACTTTCTCGACACACGGGCCACCGTTCTCGATCGCGTCGACTTCATGCGCGACTCCGACGAGATGCAGCTCACCCCACTGGCCGAGTACGACACCCCGGCGCCGCCGTCTGCACAACGCGGGAAGGTCGGATCCCTGCGCGACACCGAGCGCGAGAGCCTCACCCGGGCGCTGGCCGAAACGGGCGGATCAGCCACGCAGGCGGCCCGCCTCCTGGGCGTGTCCCGTGCGACGCTGTACAACATGATGCAGCGCTTCGGCGTCGACGCCGCCGAGTTTCGAACTCCGAAGAAAAAATAGCCTCCCGTTCACGCGATAAGAGCCGACATCTATTAAAGAATGCTCAACAGACCATGACTTAATTAAGATGATTCCCGAAGGCAAATTGTGCTATTTTCCCGCCCAACCCGCGCCGGTGTCCCGGCAAGGGTGTTCGCGAACCAGGAGTGATCGCCGATGAACGAGAAATCCCCCACCATGGAATTGGCGCCGCATGCCGGCCACGGCTTCGGTACCATGCCGGTCTTTCTGGCGGCCATCAGCACGATCCTGGGCGCCATCATGTTCCTGCGCTTTGGCTGGGCGGTCGGGCACCAGGGTGTCTGGGGCGCGCTCCTGATCGTCGTCGTCGGCCACGCCATCACCATCCCCACCGCCCTGGCGGTCTCCGAGATCGCCACCAACCGCAAGGTCGAGGGCGGCGGTGAGTACTACATCATCTCGCGCTCCTTCGGCACCAACATCGGCGCAGCCATCGGCGTCAGCCTGTACCTGTCCCAGGCCATCTCGGTCGCCTTCTACCTGATCGCCTTCGCGCAGAGCTTCACGCCGCTGTACCCGTGGATCCGTGAGACCTTCGGTTTCACGCCCGATCCGCGCATGTTCTCGCTCCCGATGGGACTGATTCTGGCCGTCCTCGTGTTCAAGAAGGGCGCATCCATGGGCGTGATGCTGCTCTACAGCGTCGTGGTCATCCTGTTCATCAGCCTCGTGGCGTTCTTCCTGGGCGGAAACTGGGACTTCAGCAACCTCTCTCAGTCCAGCACTCCGGTGCAGGGGAACTACTCCTGGACCTTCGTGTTCGCTGTCTGCTTCCCCGCCTTCACCGGCATGACCGCGGGTGTCGGGCTGTCCGGAGACCTGGCCAACCCGCGACGCTCGATCCCGCTGGGCACGATGGTCGCGGTGCTCCTGGGGCTGGTGGTCTACACGCTCACCGTGCTCAAACTGGGCATGAACGGCACCTCTGAACAACTGGCCTCCGACGAACTGTACATGAGCCAGATCGCCGCCCAGGGATGGCTGATTCCCTTCGGCCTGGCGGCAGCCACGCTGAGCTCGGCCATCGGCTCGCTGCTGATCGCCCCGCGTACCATGCAGGCCCTGGCAGGGGATCAGATCTTTCCCGGAAAGAAGATCAACGGTCTGCTGACCATGGGCGTAGGGCCTGCCAACGAGCCCCTCAACGGGACCATCGTGACCATGGTCATCGCCATCGTTTTCATCATGCTCGGGGATGTGAACATGGTCGCGTCCATCGTGTCGCAGTTCTTCCTGGTCACCTACGGGGCGATCTGCCTGATCTCGGTGCTGGAGCACTTCGCGGCCAATCCGTCCTATCGTCCCTCGTTCCGCTCCCGCTGGTGGATCTCGCTGACCGGCGCGGTCGGCTGCATCATCATGATGGTGATCACGGAGTTCCTGGCCACCCTCACGGCGGTCGTCTTCATGGTCGCGATCTACGTCAGCATGCGCCGCACCCACCACGCCGAGCAGGGCATCGCCGTGCTTTTCAAGGGTGCCGTCCAGCAGATGGTGCGCCGCCTGCAGATCTGGATGCAGAAGAACCGTTCGCCGATCCGCGGGGCTGACTGGCGCCCCTCGTTCATCGCCGTCTCTTGTTCCACCTTCAAGCGCCTGGCCGCCTTCGACCTGCTGCGCTGGCTCGCCCACCGGCAGGGCTTCGGATCCTATTTCCATTACATCAACGGCTTTCTGACGCGGGAGAACAACCAGAAGGCGCGCAAGGAGCTCGAGAAGATCATCAAACTGACCGGCGAGAGCCGCGCGGGCATCTATGCCGACACCATCGTGTCGCCCTCGTTTACGACCTCGGTGGCCCAGATCATCCAGGTGCCCGGCGTCGCCGGCATGGACAACAACGGACTGATCCTCGAGTTCTCCAGGGATGAGCGGCAGGAGGAGAACGCCCTGGACAACCTGAAGAACGGCGTCAAGCTGGCGCTGGAGTGCGACTTCAACATCTGCGTGATGCGCTCCTCGGACTACCGCTGCGGCTACCACAAGAGCATCCACATCTGGCTGACCCAGCATCAGTTGGGTAACGCGAACCTGATGATCCTGCTGGCCTACATCATGATGGGCCACCCGGAATGGGCCAACGGAGAGATCACGGTGTTCGCTTCCATGCCCGAGCACATGCAGGCCAGCCGTGGCCACTTCCTGAAGGACCTGATCCACAAGGGTCGCCTCCCGATCTCCCCGCAGAACGTTCAGGTCCTTCCGTACACGACGTGGAAGAGCTATGAGGAGCTGGTTACGACGACCTCGGGCGAGGCCGATCTGGTCATGATGGGCTTCACCCGCGAACACTTCGCCAAGTACGGCACCGACGTCTTCACCCGCTTCGCCGGCCTGCGCGACACGCTGTTCGTGTGCTCTGAGGATCAGGAGATCGCTCTTGTGGATGACGCCGATGCCGCCGAGATGGCTGAGACGGCCGCCCAGGAGCAGGCTGATGCGGATGGGTTCGCCGCCCGGGCCAGAGCCGATGCGGATGAGTCCTCCTCCCAAGTGCAGATCGAGCCTCCCCCGGTCGACGATCCTCCCCCGGTCGACGATCCTCCCCCGGTCGACGATCCTCCCCCAGTGAAGGCCTGATCATCAACCGGAGGCCCCCTGCTGCGAGCTCTGCGGGTTCGTCGATCATCTTCCTTGCTTCAAATGAAAAGCGCCGGCGTGCGGCGGCGGTATTCCTCCCACTCCGGACCGAAGTGCGAGGCCAGCGCGCGCTCCTCAACGCGGATTCGCCACGCGAACACGGGCACGGCCAGCACCAGGAACAGCCCCAGACCCACGGCGCTGGAGAACGCCAGCGGAAAGCCCAGGAACAGGCACAGGGATCCTGCGTAGAGCGGGTGGCGCGCATGCTTGTAGATGCCGGTGGTGATCAGTTGATGGTCGTCATGGAGCGTGACCGCGGGGTTGTAAAAGCGCCCCAGCTGGGAGAACGAGGCTGCGCGAAGCCCCACGCCCAGCGCGAAGATCGCCGCGCCGAACCAGCCGGTGAAGGCGGGCAGCCAGCCGCCTGAAAAGACGCCCTCGGCCAGGGAGGCTGCCCAGATGATCGAGCAGGAGCCGATGGCCAGCATGCTCGCGAGCTCCTGCCGCTTCCCGCGCCGCCCGGCCCGTGCCAGCGCCACCGTCTCCACGACGGCGAACACCGCCAGCAGGCCCAGGGCCGCCCAGCCGCTGATGGGAAGGTCCTCATGCATGTTCAGACGATCTTCGACTGCCACAGGGCGATGGTCTCGGCCGAGGCGTTGATCTTCTGCAGCAACTGGATCAGGCGGGCTGCAGCATGGTTGCGTTCCTTGCCGGGGGGCAGGGTGTCGACGGCACGCTCGAGCCAGACGCGCAGGGCTTCGAGGTCGAGCTTCTGCTCGAACAGGGCCGCGAGCTTCAGGGCGACCTGCGGATCATGGCGGCGGTCCCAGGCGGACATGTAGGCTTCGGTGGCCTGCTTCCATTTGCTGGGCATCTTCGCGAACACGTCGCCGGTGTCGACGAGGCTGATGAACTCCGGCGACGGAGGGTCCGACGGCTTCTCAGTCCTGGGGCCCGGCGAGTCCGGCGGCGGGACTTCGCCGATGCGCGCGATGACCCGCTCGAAGAAGTTCTGCATGGAGTTGCCCGCGGCGTCGACCGGATCCATCGGGTCGTGCAGAATCTGGACATTGGGGTCCAGGCCGGAGACACCCACGGGAGGGGCGGCCTTGGTTGCAGTCGTCTTTGGGCCGGGCTTGGGCCTGGCGCCCTTCTTCACCGGTTCGGGCTCCGGCTCCGGCGCGGGCAGGGTCTCCGCCCGCCTGGTGAAGGCCTCCGCAAAGGCGCGGGCGGCGTCTAGATCCTTGAGATACAACTTGATCGGGAGCTCGCGGCCGTCGGCTGCCGTGATCGTGAACGTGTCCTCGAAATGGCGCTCCCGGACCGTGCAGGGTTGGCGCGGGTCCATCAAGAATTTTCTATATGGATCCGAATAACTCGAGCGCGTCAGTCCCCAGCATCCCGAGGGATGCAGCACGAAGATGGTCTGCCCCCAGTTGGCGTCGAGGCCGGTCTCAAGCTCCAGCACGGCCTCGAGTTCATTCAGGTCGAAGTGCAGTTCCAGTGCTTCCCTGGTGTCGCGTGAAAGTTCCATTTTCTACTCCACGTTGGGGGAAAGGCCCAGCAGCGGGGCCAGCGGCGTCATGGCCTCGATGGCGATCTGGAAGAACTCGTCGAGGGTCAGTCCCAGTTTTTCGCACTCGAGGATGGTGTTCCGGTCCACGTTGGCCGCGAAGCTCTTTTCCTTCATCTTTTTCTTCAGGCTCTTGGGGACCATGCCGGCAAAGCCGCCCGGACGCACCAGCGCGTTGGCCGCGACCAGCCCGGTGACGGTCTCGCCGCAGCGCAGCGCCCAGCCCAGCAGGGAGTCCGGCGGCGCGGTCCCGTTGTT
>JAHITJ010000240.1 GCA_018817795.1 Myxococcota bacterium | reverse complement strand
CGAACCCGAAGTCGGTGCAGGAGGCGCCGCCGAGGTTGTCGCCGTCGCAGGCCTCGCCGCTCTCGATCTGGGCGTTGCCGCAGTTGCTGCAGGCGGACGTGTCCAGGCCGGTGCAGTCGCCCAGGCAGGCCAGCGTTCCGGAGAGGAAGCCCTGGCTCTGGCAGGTCTCCCCGAACAGATCGGTCCCGTCGCAGGTCTCGGTGCCCTCAATCTGGTCGTTGCCGCAGACAGGGGCCGTGCCCTGACAGTCGGCGGTGTCAAAGGCCAGGCAGTCACCGGCGCAGGCCAGGGTGCCGCTCTCGAAGCCCCGGGACAGGCAGGTGGCGCCTCCGAGCTCGGTTCCGTCGCAGGTCTCCCCCGTCTCGAGGGTGCCGTTGCCGCAGACGGGCGGGTTGTCCTGGCAGCCGGAGGTGTCCAGGGACAGGCAGTCCGTGGCGCAGGCCAGGGTGCCGGTCTCGAAGCCCTGGGAGAGGCAGGTGGCGCCTCCGAGTTCGGTTCCGTCGCAGGTCTCCCCCGTCTCGAGGGTGCCGTTGCCGCATTGGGCGTTGTTGACGTTGTTGACGTTGTCGTTGTTGATCTTTCCCAGCCCGCTCGTGTCGAAGGTGCAGGAACCAAGCCAGAAGAACGCGGTGAGCACCGGAAGCCAGATGAAATGCCTGTTCATGACGCCACCTCTTTCATTACGGTAGCAAAGATCAGGCGCAGATCAAACGATGAACGTGAATGTTCAAGAAGAAATGATTATTTTTGGAGGTGCAGAGCAAATAATGCGAGAGTTCGGCGGGCGGGGAGGGGCGTTTAAAAATCGGTCTGACCGGCGTTGATCAGGCCCCAGGAGGAGGCGACGACGGCCCAGTCACCCTGGTGGTTGTTGTCGGCGTTGGAGGTCCGTTGGATGCTCGTTCCGGCCGCGGTGGTGCCCGTGCCGTTGAGATCCATGACCGCGTTGGCGCTGAACAGGTCGTCGATGTAGCCGCCCACGGGGACGGAGCCGTCGAGATTGGTCCAGCCTCCGGCGGCCACGATGTTGGCTGCTCCGGTCTCGCTGCCTGCCGCCGCGGTGCCCGTCAGTTCTTCGGTGAGCAGGACGCCGTCGAGCAGGACGTCGAGATTGGTGTAGATCGCGACGGCGCCGTCGGTGGCCGATTGTCCGCTGATGGTCGAATACCAGTCATACGCCGTGTTGATGTTGGTGGTGACCCCGGGGTTGGGCTGCTCGGCAGGTCCGCTCACTTCGTTGGTGGCCGATTGCGGGTTGCAGGTGGCGCTGCCGCCGTTGATGTGGACCAGGATGAGGGCATTGGTGGGAACGTTGAGCCCCGTGAAGGTCACGAGCAGATCCGTACGGTTGTAAAGCTTGAAGCCGTCCATGGAGCCGCCGGAGATGACGCGCAGTTCGATCAGATCGCAGCCCGAACCGATGTTGAAGTTCACTTCGTTGACCAGGACCACCGCGGGGGTGATGAAGCCCGAGAAGGAGGCCGAGTTGGCCGCCGGGTCGATTCCGTTGGTGTAGATGTCCTGGAGGTTGCCCGCGGCGACCACGGTGTAGGCGGTCCCGCCGACCTGCGTGGAGGTCGTGAGGGTGACTTCGTTCGCGCCGGAAATGGCCGCGCCGGTGACGGAGAGCCCGCTGATGGTGAACTGGGCGCCGGACAGGTTCAGGGTCGAGCTGTTGAGGCTGCGGCTGAAGGTCACGATCACGGTGGTGTCGCTGGCGGCGGTGGCCGAGACCACGCGCAGGTCAGGGCAGGAGGTGACGCTGAGGTCATCCACGTCCCAGGCCGAGAGCTGGGCGGTGGAGAGGTAGCGCCACAAGGGCGTGCCAGCGAGGGCGACCACGCAGCCCTGCTCGAGCTCGAGGGTGTTGAGGATCGACGTCGGGAGGCGCAGCTTGAGGTTGGTGTCCGACGGGATCGCCGTGGTGGCGACCTGCGCGGCCATGTGCCCGGAGCCGGCGCCGGTGAAGTCGGAGGTGATCGTCAGGTCGGCGGCCACCAGTTCGCTGGTGTAGTCGTCCAGGGCCGACACCAGGTCGGCGGCGTTGTTCACGTTCTGAAGGAGCGCAGCCACGGAGTTGTTGTGGCTGGCCACGCTCACGTCGTCGGTGATCTCGGCGGCGAAGCGAAGCCCGCCGGCGGTGCCCATGGCCTCGACGGTGAAGGTGATCATGTCACCCACGAGGATCGCGGTGGACAGCGTGCTTGGGTCCACGGCGACGAAGAGGGCCGGGCCCGTCTGTTCGGCCTGCACGAAGAAACCGGGAAGGTCGGTGCCGAAGCCGGGACGGATGTAGGTGACGACCACGTCCTCGACGAGGAGGGACAGGCCGGTGCCGTCGGGGGTCTCCAGGGCGGCCAGGATCGAGAGGGAGGCCGGGGTCATGTCGGT
>JAHITJ010000239.1 GCA_018817795.1 Myxococcota bacterium | reverse complement strand
GCCCAGGACGCCCACGAGGCCATCCGGCCCACCGACGTCGCCCGCACCCCCGAGCAGGTGGAGCAACTGATCCTCAGTTCCAACACCAACCGCACCGACGCCCGCAACCTGGCGCGCCTGTACGAGGTCATCTGGAAGCGCTTTGTCGCCTCCCAGATGAACCCCGCGATCTTCGACGCGACGGTGGTCGAGACCGAGCGCGGACGCCTGACGCTGCGGTCCTCCGGCTCTGTGCAGCGCTTCGCCGGCTTCACCGTGCTCTACGAGGAGAACCGCGAGAAGGAGGCCGAGAAGGCCGCCGCCGGCGAGGAAACGCCTGATCCCGAAGGCGACAACCAGCTGCCGGATCTGAAGGTCGACGAACGCCCCGGGCTGGTTTCGGTCAACCGGGAGCAGCGTTTCACCCAGCCGCCTCCGCGCTTCTCCGAGGCCACGCTCATCCGCGAGCTCGAGGAGAAGGGCATCGGCCGCCCATCCACCTACGCCACGATCATGACCACCATCGCCAACCGGAAGTACATCGAGCGCAGCGCCGGCCGCTTCGTGCCCACCGAGCTGGGCGAGATCGTCACGGACCTGCTCGTGACGGCGTTCCCGGAGGTCGTCAACGTCGAGTTCACCGCCGACATGGAAAAGAACCTCGACGGCGTCGAGGAGGACCAGATCCAGTGGCGCAAGCTCATCGGCGACTTCTACACGACCTTCCATCCGGTGGTCGTGTCCGCCGAGCGGGACCTGCCGAATATCCGCTCGAAGATCGAGCCCACCGACATCCCCTGCGACAAGTGCAGTGGAAACATGGTCATCCGCTGGGGCTCCAACGGCAGCTTCCTGGCCTGCGCGAACTATCCGGACTGCAAGAACACCCGTGAGTACCGCAAGGAGGCTGACGGCAAGGTCACCGTGGTCGAGCCCGAGAAGCGTGACGAGAAATGCCCGCTGTGCGCGTCCGGCATGATTGTCCGCCAGAGCAAGTTCGGCCCGTTCCTGGGCTGCACCCGGTACCCCGAATGCAAGGGCACGCTGCCGCTGACGCTGCCATACAAGTGTCCCAAGCCGGACTGCAAGGGCATGCTCGTGGAGAAGCGCGGCAAGAAGGGCAAGGTCTTCTTCGGCTGTTCCAACTACGGCACCGCGACCCCGTGCGACTTCGTCACCTGGGACCGGCCGATGAAGGAAAACTGCCCGCAGTGCGGCAACGATTACCTGTTCCTCAAAAGCACGCTTCGGCGGGCACGCAAGACGCTGGTCTGCCCGAAGTGCAACTTCACGAAAAATGCGGAAAACTGATCCCGACGTTTCCGTCGCCGACGGCCCCATCGCCGATGTCCCCGTCGCCTACGGGTCCGGCACTGCGGTCACCGTTGTGGGAGGCGGGCTGGCCGGCTGCGAAGCCGCCTGGACCCTTGCCCGTCTAGGCTTCGACGTCGAATTGATCGAAGCCCGCGGCGGCGAAGAGACAGCCGCAGGCGATGGCTCCACGCCCCCATGGCAGTCGGGTGATCTCGCCGAGCTGGTCTGCTCGAACTCCCTGAAGTCCGATGATCCTGCGCGGCCGACCGGGTTGCTCAAGCGCGAGCTGGCCCAACTGGGGTCGCTGCTGATCCCCCTGGCCCGCGAGCACGCCGTAGCCGCGGGCACCGCGCTGGCCGTTGACCGCGGTCGCTTCGCCCGCGCAGTGACCGGGGAGATCGCCGCCTGCGGGCGGATACGCCTGGTGCGCGCCGAGATCACCGCGATCCCGGAAGGTCCCGCGATCCTGGCCACGGGCCCGCTGACCCGTCCCGCGCTGGCGCAGGCCATCGCCGGGGCCATCGGCAGCGAGGGTCTCTATTTTTATGATGCCATAGCGCCCGTGGTGGAGGCCGACAGCCTCGACTGGAGCCTCGCCTTCTCGGCCTCGCGCTGGGGTCGGGACGCTGGCGGAGTGGACTCCGCGGGCGGGGACGCTGGCGGGGACGCTGGCGGGGACGCTGGAAGCGAGGACTCCGGCGGTGATTACGTGAACTGCCCTATGAACCGGGCGGAATACGAGGCCTTCGTGGATGCCATCGCGGCGGCCGACAAGGTGACCCCGCGCGCCTTCGAGGAGCCCCGCTACTTCGAGAACTGCAGCCCGGTGGAACTGATGGTGGAGCGCGGCCGTGATGTGCTGCGCTACGGTCCGCTCCGCCCGATCGGGCTCATCGATCCGCGCACCGGCGCCCGGCCCTGGGCGGTGGTCCAGCTGCGCATGGAGAACCGGCACCGGACCGCGTTCAACCTCGTCGGCTGCCAGACGCGCATGACCTATCCGTCCCAGGAGCGGGTCTTCCGCCTGATCCCGGCCCTTCGCGAGGCTCGCTTCCTGCGCCTCGGAGAAGTGCACCGCAACACCTATGTCGATGCGCCGCGCCGCCTCGAGGAGGGCCTGTTCCTGCCGGGGCGGCCCCACACGGCGCTCTCGGGGCTGTTGTGCGGCGTGGAAGGCTACGTGGAGAGCATGGCGCTGGGGCTGTATTCCGCGCTGAAGCTGGCAGCACGCCTGCGTGGCGTCTCCTTCGTGGAGCCGCCGGTCACCTGCGCGCTGGGCGCCCTCGCCTGGCACATCCGCCACGCCCCCTCACCGTACATGCCGACGAACGTGCACCTGGGGCTGTGGCCGCCGCTGCAGGTGACGGGACGCCTCCCCAAGGCGGAAAAAAGACGGATGCTGGCCGAACGGGCGGTCGCCGACTTTGATGCCTGGTTCGCCGCCGGCGCCGGCTTCCCCGGGGAGGTGCCGACATGAGCCAGTCCCGTCCCGCAGGGCCGCATCTGGTCCTGGCCTCCGCCTCGCCGCGCCGTCGGGCCATGCTCGAGGGGCTCGGTCTTGCGTTGCAGGTGTCGCCCGCCCACACCGAGGAGCGCCTGGTCCCCGGGGAGGAGCCGCTTCAGACCGCCCTGCGCCTGGCCATTGAGAAGGCAGACGCAGTCACAGAAACGATCCTGTGCGTGGTTGCGGCCGACACGATCGTCGTCTGTGACGGGCACATCCTCGGAAAGCCGGCCTCCCGGGAGGAGGCCTACGACATGTGGCGGCAGCTGGCCGGACGCACCCACCAGGTGATCACCGGAGTGGCTTTGCGCATGCCCGACGGGCGGCGCGAGGGCTTCTGCGAGGTGACCGACGTGACGTTCCGGCAACTATCCCCGGATGAACTCGACGCGCACGCCCTGGCCGGCGACTGGCAGGACAAGGCCGGCGCCTATGCCGTGCAGGGGCACGCCGCCGCCTGGACCGACCGGATCAACGGCTCGTACACCAACGTCGTGGGGTTGCCGCTGGCGCAGGTCGTCGAGGCGTTGTACCGTCTGCATCCGGAGTGGCCTGCGCTGCCCTGGAGTCGTCACGATGGTTGACCGGGAAACCCTCCGTCACAACTTCGCCGTCGTGCGTGGGAAGATCGCCGCAGCGGAACAACGCGCCGGCCGGCCCCCGGGTTCGGTGCGGCTGCTGGCGGTCTCCAAGACCAAACCCGTCGGGGTCGTCGCCGAGGCGGTGGCCTGTGGACAGGTCGACTTCGGCGAGAACTACGCGCAGGAGCTGCGTGACAAGTCCTCCGCGGTGTCCGGCGCCGTCTGGCACTTCATCGGGCCCCTGCAGGAGAACAAGGTGAACATGATCGTGGGGAAGGCCTCGTGGATCCACACGATCTCGCGCGAGAAGATCCTGCTGGCCGTGGAGCGGCGCGCCGCGACCCTCGGGATCGTGCAGGACGTGCTCGTGCAGGTGAACACCGGTGACGAACCCCAGAAGAACGGCCTCGCGCCTGGTGAGCTCGACGCTTTCCTGCGCCTGTTCGCGGACACCCCGCACGTGCGCTGTCGGGGACTGATGACGCTGCCGCCGTTCGATCTGGACCCGGAGGCCGTGCGTCCGCACTTCATCGAGCTGGCCCGGCTGCTCGCCGAGGCGGGGACGCGTCACCTTGAGAACGTGAATCTTGTTGAGTTGTCCATGGGCATGAGCGGGGACTATGAGGTCGCCATCGCCGAGGGAGCCACCTGGGTGCGCGTCGGCTCGGCCCTGTTCGGTCCGCGGTTGCCGAAGACGGGAGAACCCTAGATGCAGTCAGCGTTTGTTTTCCGGCGTCCTTTTGCGGACGCCTCATGTCGCCGGCTTGCGCCGGGTTTGATTCTGCCGCTCATCATGGTTCTGGCGCTTTGTGCCTGCTCGAAGAAGGAGAAGCCGCTGGACCCGGACCGGGACACGGCCTCGGGGGAGATGCTGTCCGAGGCAGATCGCGCGAAGCTGGGGCAGATCGCCTCGTACACGCCCGAGGCCATCGGTCTGGTCAAGGAGCTGGTCGCGTCCCCGGACGTGTTCGTTCGCATGATGACGCTGACGCGTCTGGAGCGCTGGCCTCGCGAGCGCGCGATCACATTCGTCCTGGGCGCCGCAGGCCATGACGCCTCGTCGCTGGTGCGCGCCAAGGCGCTGGCCCTGGCCTGGCGGGGCATCACCCAGCTGGATCGTGAGCATGAGCGCTTCGCCGAGTTGATCGACGTGACGTTGGCCCGTCTGTCGGACTCCGACCAGGCCGTCTTCGAGCTGGCCGTGCAGAAGCTCGAGGGCATCGAGGACACCGGCCATCTGTCCAAGCTGGTACAGGTGATTCCACAGGTCGCCCCCGAGCGCATGAACCTCCTGTTCAGATTGTTCTGCAAAAAGGACCTCTCCCGGGAGGACGTCCAGTTCATCGTGGAACATGAGCGCCAGCTCGGCCCGTCGGGGCCGTCCTGTCGCGAGCAGGTCTCCCGGGCCCAACGCCTGAAGTACGTGTACGAATGACCGAGCTCTACCGGCGCCTTCAGCAACATCTCGACCAGTATCCCATCGGCTTTCCGGCCACCGACTCCGGTGTGGAGCTGGACGTGCTGAAGTACTTTTTCACCGAGGCCGAGGCCGAGGTCGTCCTGTGCCTGGGGCTCACGCACTCGAGGTTGTGGCGCATCCGCCGGCGCTTCGCGCGCACCCACGGGCGGGACATCGACGAGGGCGCGCTGGGGGAGATCCTGGAACGTCTGTGGTCCAAGGGCAGCATCCGGCGCAGCACGCGGAGTCCCTACGGCTATTCCGTCGCGTTCCTGGCCATCGGCATGTTCGAATTCCACGTCGACGATTTGACCCCTGAACTGATGCGTCTGATGCATGAGTACTTCGACGCGGGCTTCAAGGACGAGTTCTTCAAGGGGATGCTGCCCCAACTGCGGACGAGCCCCCACCTGAAGGCCATCGTCCCCGAGCACCGCATCGACACCTACGACAACATGCGGCACTACGTCGAGCACACGGACCAGAAGATCGGGGTGGCCAACTGCGTGTGCAAGCAGGGCGAGGCGCTGCTGGGCCGTCCCTGCACCCAGGTCGACGACATCGAGGTCTGCGTCTTCTTCGGCGAGAGCGACTACGTCGAGCGTGGCCGCGGCCGGTACATCACCCGCCAGGAGTGCCTGGACCTGCTGGACACGGCCGAGAAGAAGGGCCTCGTGCTGCAGCCCGGAAACTCCCTGCAGGCGTTCTGCATCTGCCTGTGCTGCGGCTGCTGCTGCGGGGTCCTGACGGCCGCCAAGAAGTTCGATAAACCTGCCGGGCTGTTCGCGACCAACTACTTCGCGACCATCGACGCCGCCGCGTGCAACGGCTGCGGCGTGTGCGTCAAGCGCTGCCAGATGGACGCCCTGACGCTGGATCGTGAGGCGCGCACGGTGCGGCTGGACGCCGACCGCTGCATAGGCTGCGGGCTGTGTGTGACCACATGCAGGCCCGGCGCGGCGAAGCTGCAGAAGAAGGCGCACGTCACGGTCCCCCCCCGGAACCTCGAGTTGCTGTATCTGGCGATCCTGGCCAAGAAGGCGGGCAAGGCCCGCATGCTGCTGAACCTGCTCAAGCTCGCCGCCGGCGCCCGCCTGTAAGCGGCCCGTCCGCCGTTCCCCAATTGAAATCGAAATTGAAACGATGTTTCCTGTTCAGGATGCGGGAGGAAGGGACTGTAAATTCGGTCGCGATCTGCTATATTGGGTCGCTTTTTGCTTGATTATTCCGCCAGAAGGAGCGGGTGAACCATGAATACGAAACAGGCTCTTCTCCGTTGGACCACAGGTCTTCTCTCCGCCGGTGGCGCCCTCGTCCTGGCCGCCTGCTACGGTCCCCAGCGTCCCATGCAGCGTCCCATGCAGACCCGGCTCGTGGTCGGCACCGTCCAGGCCGAGGGGCAGCCCGTCGAGGGTGTCGCGGTCTGCGATTCGAGCATGCCCGACCAGTGTCCGCTCACCGACGCCGGCGGCCGGTTCGAGATCCGCTATGAGGACGACGGAAGGCCCCATCAGTTCTGCACCAAAAACGCCGTCGCCGGGGCCGCCAACCAGGTCTCCAGCGAGTGCGTCGAGGTGCGGCCAGGGACCTCCGAGATCACGATCTCGGTGCAGAAGATCGGGCAATAATCGCCAGGCGGCCGGGGCGATCATCCCTGGCCAGGACGGTGAAATCATGTACGACGTTGCCATCATCGGCGGCGGCGTGGTGGGTTGCGCCATCGCCCGCGAACTGTCCCGATACCACCTGCGCACGGTGCTTCTGGAGCGCTTGGCCGAGGTGGGCTTCGGCACCACCAAGACCAACTCCGGGATCATCCACGCGGGTCAGCAGACCACGCCGGGCACCCTCAAGGGCCTCCTGGAGGTGCGCGGCAACGCCATGTTCGACCAGCTCCAGCGTGAGCTGGGCTTCGGGTTCCGCCGGTGCGGCGAGCTGGTGGTCGCGGCCTCCGCCGAGGAGCTGGCGTCGCTTGAACGCATGAAGGCCGACGGCGAGGCCAAGGGGGTCCCCGGGCTCGAGATGTGGGACGCGCAGCGGCTGCGGCGTGAGGAGCCCAACCTCTCCCTGCACCTGGTGGGAGCCCTGTTCGCGCCCTCGGCCGGCGTCATCAACCCATACGAGTTCGCCTTTGCGCTGGCCGAGTGTGCCGTCCAGAACGGCGTGGAGCTGCGAGTCGAGCAGGAGGTGGAGTCCATCGCGCTGCGCGACGGCGGCGGCTTCAGGATCCATGCGACGGTCCCATCTGGACCTGGTGCGGTCCAGGCTGGACTCGGGGCGGTCAAGGCCGGCCCTGGCGAGGACTCCGTGGCCGGGGTCGACGTGGAGGCCCGCTTCATCATCAACGCCGCGGGCGTTCACGCCGACAAGGTGGCCGCACTGGTGGGCGCGGACGACTTCATCATCCGGCCCCGACGCGGCGAGGAGTACCTCCTCGACCGCCGCCTCGAGGGCATCGTCACCCGGCTGATCTTTCCGGTGCCGACGCCCGCGTCCAAGGGCATCCTCATCATCCCCACCTTCGACGGGACGCTCATGGTGGGCCCCACCGCCCACGACCAGGACGACCGCTTCGACGTGCCCACCACGACCGAGGGCAGCGAGGAGGTCTTCGCCACCGTGCGCAGGCTGTGCCCGTCCCTGGACGCGCGCGCCACCATCGCCGAGTTCGCCGGGCTGCGCGCCGTCTCCGACACCGGGGATTTCATCATCGGGCCCTCGCGGGTGCCCGGGTTCTTCCACGTCGCCGGCATCCAGTCCCCCGGCCTCACGGCCTCGCCGGCCATCGCCGTCCACGTCGTGGAGCTGGTCGGTCGCGCCGGGCTGCCCCTGGTGGAGCACGACCAGTTCAACCCGCACGTGGCGCCGCCGGCCCGCTTCGCCACGCAGTCCCACGAGGTGCGCCAGGCCCTGGTCGAGGCGGACCCCCGCTTCGGCCGGCTGGTGTGCCGCTGCGAGCTGGTGACCGAGGCCGAGGTGCACCAGGCCGTGGACCACGGTGCCCGCACCCTCGACGGTGTGAAGTTCCGCACGAGGGCCGGCATGGGGCGCTGCCAGGGCGGCTTCTGCACGACCCGCGTGATGCAGATCCTGTCGCGGCGGCTCGGCGTCCCCTTCCACGAGGTGACCAAGCGCGGCGCGGGCTCGTGGCTGGTGATCCCGATGGCCGAAGATCGTGAAGCGGCCATGACCGAGGCCGGTGGAATGTCCGCAGGAGACACCACAGCCGGCGCCGGTGAGGAGGCCCCATGTTCGGACGCATGAACCGACGCTACGACGTGGTGGTGGTGGGCGGCGGCCCGGCCGGTCTGGCCGCGGCCCTGGGGGCCCTCGACAGCGGCGTGTCCCGCGTGCTGGTGGTGGAGCGCGAACCCGAGGCCGGGGGCATCCTGCGGCAGTGCATCCACGCGGGGTTCGGCCTGCACCACTTCCGCGAGGAGCTCACCGGGCCCGAGTACGCCGAGCGCTTCGTCACGCAGGTGATGGACCGGGACATCGACGTGGCCCCCCACAGTTACGTCACCGGCCTGGCCGTGGACTCCTCAGGGCACCGCCTGGTGCGCGTGCTCAGCGAGCGCGGCGGCCTGGCCACGGTGGAGTGCCGCTCGGTGGTCCTCGCCATGGGCTGCCGCGAGCGCACCCGCGGGGCCGTGCGGATCCCGGGCACCCGGCCCGCGGGCATCTTCACCGCGGGGCTGGCCCAGAAGCTTCTCAACCTCGACGGCTACCTGCCCGGCCGGCGGGCGGTCATCCTGGGTTCGGGCGACATCGGCCTGATCATGGCGCGCCGCCTGACCCTGGAGGGCTGCAAGGTCGAGGGCGTGTTCGAGTTGATGCCTTACTCCAACGGCCTCACGCGCAACGTCGTGCAGTGCCTGGACGACTACGGCATCCCGCTGCACCTGTCCACGACGGTCACCCGCATCCACGGCCGCGACCGCATCGAGGCCGTGACCGTGGCGCCCGTGGATGAGACAGGGCGGCCCGACGCCGCGCGGGCCTGGGACGTGCCCTGCGACACGCTGCTCCTGTCCATCGGGCTCATCCCGGAGAACGAGCTCTCCGAGAGCCTGGGCATCGCGCTGGACGTGGTGACCGGCGGTCCCAAGGTCGACTCCACGCTGGCCACGAGCCTGCCGGGCGTGTTCGCCTGCGGCAACGTGCTGCACGTCCACGATCTGGTGGACTTCGTGACCGAGGAGGCCCTGCGCGCCGGGCGCTTCGCCGGGGAGCACGCGCGCCAGATCCGCCGCCCGCGGGACGCCATCGCCCTGGTGCCGGGGGCCAACGTGCGCTACTGCCTGCCCCACACGCTGTCGGCGGACCGCCCCCACACGGTGTACATGCGGGCCAAGACGCGGATGTCCCCGTGCATCCTGCGCGTGGGGAACCTCCTCGAGCGCAGGCTGCGCTTCGTGGTGCCCGCGGAGATGATCCACCTGACCATCCAGCCCGAGCTGCTGGAGCGCTTCTACGAGGACCGCCTGCAGATCGACCTGCTCCCGGTCGACGGGGGAGGTGTCCCATGACAGCGCGGCAGGAACAGCACTACGTCTGCATCAGTTGCCCCATCGGGTGCCCCCTGCGCCTGGTCCACGAGGGCGACCAGATCATCGAGGTCGAGGGCCAGGAGTGCAACAGGGGCGCCAAGTACGCCCGCCAGGAGTTCACGGACCCGCGGCGCACCTTCTCGACCACGGTGCCCATCACGGGCGCGGTCTACGGGCGCCTGCCGGTGAAACTGTCGGCGCCGGTGCCCCGCCAGGCCATCCCGGCGGCCATGGCCGCGATCCGGCTCCTCTCGGCCGAGGCGCCGGTGCGCCTGGGCCAGGTGCTCCTGCGCGACGTCGCCGGCGTCGCGGGCGTGGACGTCGTGGCCTGCCGCACCATGGACCGCGTCATGATCACCCCCTCCGACGATCCATCTTCCGCCACCTGACGCCGCCAGCGGGAGAGCTCCATCTCGCTCGCGGCTCCCGATCGAAATCGAAATCGAAATCGAAATCGGATCCCGACCTGCGCCCGCCCTCGTTCCCGCCCGCCGCCCAGCTCCGGGGTCCTGTCAACTGACACCCCCACCGATGCATTCGCACTCGGTGGGGGACCCCGGCGGGAGGAACCCGCGCAGCTGCCACCCCTTCGCCTGTGCGGCTTCGCGTTCACGTCCTTCGCCCATTCCTTGCGCCGGAGTCCCGCCTTCCTCCTTACACCGCCCCGGCGGTGTTGCGGACATGATGCCCCGGGTTGGTGCGACCGGTCCCACGGTCGGGCGACCGTCTTCGGTCGCATCTACCCGGGGAAACAAGAGGAAAGCCCCCGTCCCCTGCGCCCGCCGGCGCTCACTTCCAGCGCCCACGCCTGCGCCGGACCACTTTCCGGTCCCGGAGAAAGCGATTGCAGGAAAAGGGGGGACCGGGTATTTTTTCTTTATCAAGGCTGGCCCGTTTTCCCCGTGGAAGGGAAAAATTACAGCGTTCGGACACAGGTCAAAGAAGGTGAACCATTGAGGCGTGGCGAAATCATTCCCGCTCCACCCATGAACCGGTGGTCCCTGTGGATTTACGTGCCGGCGGTCAACTGGCTGCCGTGGATCTTCGCGGCCTCGAAGACGCGGGACCGGTCGTGGGCCAGATTCGCGGTCCTGTATGCGGCACCGCTGATCGGCGCGATGGTCGCGTCTGAATTCGTCCCGAAGGAGACCGGGGACTTCCTGGGGGGGCTGTATGTGCTGACCTGGATCGGCAGCATGGTACATTGGACCTTGGTCAAGGCGACCATTTTCGAGAGGATTGCCCGGATTTCGCCGCCGAAAACCGGTGCAGCGGACGCCGCCTCCTGCGACCTTCCCGCCGCTGCACCGCAGATCATCGAGCGCGTGATCATCCGGGAGATCGTGAAAATCCCCTGTCAATACTGTGGTTCGCTCAATGAGAACACCCAGGCGCGATGTGGCCGGTGCGGCGCCGAAATCCGGTGATCACCTCTTAGGTGGTGTTCTGGACATGATGCCGGCCGGTACGCTCCTTCCTTTCACGAGGCCAGATCACTTGATGAGGGCGATCTCGAAGCTCTGGGGATCAATTTCGACCAGGAGCCTCAGTTGCATCCCGAAATGACCCGCTTCAGTTGGGGGTCGGTTTCCATCTCAGAAGATACGAAATGATCAAAAATATACGGAAAACGTATACAAAAGCATATTACGTATGATATTTGTTACGCAAGGAGCGGATCGAACATGCAGGAACCTGGAAAGAAAGAGCGCATCGATAAGCGGGAAGCGTTACTTCGCAGCGCCGAGGAGTTGATGACCCGCCATGGGGCCCGGCGGGTCTCGGTGGAGGAGATCTGTGCCGTCGCCGGCGTGAGCAAGATGACCTTCTACAGGCACTTCCGCGACAAGGTCGACCTGGTGCGGACGATTCACGACGAGCTCGTCGCCCGGAGCTTCGCGGTGTACGACGGGATCAAGGCCAGGGACATCCCCTTTCCCCAGAAGGTGGAATTGATGGGACAGTGGAAGCAGGAGTTCATGTCCCGCCTTCAGGCCGGGTTTTTCCTGGAGATGCTCGACATCCGGGACAGCATCGAGGAGATCCGCCGACGCTACCTGGCCAACATCACCGAGGCGCAGCAAGCCGGTGACGTGCGCCCGGATATCGCGCCGGAGTTCCTATGGGCGGTCGTGGATGCGCTGGGCGGCCTGTTCAGGACCGACGCCTGGCGGGCCGGAGCGAGCGATCTGGGGGACGCGCAGCGTCAGTTGCGGACCCTCCTGTGGCAGGGGCTGCTGGTGCGCGCAGATCCGGCGCCCGACGGCGTTTCAGAGAAGGGAGAATGACCATGATGACGCTGGTGTGGATCATCCTTGGACTGTTCGTGGTGACAGGGCTCTATCTGGGGGTGGTCGTCTTCAGCCCATGGCTGAAGGAGCCGGAGGCGGCGCTCCCGTCGACCGGCGATTCGTCGAGGGCGGAGGCGGCAGAGTCGGGGAGCGGATTGACGCGGCCGGTGCGGTTCACTGTGGACGGTATTGAGATTGCCGCAGAGTTGTACCTGCCAGATGACGCGGCGGCTCCCGTGCCATGCATTGTCTTGAACAACGGGCTTGGCGGCACCCGGGAGATCGTGGTGGGGGCCTTCGCCCGGCGCTTCCGTGAGGCGGGCTTTGCCGCGCTGACCTATGATTATCGCCACTTCGGCGCCAGCGGAGGAGAACCCAGACAGTTGTATCTGGGCGACCTGCAGGTCGCGGACTGCCGCGCTGCGGTGGCGTTCGTGAGGCAGTTGCCTGAAATCGACGCCACACGCGTGGCCGTCTGGGGCACCTCCGTGGCAGGGGGCTACGGCCTCCAGCTCGCGGCCGAGGACCCGGGCATCGCCTGCATGGTCGCCCAGTGCGCCAGCCTGGATC
>JAHITJ010000238.1 GCA_018817795.1 Myxococcota bacterium | reverse complement strand
CGCCGCCGCCTGCGGTCTCAACGCCGTCAAGGTCTACTGCATCCTGGGCTACCCCGACGAGACCGACGCCGATGTCGGAGAGCTCGCTGATCTGCTCCTGCGCATCCCGCGTTCCCTGCAGGTCCGGCTGTCGCTGTCGGCCCTGGTTCCCAAGCCCGGCACGCCGCTGGCCGAGGCGCCGCTGCCCCACGAGAAGACGCTGCTGGCCCGCGTCCGCCTCCTGAAGAAGCGCCTCGGACATCTGAAGATCCAGGCTCCCTCGGTCAAGGAAGCCGCCTTCGAGCACGCAGTGGATCACGCCGACGCCACGTGGGTGGAGAAACTGCTGGAAAAGCTGGATCGGGAGGACCAATGACGTTCGATTTTGAAACGCCAGTCAATCGCCGCGACACTGCCAGTCTCAAGTGGGAGCATTACGGTACACGGGACGTCGTGCCGATGTGGGTGGCCGACATGGATTTTCCGTCGCCGCCGGCGGTCATGGAGGCGCTGCACCGGCGCGTCGACCACGGCGTGTTCGGCTACACGCTGCCGCCGCGCGAACTGATCGGGGTGATGCTGGAGATGCTGGCGCGGGAGTACGGCTGGCGCGTGCAGGAGGAGTGGATCGTGTTTTTGCCGGGGCTGGTCTGCGGACTCAACGTGACCTGCCGCGCGGTGGGCGATCCAGGCGACGCCGTGGTTACTTTCACCCCGGTGTATCCGCCGTTTCTCACGGTGCCCAAGCTGTCCGGGCGCGAGCTGGTGACGGTGCCGCTGCGCGACGCGGGGACGCGCTGGGAGATGGACCTGCAGGCGCTGGAGGCCGCGATCACGCCGCGCACCCGTCTGCTGCTGCTGTGCAGCCCGCACAACCCGGCCGGGCGTGTCTGGACCCGGGCCGAGCAGGAAGCGTTGGCCGACGTCGTGGAGCGTCACGACCTGATCGTCTGCAGCGACGAGATCCACGCGGGCCTGGTGCTCGACGCCGGCGTGGAACATATTCCCTTCGCCGCGCTGTCGCCGGAGCTGGCGCGCCGCACGATCACGCTGCATGCGCCGAGCAAGACGTACAACGTGCCCGGCCTGGGCTGCGCGTTCGCGGTGATCCCGGACGAGGCGCTGCGGCGCGCGTTCAGGGGCGCCATGGACGGCATCGTGCCCCACGTGAACCTGCTGGGGTACGAAGCGGCGCTGGCGGCCTACCGCGACGGGGAGCCCTGGCGGCAGGCGCTCCTGGCCCAGTTGCGGCGCAACGCCGCGCGCGTGGAGGAGGCCGTCTCGCAGATGCCTGGCCTGCGCACGTGGCCGGTGGAGGCGACGTATCTGGCGTGGATCGACGCCAGGGGCCTGTGCCTGCCCGACCCCGGCGGAGCCAAAGACCCCGCGGCGTTCTTCGAGGCCGCCGGTGTGGGCCTCTCCGACGGCGCCCCCTTCGGCGCGCCGGGCTTCGTGCGGCTGAACTTCGGATGCCCGCCCTCGCAACTGGAGACGGCGCTCTCCCGGATGCGCGCCGCGCTGGGGGATTGATCGGGATACAAGAGGAAAGACCCGGATGGACCCTAGAAAATGTTCGGAATGATGCCGCGCTGGAGGTAGTGGCGGTAGTGCAGGTTCACCACGAGGGCAAAGAGGGTGTCCTTCGGGTGCAGCAGCGCCTGTTTGCGGCCCAGCACGCGGTGGGCGATGCTGGGAAGGGAGAAGACCTTTTTGTTGAGCCACCAGTACATCTCGGTGAGCTTCTCGGGGCTGATCTTCTCGGGGCGGTGCACGCACTGGGAGCCGTCGTAGCGGGGCCAGTCCTCGTGGAGCAGGCGACCCTCGGCCTTGAACTGGGCGTACAGTTCCGAGCCCGGCATGGGCGTGAGGATGTAGAAACGCGGGATCGGGACCCGCGCGTCATGGACGAACTTGAAGGTGTCGCGGATGCTCTGCTCGGTGTCGGAGTCCAGCCCCACCATCATCTCGGTGGAGGGCATGATGCCGGCGTCGGCGATGCGCTCGAGGAGCTCGCGGTGCTCGGAGACCTTGACCCACTTCTTGTTGAGCTTGTCGAGGCCGTCCTGGGTGATGCTCTCGAGGCCGAAACTGAGGATGTTGCAGCCGGAGTCGGCGACCTTCTTCAGCAACCCCGGGTTGCGCGCGAGGTTGAGCGAGCACTGGGAGGCCCAGGTCATCTTGAGCGGACGGATGCGCTCGACCAGCGACTCGAGGTAGCCGGGGTTGCCCACGATGTTGTCGTCGATCAGGTAGAACGACGAGAAGCCCAGCTCCTTGACGCGCAGGATGTCCCGCATCACCTCGTCGACGGGGCGGGTCATGTAGCGGCCCTTGTAGATGCAGGCAATCGAGCAGAACGAGCACAGATGTGGACAGCCGCGGCCCGCCTGCACGGGCAGCATGTTGCCGATGGGCTTGGCGGTGAGCAGCTCGTAGCGGGGCAGGGGGAGCCCGGCCAGATCGTCGACGGGCTCGTCGTAGATCCGGGCGAGCCGGCCGTCGCGCTCCCAGTCGGCCAGCAGCCTCGGGTAGGACTTCTCGGCGTCGCCGATGACGACACAGTCGGGGCCCCCGGCCAGGACCTCGTCGGGCACCATCGAGGCCATGTAGCCGCCCATGAAGACGGTCTTGCCGCGCTTCTTGAACTCGCGGGCGATCTCCAGTGCGCGGAAGATCGCGTAGCCCATGGCGCCGATGCCGATGAGCTCGGCGTCGGTGTCGAAGGGGACGCGATCGACGACCTCGATGCACACCTCGACCTCCCAGTGCGGGGGTGTGTAGGCGGCCAGCAGCGGGAACACGAGGCCGGGCAGGTGGATGCGCTTCTGGGTGGCCAGCTTGCGGCCGTCGCGGGCATACTGCGTCGGCTGGATGAAGAGGACCTTAGGCATGCTTCGACTCCCGCATCTTCTTCATGTACTGGCGGTGGACGGCCCAGGAGCCCGACATCATCTTCCACAGCATGCGCGGCGGGTACTTCAGGTGGGACTTGAGCACGGTGGGACGGTACAGCACGGCCTCATAGCTCTTGATGATCTCGCGGTAATAGGCGTGCACGCTCATCTTGGAGGGCCGCACCGCGATGTGGGCGAGATCCCACCGCGCATAGTCGCTCCGGTGGAACAGCAGGCGCTCCTGCGGGATGTGCAGGCCGGTGCCCGGCAGCGGCGTCAGCGGCTGCAGGTTCACGTAGCGGATGTCGAGCTCGACGAGCTTCTTGCGCAGGAATTCGAAGTCCGCGTGGGACCAGTCGGGGTTCAGGATCAGCGTGGCGTAGCAGTCCACGCCGTGGCGCTGGAGGATGCGCAGAGCCTCCTCGTTGGTCTCGGGATCGGTGCCCTTGTCGTAGGAGGCCAGCTCCTTGGCGTCGAAGCTCTCGAGGCCCACGATGACCGTGCGCAGGCCGAGCCGTGTGAAGCGGGCGATGAGGTCCGGGTGCTTGACGATGAAGTCCGAGCGCCCGTAGATCAGGAAATGCTTGCGGATCTTCCGGCTCTCGAGGCCGTCGCAGAACGCCTCGATGCGGGCCCGCGAGATCAGGAAGTCGTCATCGACGATGTAGATCTCGGTCTCGGCCAGGCCCTCGAGCTCGGTCAGGACGTCCTCGGTGGGCCGGGCATGGAAGTGCTCGCCGGTGATCTTGCGGCAGAAGCAGAAGTTGCAGGAGAACGGGCAGCCAAACGCGCTCTTGAGCAGGGCGACCCGGTCGTGGAAGATGTAGAAGTAGCGGTCGCGGTAGGGCCGGTTCAGATCGCGGCGGGGCGGGACCCACGCGAACTCGAAGGGCGGGAGGGTCTCCCAGTCCACGGTCTCCCAGGTGGAGAGGACCCCGGCCGGCTTTTCGCCCCGTCCGCGGAGGTGCTCGATCAGCATCGGAAACACGGTCACGGCGTTGCGCACGACGCGGAAGTCCACGGCCGCGTCCAGCAGGTCCTCGGGGATGACCTCGACGTGCACCCCGCCGGCGATGGTCACGCACATCGGTAGGAGCCGCTTGGCCGTGGCGCAGTAGCTCTTCATCTCCGGCACGTTGGTGATGTAGCCCGTCACGCAGAACACGTCGGGCTGGTGCTTCTTCAGAAAATGATCGATCTCCTGCTTCTCCAGGATCATGTCGACCAGGATCGGCTCGCAATCGTCGGGCAGCAGGGCGGCCAGCTCCTCGAGCTCCAGGGGTTCGACGAGCATCACGTGCTGCAGGCCGATGGTCTCGGCGGAGGGGCGCGGACGGACGAGGAGAACTTTCATGGCTTTGTTTCCTGGTTGGGGCGGCCGGGTTCTCCGGTCGCGCAGTGGGTGAAGACGTGGTGCGTCTCAATCTCGCGATGATAGGAAAGAAGCGGCGCCGCGGCCGCCAGCAGCAGGCGCAGCGCACCGGAGGGATGATACACGGCCATGGCGCGTGGTTCGAGCCGGCCGCCGAGCCGCAGCTTCGGGATCTCGGCGGTCTGCCCGAGGTCCAAAAAGCGCGCGCCGCGGGAGATGGCCCGCTGGAGCACGCAGCAGGTGACGTAGAAGTATAGATCCGGCTCGCGCTGCGCGTTCTCGGGCATGCCGCCCATGAAGAAGGCTGCTCGGCCCCCGTGAATCAGCATCACCAGCCAGCCGAGCATCGAGCCGTCCCGGGTGATGGTGGTCAGTTCGAACAGGTCCTCGGGGAGCCCGCGGAAGAACGCCTCGGGCAGGGTCTCGAGCTTGGCCTCGCTCTTGTTCAGCACCGACAGGTATTGCAGATAGTGTGCCGGGGTGAAGGCGGCGCAGGAGGTCGTCTCCAGCCGGCACCCGGCGAAGCGTGCGCGGATCTTCCGGAAGCGCCGCCGATAGTCCGCGCGCAGGGCGCCCTCGTATTCATCCATGGTGCGCCACGGCACCTCGAGGGTGATCGTCGGCAGCGTGGGACCGGCGCTCATCGACGGAGGCACCGGCATGTCGGGATCGAGGTTGAGGGCGACCAGGAAGCTGGCCTCGGCGGTGCAGACCTCGGTGAGCAGGCGACCGGCCCGGTGGGGCGGCCCAAGCAGCCCGGGGCAGCTCACGGACGCGGGAACCCCGCACACACGCAGGTTCGGGGCGATGGAGAACGGCAGCTTGAACGGGAAATAGGTGAGCAGGTCGATGGGCAGGCCGTAGACGATGGCGCCGGCGACACAGACACCGTCTTCAATCCAGGTGTAATAACGCTGTGCGCAGGGGTTGGCGGCCTGGGCGTGGGCCAGGAACCGGCGCTGCTGCCAGGGAGCCGCCGCCAGGCCGTCCCACGCGGCCGGAAGGGTGTCCACGGACTCATGGCGACACAAAAAGCCGCTCATAGTTGGTCCTCGAAAACGACGAAGCGCCGGTAGGGCTCGGGCGCCTGTCCGAAGGCCGTCTCCAGGAGGCGCCGGGTCATGGTGATGCTCGCGATGTTGTCCTCGAAGATGAAGCCGCCCTCAGTCCAGGAGAAGCCGCGCAGGTACTGGATCTTGGTGTAGGCACGGATCAGCGCCTCGACGACCCCCGCCTTGCGGTGGGACTCGCGCACGGCGATCTCGGTCAGGCGGGTCGTGTCGATGGGGGCCACGCATCTTAGGGTGCGGTGGGCCAGGGCCTGGGCGGGGCGGATCCACGCCGCGGTCCGGGCGTGATCGCGCGGCACGGTGTGGGCGGCCTGGTAGGCCACCACGTGCCGGGGGCCGAAGGTCTCTCCAGCGACCGCGAGCTGGTTGAAGTCGGGGTACCAGAGGAGAAAGCCCACAGGCCGGCCTTCGTCCTCGGCGAACAGGAGGTTCTCCTCCTTGAGCAGGAACCTGAACGGGTGGAACAGTTCGTAGTCCTCCTCGGGTCGCCGGTCCGTCCAGAACGGATGCTCCTGGAAGCAGGCGTTGTTGAGTTCGGTGTACAGTGCGATCTCCCTCCGCATGTGACGGCGGTCCATGGGGCGCACGGTGATGCCGGAGGTCTCGCGGACCGTGGTGCGGCGCTTCAGGCGGTTTTCCCGCCACAACCGGTAGAAGGACTCGTTGTGAAAACGGTAGGACACCATGTGCCGCGGCTTCAGGGCCGCGAAATAGTCGAGATAGTAGGGCGGGGAGTAGGGCAGGCCGAAGATGGGCGGCTCGTCGAAGCGCGAGGCCAGGAAGCCCGCCGCATAGTTCAGGTGGCCGCACAGGCCCACGATGATGCGCGTGGCGTCGGGGAAGGAGGCACGGGCGGTCTGCCGCAGGCAGGCCTCCACGTCGGACAGGCCGAAGATGGCCTCGAAGAAGGCGATCTGCACCGCATCGGGCATGTTCCGGTCGGCGATCAGGGAGAAGCGGCCCACGACGTGGGGGCCGTCGCACAGCAGGAAGCTCTCGACACGGGCATGGGCAAAGAAGACGCTGCGGGGCCGCGCGAGCAGGTCCACGAGGTCGGCCTCCGTGTTGCGTGCGAAGGGATTGCCCGCATAGACCATCGAAGATATGTGATGAAACTGTGCCCACTGCGATCGCGAATCGACAGGCACCGCCCGGATCATGAGAAGATCTCCTCGATCTGCTCGAAGCCGAGAAACCGGGTGTAGGACGAGGCGCAGTAGGAGCCCGCCAGGCTGAAGACCAGCCACTCCTCCTCTTCAACCTCCGGGAGCTTGATGTCGTGGGCCAGGAAGTCCCGGCTGTACGTGGAGCACCCGTACACCGAGGTGTCCATCAGGGGACCATCCTGCCCGTTGAGACGGAACACCGGATGATAGGCGTCGTCGGGATAAAGCAGGGGGCGCGTGAACTGGGCCGAGGAGGCATTGACGCCGATGAGCTGCCGGCCGTTGCGGTGCTTGACATCGGTGACGCGCACGGCCAGGAAGCCGGCCTCGGCGCCGATGATGCGTCCGGGCTCGAGCAGCAACTGGATCGTCCGGCCCATCCGTGCGTTGAGCGCGTTCATCTGTTCGGTGACCAGGCGGCCGTATTCCTCCATCGGGAAGTGCTCTCCGCCGGAGTCCTCCACACCGAAGCCGCCGCCGAAGTCAAGATAGACCAATTTGGGGAAGAGCGTGGCCAGATCCGTCATGACCTCATAGCACTCCCTGAAGTAGTCGAGTTCCATGATGTCCGTACCCAGATACAGGTGCAGGCCCTCGATGAAGGGATTGCCCGCCAGGGCCTCGAGCTCAGACAGATCGAGGCCAAGACGGCTGTCCTTGCCCAGGAAATAGCCGCTGCGTGTCTTGCGGGGGGTGACCCGATCGCCGATGTTGCAGCGCAACCCAACGGGCGCGTCGGGGTACAGTTTCCAGAACCGGCGCAACTGGCTGGTGGAGTCGAGGTTGAGCACCGCACCGGAGTTCCGGACCGATGAGAGCAGGGAGTCACTCATGCCCGAGGACGTGAACACGATGTCCCGCCCGGAATACCCAACATACTGGGCGATCTGCAGGTGACCCAGGGAGTTGACGAAGACCTTGATCCCGGCGTTGCGCGTCAGGCGCAGAAAATCCGGACTGGCGTTGGCCATGGTGGCGAAGTGGACGGACTTGTTCTCGTAGGGAATGGCCGTGAACTGGCGGCACTGTTTGGTGATCAGATTTGAATCGTACCAGTAAAAGGCCTGATCACGCATCTTCGTGATCCGGGTCAGCGCCGTTGTGACTTCGGGGGTTAGTTGCATCGGGATTTCCCTTCGATGGATTATTTTTCAGGCAGCGAGAAATCGACGGAGAACTTGTTGTTCCGGCCTGGCTTTTCGGGAGGAATCGACGTCTTTTCCAGCTGGGCCTCGTCGTAGTTCTGCTCGAAGTATCCCTTGAGCAGCTTGGTGCGGCTGGGATGGCGAAGCTTGCGCAGGGCCTTGGCTTCGATCTGGCGGATGCGCTCGCGGGTGACGGAGAAATCCTGGCCCACCTCCTCGAGCGTGTGGTCCGACCGCGCACCGATGCCGAAGCGCATGCGCAGCACCTTCTCCTCCCGGGGGGAGAGGGTGGCCAGCACCTTGCGGATCTGTTCCTCGAGGCTGTTGGCGATGACCGCGTCTGGCGGGGCGATGACGGTCTTGTCCTCGAGGAAATCGCCAAGGTGGCTGTCTTCCTCGTCACCAACAGGACTCTCAAGCGAGATGGGTTCCTTGGCGATCTTGAGCACCTTGAGGACCTTGTCGGGGGGGATCTCCATGCGATCTGCGATCTCGTCTGGCGTCGGCTCCCGGCCGAGCTCCTGAACGAGCATCCGGCTGACACGGTTGAGCTTGTTGATGGTTTCAATCATGTGCACCGGGATGCGGATGGTGCGCGCCTGGTCGGCGATCGAGCGCGTGATGGCCTGGCGGATCCACCAGGTGGCATAAGTGGAGAACTTGTACCCGCGGGTGTACTCGAACTTGTCGACGGCCTTCATCAGGCCGATGTTGCCCTCCTGGATCAGATCCAGGAACTGCAACCCGCGGTTGGTGTACTTCTTGGCGATGGAGACGACCAGGCGGAGGTTGGCCTCGACGAGCTCGTTCTTGGCGCGCTCGGCCTGCTCCTCGCCACGGCAGATCGCCTCGTAGGTCTCCCGCAGCTCGGCGAAGTTCAGTTCGCTCTCCTTCTCGAGCTTGATCTTGGCCTTCTCGCTCTCCCTTGCCTTGAGATCCAGCTCCTGCAGCTTTTCGAGGGAGAAAAACCCGGACTTGGTGCGGGTGCCCTTGCCGGAGCGGATCTGACCGCGAAGATCCCGCAGGGAGAGCCCGCAGGTCAGTTCAACCTCACGCACGACGCCTTCGGTCTCGGTCATGCGGGTGAGCATGTCCTTGAGGCGGTTGACGACGTCCTGGATCTGCTGCTTGTGCAGCTTCAACTCGCAGAGGGCTTCGTAGAAGTCCTTCTGCAGTTTCTCCAGCGGTGTGAGGTTGCGCTTGTTCAACAGGCGCTTGTAGGAGCCGATCACGGTGGGAGTTTTCTGCTTGATCCGGGCGCGGTTCTGGTTCTGGAGCTTGTGGATGTCCTTGTTCAGGCGCTTGATCTTGTCGATCAGGCGGAGGATCTCCTCTTTCTGGCGTTCCTCGTCGCTGCTGTCCGGGGTTTCCCCATCATCATACTTGCGCGTGACGTCGCGCACGCGGATCTTGTCCTTGCGAAGCTTCTCGCCGAGGTTGATGATTTCCTGAACGGCCAACTGGGAGTTCAGGACGACCTCGAGCACACGGGCTTCCCCGTCCTCGATGCGTCTGGCGATGTCCACTTCGCCTTCGCGGGTGAGCAGCGAAACCTCGCCCATCCGGCGCAGGTACATGCGGACCGGATCGTTGTTGTGGATGCCGGGGGTGTCATCATCGATCTCCTTGTCCGAATCGATGCCGGCGTCGTCATCGGAGTCGGGCACGCTGATGGTGCTCTCGGGGATTGAGGAGAGGATCTCCTCGGCGGCTTCCACGAGCTGCTCGGCCTCCATATCCTCACCCATGGCGACCAGCTCCAGCAGCTTGGCCTGCGGGTCCATCAGCGCAGGAAGGACCTTGAGTTTTGCGGGGGTCGGCTCGGGTGCGGGAGCCATTGTGGGTTCGTTCCGAACGGGCTCGGCCTTCTTGGCCGCGACGGCGGGTTTCTGGGGTTGCTGATTTTTCAATGGGGCTTTCTTCTGCGCCGGAGCAGGAATGGCCGCCTGGACATTTTTTTGAGGAGCGGAATTCCTGGGTTGGGCGTTTTTCTGCGGCGTCACCGGCTTGGAAACCGGCAGGTTCTTCTGCTGGACGTTTTTCTGTTGGACGTTTTTCTGGGGAACGTTCTTCTGTTGGACGTTTTTCTGTTGGACGTTTTTCTGGGGAACGTTCTTCTGTTGGACGTTCTTCTGGGGAACGTTCTTCTGTTGGACGTTCTTCGTCGGCGCCGGGTTCTTCGATGGTGCGCGCTTGCCCTGGGTGTTCTTCTGCGGCTGGGTATTCTTTGCGGCCGTGTGTTTCTGGGGCTGCGCGTGCTTCGGATCCGGTTTTTTTGGTGAGTGGGAAGCGCGAGCGGGCTCGTTCTTTTTAACGGGCTGGGGCGCGTGCCTGGTCGGTTGGACCTTTTTCTGGGGCTGTGCCTGTCTCGGATCCGGACGCTTCGTGGTGTGATGTCCGCGCACGGGCTCGGCCTTCTTTTCGCCGCGGGTGCGGCCCTGGGCACGAGAGTCATGCGCTGGCTCGGCCCTGCGGGAGTCGGTCTTCCTGGCCGGCTGTGCGTTTTTCGCGGGCGCCGCCTTCTTCGGCTCGGCCTTCTTCGGGGCCTGGGCGCGATGGTCGTTGCGGGAGTTCTTTGCGGGCAGCGCCTTTTTCGGCTCGGTCTTCTTCGGGGCCTGGGCGCGACCTGCGTCCCGGGCCTGGTTGCGAGGATCCGGCTTCTTGCCGGTTACGGGTTTCTTCGCGCTGGTGTTCTTCAGTTCGGCCTTCTTCGGGGCGTTCGCTGTGCGATCGTTTCGCGCCTTTGTTCCTCGATCGGCCTGCTTGGGTTCGGGCTTGCGGCCCCGCGATTCGGCGGCGCTTTTTCCGGACGGCGCCTTGGCTGCCGGAGCGTGCTTGGACGTGCCTCCCTTGGGAGGCCGGTTCCGCGAGGTGGTCTCGGGTTTCTCGTTCTTCGTGTCCCGGACGACCTTCTGCGGGCGCTTGGGTGCGGCAGGTGCTGGCTGGTTCCGGACCTTGCCGGCGGGCTCGTTCCGGCCGCCTTTGCCGGGTTGGGCTTTTTTCGTGGACTTGGGCTCCTCCACTTTTTTTGAGGCCGGTTTTCCTTGTTTTCCGGACGGTTCCCGTTTGTCGGACTTGGCAACAACTCCGCCGTGGCCAGTCTTGCCGCGCGAAGCCCGGGTCGAATCAACTGAACTGGTGGTACTCTGGGTCTTTTTCTTCGTCATGAGTTGCCCCTCGGAATTGGACAAGTTGGTTGCGGGTCTTTTCCAGATTCATTCGTTCCAGCAGCAGGTTCCGGTAGAGTTCGCCCTGCTCCTGTTTGTTTAGCGCCTGCAATTGCGCGTCCAATTCCCGGATCTTTCGCTTCACGCCATGGAGTTTGAAGTTGCGCAGGTACTCGGAGAGGGTTTCTTCCGGTTGCGCGATGTTTTTCATGGATTCGGCGATTTCCTGGTAGGACTTCACAATTGAAGGAGGCAGGATGGTTATGAGTTGGTCAGTGTTCTTCCACAGGGTGTCCTCAAGGATGAGGCGCCACAGATCGCGGACCGAGGTCGAGGCCAGTTGGTC
Source organism: Myxococcota bacterium (assembly GCA_018817795.1). Lineage (GTDB taxonomy): Bacteria > Myxococcota_A > Polyangia > HGW-17 > HGW-17 > HGW-17. Next base: position 22,100 of record JAHITJ010000238.1, on the reverse strand, counting down.
GCCCAGAAACTGTAGGACTTCACCGGAGACCATCCGCTCGTGCTGGGAAAGAAAACAGATCAGGTAAAATAAATGCTTATACTCAGACTTCTCCTCGGCGGAGAGGTTCAACTCGGGCAGCACCGGTACAGGTGCCGACGCGGGGATCCGGAATCTGCCGGCCCCTGAGACGGGCTCGAGCACCGGACGGACATCCTTGACGTCGAGCCGGAGCATCAGGGCGATCTGGTTCATGTAGGGGCCACGCTGCGCGGCAGGCACCCACTTCCACAGGCCCGCGACCGCTTCGAGGCTCCGGACGCGTTCGGAGATCGGGGCATCCGGCGACGCCAGGGTCATCTGAAGAAACGTGTCAAGCACCGGTAGTGAGCGCTCGAGCATCAGCCGCAGCGCCTCGACGCCCTGTTCGCGAACGAAGGTGTCAGGGTCGTGCGGTTCTGGCAGCAGCACGACCTTGCCGCCGCTGCCGGCTTCGAGCAGCAGGGGCAGGGCACGCAGGGTGGCCTTGCGTCCGGCTGCGTCGCCGTCGAACATCAGCCACACGTTCTGGGTGTAGCGCATCAGCAGTTGGATCTGGGCGGCGGTGAGGGCGGTGCCCAGCGGCGCCACCGTCGGGGGCAGACCTGCCTGGGCCAGGGTCAGCACATCGACGTTGCCCTCGACGAGCAGGACGCGGTCGGCCTGGCGCAGGTGCCGCTGCACCTCGTGCAGTCCGTATACGGAGTGACTCTTGGTATAGATCGACGATTCCGAGGAGTTGACGTATTTCCCCTCGGGACGGTCAGACTGGAGGATGCGGCTGGAGAAGCCGCGGACGTTGCCGAAGGAGTCGGCGATCGGGAACATGATGCGATCCCGGAAGAAGTCATAGGGGCCGCGCCCCTGCTGGCTCTCCCGCAGCAGACCGACCTCGAGGGCCTCCGGGATCAGTCCGAGACCCTGCAGGTGCCCGGTGAGCCCGTCCCAACTGTCGGGGGCATAGCCGATGCGGTAGTGGTGCAGCACCTCGGGACCCAGGCCGCGCTTCTCGAGGTATTCCCGGGCATGGGCGGCACCTTCGGCATGGAGGCGATCACGGAAAAAGTCCGTAGCCACTTCGTTGACGTGATAGAGTTTCTGGCGTTGCCGCTCGCGGCGGCGTTCGTCATCATGTTCCTCAGAGGTCTGCACCTCCAGTTCGATCCCGGCAGCAGCAGCGGCACTTTGGACGGCCTCCGAAAAAGTATAGCCTTCGGAACGCATCAGGAAGTCGAAGATGTCGCCCTTGGCCTGACAGCCGTAGCAGATGTAAAAATCCTTGTCAGGGTAGACGTAGAAACTGGGATCTTTTTCCTGGTGGAAGGGGCAGGCGCCACGTAACTGGGCGCCCGACTGGTGCAGGGTGACGCGCGCGCCGACAACGTCGGCTATGCGAAGGGCTTTGCGAATCTGCTGAAGTTGCTGAGAACCGAATCGCACGCTATGTCCCGGAATGGTTGCCGGCACAGGAAGTTTTCCGGTTCAGGTCCGAAAAATCATCTCTTGGCCGGACGAAATCGGCGTAATATAGAGGAGTTGACCGAAAAGTCAACCTTCTATATTCAGGAAAACATCACAGGGTGAGTGAGAAGGCAAATTGAACGCAGCCTTTGGCAATAAAATCATTTCGCAAAGTGGCAGAAGAATCGAGGTTGACCCCTGACCGCAACTTTGATAGATATCTCTGACCTGTCCGCCCGGTGAGTCCGGCAGCGGCTGGTTTTTCGTTGACCCTGGAGGTATTCGTGAGCGTTCTTTGTGCCGTACAAACCCCGGAAGGGCAGCCCGTCAGTTCCTCGATGGCGATCGCCGCGCCGGCCACCCCAGCCCAGCCTGTCGCGCCCGTGGCGCAGCCTGGTGCCCCCCTGGCCCAGACCGCACCGGCTCCCGATGGACAGATGACCACTGTTCAACCGCAGAAGTCCACACAGGAGTCTCCGCAGGGCTGCGGCGGCGGAAACCCGATGTTCTCGTTCCTGCTGCTGGGCGTGATGTTCGTCGTGTTCTATCTCTTCCTGATTCGTCCCCAGCAGAAACGACAGAAAGAGATGCAGTCGATGCTCAACGCATTGACGAAGGGCGATCGAGTGATTACTTCCGGCGGCATGCTCGGGACCATCGTCGCCATCACGGATCAGGTCGTCACCCTTGAGGTCGGCGACAAGACCCGCATCAAGGTCCTGCGCTCCCACGTGCAGGGCAAACAGGCCGGAATGCCGGGTGACGCCCCGGAGGGCAAGAAGAGCAACGACAAGGAATCCAAGGAATCCGATTCCTAGGTGAATAGGGGAGTTCAATTATGGATCGCAAGTGGTTATGGCGTGCATTGTTATTCTCGTTCTTCGGAATCTTTTCCGTTGTGTACCTGCTGCCGACGTTCGCTCCGAGCTCGCTGCCGGGCTGGTACAAGGGATATTTCACGAAGAAGGTCCTTCTGGGTCTGGATCTGGCCGGCGGCGTTCACCTTGAGTACGCCATCGACACCGATTCCATCATCGAAAGCCAACTCGACAACTGGGGTGAGGATGTCAAGGGCAAGTTGATGGAAGCCTACGGCGAGAAGGACAAGGAAAACAGCGAACATTTCTCGATCATCACCCGCGGCAACCGGCTGGAGATCACCTTCAAGAAGGAGATCAACCAGGATTTCCTCACCAAGGCGACCGCGGATTATACCGATGCACGGGATCCGAAGCTGCACCGCGTGGACACCAAGGATCTCACGGTCTTCTACGCGATCGACAACGAGTTCACCAAGGACCTGGAAGAAAAGGCCCTCGTGCGTGCGGTCGACACCATTCGTGACCGTGTCGACGAATTCGGCGTCGCCTCGCCCGAGATCTACCGCAAGGACGACATGATCGTCGTGGAGCTGCCCGGCCTCGACAAGGACAGCCAGGAGAGCATCAAGCGCATCATCATGCGTTCGGCGCACCTGGAGTTCAAGTTGGTCGACTCCGAGAGCCAGTATATGAAGGAAGTGGCCAAGTACCTGCGCACGACCTATGGCATGGACGAAGCCGGCATCATCCAGAAGGCCCCTTACAAGGGTCTGGTGGTGGTGCCCGACTCCTATGGCGCCCGCAAGGGAGGCGACAAGAACCGCACCCTGTACTTCCAGATGGACGTGGGTTCCCGCGATCTGCCGGTCGAGCAGCAGCAGGAGTTCAACCGGGTCCGCAAGGTCATGGACAAGTTGTTCCGCGAGGAGCTTCCCAAGGCCGGTCTGCCCGTGCCCCAGGGTCGCGAAATCGGCTTCGAACGCACCGTCAAGCACACCGATCAGGGCATTCCGACCGCCCAGAAGGTCATCCAGTCGATGATCCTGATCCGTAACACGAAGGTCACCGGCGAATACATCGTCAACGCCCAGGTCGGTTACGACCAGCAGGGCGCGGCCGTCGTCAACGCCCGGTTCAACCGCACCGGCGGCAAGTACTTCGGCGATCTGACCGGCAAGCACATGGGCTGGAAGATGGCCATCAAGCTCGACGAGTGGGTCGAGTCCGCCCCGGTCATCCAGGACGAGATCTTCGAGAACGTGCAGATCAGCCTCGGCGTGACCGGCAGCCAGCAGGAACGCTATCGCGAGGCCGAGGAGCTTGTCGGCGTGCTTCGCTCCGGCTCGCTGCCCGCCCCGCTCTCCAAGGAGATGGAGTTGAACAAGGGACCGTCGCTGGGCAAGGACGCCATCCGCCGCGGCACCATCGCGTTCATCATCGGCATCATCCTGGTCGTCGGATTCATGATCTTCTACTACCGCTGGAGCGGCCTGATCGCCGTCTCGGCCCTGGGCCTCAACGTCACGATGATGATGGCGATCATGGCAGCCTTCGAGGCGCGCCTTACACTGCCGGGCATTGCGGGAATTGTCCTGACGCTGGGTATGGCCGTCGACGCCAACATCATCATCTTCGAGCGCATCCGTGAAGAGCTGCGCCTGGGCAAGAATCCGCGTGCCGCCATCGAGGCCGGTTATGGCCGGGCCTTCTGGACCATCATGGATTCGCAGATCACCACGGCCATCGCCGGCATCGTCCTGTACGAATTCGGCACCGGCCCGATCAAGGGCTTCGCTGTGACGCTGATCATCGGAATCATCACCTCGGTCGTTACGGGCGTCTTCTTCACGCGCGTGGTGTACGACTTCGTCAATTCCCGTAAAAAGCTGGAAAATCTGAGCATCTAGGAGTCGGCCATGTTCGAGATCATCAAGCCTGGAATCAATATCAACTTCATGGGAAGCCGCAGGAAGGCGTTTTTGTTCAGCGGCACCCTCGTCGGTCTCAGCCTGCTCATTCTGATCGGCAACATGTTCCTGCCCGGCCGCGGCTCGATGCTGAACTACGGACTGGACTTCCTGGGTGGCACGCAGATCCAGCTCGAGTTCGATCGCAAGGTGGCCCCCGGCGACCTTCGCATTGCGCTGGAGAAGATCGGCTACAAGGATGCCTCCGTGTCCGCCATGGGCAAGACCGGCTATCTGGTGTCCATGCGCTCCTTCTCGTCGATCACCGACGACCAGCGGGCCGCCATCGAGAAGTCCTTCATGGACAAATACAAGAGCGAACTGTTCCGGATCCGCTTCTCCGCTGCGGGCGATCACATCAAGGTCCGCTTCCATGCGCCGGTCAAGCTGGACGAGTTCGAGGCCCTGTTCGTGGCCCTCAACCTCAAGGCCCGCGTGCCCCAGGCCGAGCTCACCCCCGAGGCCATCGACTACATCACCCGCGTGGGCAAGGGCGAGACGCCGAAGTGGGACAAGCCCATGCCGGCCGAGCTCGACTATGCCGAGACCCTGACCGTCAGCCCCAAGCGCAATGAATACACCATCCTCCTCGAGTCCGTGTCCGAGAAGATCGAGGAGGGGCTGTTCAAGGCGCTGGGAACCAAGGCCTCCGTGCTGAGCGTGGAGAGTCGTGGTCCGCAGGTCGGCAAGCGGCTGCGCATCCAGGGCATCCTGTCCCTGCTGTATGCGCTGGGCTTCATCCTGCTCTACATCGTGCTGCGCTTCGACCTCAAGTTCGCTCCGGGCGCCATCGTGGCCCTGATCCACGACGTCCTGATCACGGTCGGTATCTTCGCGCTCTTCTGGCGCGAGTTCTCGCTGCCGATCCTGGCGGCCCTGCTGACCATCGTGGGTTACTCGCTCAATGACACCATCGTCGTGTACGACCGCATCCGCGAGAACATCCTCAAGCTGCGCTCGCACTCGCTGACGAAGGTCGTCAACACCTCCATCAACGAGACCCTGTCCCGCACCATCCTGACCTCGGCCACCACGTTCTTCACCGTGGCCGCGATCTTCGTCGTGGCCGACGGCGTGCTGCGCGACTTCGCCCTGGCGATGGGCATCGGCATCATCGTCGGCACCTATTCCTCCATCTTCGTGGCTTCCCCGATGGTCATCTTCGTGGAAAACACCTTCGGCCGGTACTTCGTGGCGGACAGCCGCCAGGAAGCCGAACCCATGGATGAAGATGAAGAGGAAGAGGGCGACGAAGGTGACGACGATGACGCCAACGAAGGCAAGCCCGACGAGGAACTGACCGAGGAAGAGCTCAAGGAGCGCGACCTGAGGAAGGCCAAGCGGCTGCGTCGCAAGTCCCGCGGCGGCCGCGGTGGAAAACGCAAGGGGTAGTTCCGACGCCCGCATCCGTCATGTGAGTGTTGGTGTCCCCCCTTTTCCGTTTCCCCATCGCGTGTGCCCGTGAATCATCAGACATCTTCGCTCAGACCCCTCCCAATCATCCCTGACCATTCCAGTGAGACTGCATACGAAATCGAAACCCGGTTCCAGTTGCTGCCGCTGACGGCCCGGATCCTCGCCGTGCGGGGCTTTGTGGCCGACGACCGGCTCGAGGCATACCTGCATCCGCGCCTGGCGCGCCTGGAGAAGCCCGACACCCTGGCCGACTACGAGAAGGCCATCACCTACCTGGCCGCTGCCGTGTCCGCGGACGAGACCATCGGGATCTTTGGTGACTATGACACCGACGGTATCTCCTCGGTTTCCCTGTGGGTGCTCTTCTTGCGGGCGATCAAAAGGAAATCCCTGACCCGTCTGGCCCACCGGGATCGCGGCTATGGACTGACCGCGGAGGATATCCGCTTCTTTTCCGACGCCGGCCTTCGCTCGGTCATCGCCTGCGACGTCGGATCCACGGATCACGAGGCCGCCGAGATCGCGCACAGGCTGGGCCTCGAGTTGATCATCGTGGATCATCACCATCTTCAGCAGCCCTATCCGAAGGCCCACGCCCTGATCAATCCGCTTCGTCCGGACTGCGGCTTCCCCTTCCCGGGGATGGCCTCGGTGGGTCTTTCATTTTATCTCATGGCCGGCCTGCGCTCCCGGCTCGAGGCCGACTGCAGGATCCCGCCTGCGGATCTGCCGGAGCTCAAGGAATTTCTCGACATCGTGGCCCTGGGAACGCTGGCGGATGTGTCGCCGCTGACAGGCAACAACCGCATCCTGGTGCACCACGGCCTGAGGCTGATCACTGCACGCAAGCGGCCCTCGATTCGTGCCCTGTGCATGGCCGCGCACATCGATGCCGCCGAGGAGATCACGGAGAAGCATGTCGTGTTCCGCATGACGCCCAAGCTCAATGCGCCAGGCCGCATGGGCGACGCGGACCTGAGCCTCCAGCTCCTGACGGCCGCCGACTACCAGGAATCGCTCCAGATTGCCGGCGAACTGACGCGCATCAATGAACGTCGCCAGCAGATCCAGGAACAGATGTTCAAGGAGGCCGTCGTGCAGGCCGAAGCCTCGATGGACTACCGATGGGGCATCGTGGTGTCGGGAACCGACTGGCACCCCGGCATCGTCGGCATCGTTGCGGCCAAGCTTGCCGAGCAGTTCAAACGACCCGCGATCGCGATCGCCCTGCGTGGGGACATCGGTCGCGGCTCCGTGCGCACCTTCGCGAACATCAACATCTTCGAGGTGATCGAGAAGACCACCGGACACCTGATTTCCTACGGCGGACACCAGGGTGCGATGGGCATCGAGATCGCACGCGAACAACTCGGCGATTTCGCCAGGGCTTTCGATGACCAGTTGCAAGTCTATGCCGGAACGGGCGACGAACTCCCCACCGCGGTGGATTCGATCGTGCCACTGCACGAGTTGACCTCCCATTTCATGAATGAACTGAAGTTGCTGTCCCCGTTCGGCAACCAGAATCCAGAGCCCGTCCTGATGTGCCGCAACCTCGAGGTGGTCTCCGTGCGGTATCCGAAGAATGTTCACGTCTCCGTCCGGTTGCGGGATCCCGTGACCCAGGCCGTGCGCCAGGCCATTGGATTCAACATGGCCAAGTCCCAGCGCGAGATCGGCTCGATCGTCAACATCATTTACGTGCCCGAGAGGAACGCCTACAATCCCGAGGGCCTTCAGTTGAGGATCCTGTTCCTGTGGAACGCCGAGGAAAAGAACGGATGACCGAAGATCAGAACCAGCCCGACGACCCGAACGACCCGGAAGGCGAGCTCGAGCCGCCGCGGCCCAAGCGCAGGGTCCGGCTCACCTACCGGTCGGCCGAGCGCTCCATGATGGCCGATCAGGTCCTCATCCTGATGGCGCTGCTGGTCGCTTTCTTCATGGTGTATTCGCGTGGTTGCCAGTCCTCGTTCGATGGCATGACGCGGCTGTTGACGGAGGATGTGCCTGCCCGGTCGGATGCCGGTGCATCGGAGCCGGCAAGGTAGGGATATGAAGGGAGACTCGGACGACGCGGGATGGTCCGGTCTGGGGGGAGGTGACAGTGAAAGACATACAGATATCCAAGAATGATGCCATGCTTCAGCAGGTGGTTGGAACCTGCCTGATGACACGGGATCTCGATTCGTTGTGGATGCTCGGAGATCCTGCCGACGTGGTGCCTCAGTTGCCCCCAGCCGCGGTCTATCACCTGAGCCGGGTCGCCGAATACGAGGATCGGCAGTTGCTGGTGCTGCACGCCGCGGTGGAGCAGATCCAGTGCTGCTGGGACATGGATACCTGGAACCGCGACCGTTTCGATCCCGCTGGAGCCGACGGGTGGCTCGCGCGGATCGTGGAGCTGCCCGATGAGGCATGGCTCGAGAAGATCCATGGGCTGCTGCAAGACGGCTTCGGGCTGCATCTGCTGTCGCGGGTGGTGATTTTCAACCTGAAGATGGAGGCCGAGCACCCGGAGGATACCGCCTACTACACGACTCCGGACGAGTACTTCGAACTGCAGCCGCTGGAAGGGACGCCCGAGGACGCCTGGAACACGATCATCCGGTTCATCGACAGGTGGTACGAGACCGATGCCACGGGCATCCAGCAGCTGCTGCTGGCGACGATCATGGAGTTCCCCACCGCCCTCGAGGAGGAAAGCTACCGCCTGCGCAACGGCCGGATCCGGGACGAGGGCTTCTGGGACTCCCACTCTGCCCAGGCGGTCTACACTCCCGTGGATCCCGCCCGCATCTCCATCGATCGCCTGAGCGCCCCGCTGGAGCCTCCCGTGGTCCGGTCGTTTTTACCGTCGACCCCGGGGCCGGCGCCCCGTGACGTGTTCGCCGCCTCCCTCGAAGGGCTCACCGAAGACGAGCAGGACGCCGTTCGGAGCAACTTTGCCCTGCTGTGCAACCGGATGACGGCCGCAGACGGCGTGGACATCGCCGATGAGACGGGCATGAACGATGTGCTGGATCGTGCCAGGGCCGGCGTGAACCTGGGATTGTCGTATTTTGTGCGTCATCGGAAGGTCCCGGGGGTGGACATCCTGCGGAGCCTGCACGTCTCCCACCTGTTCCAGTGCGGATATTTCCTGCAGAAGCAGACCTCGATCCTGGCTGCGACCCTGATGCGCACGGGCGTGGTCTCACTCTCTCCGGGCACCTCGACGCTGCTCGAGGGGCCCTGGTCCGCCTTCTTCGCGGCCCAACTGGAGCGTCATCCCAAGCTCGACCCCGGCCTCGGCGGCGGGGGGCGGGCTGTGGCCGCATCGGAGCTTGAGCAGATCGCTCTGATCACCGAACTGCTCGAAGAGTTGAGCGTGTTCAAGGGGCTGTGCTTTGAGGTCCTGGGACTCCCCGCCAGCCTGCTGACCGAGGAAGGTGCAGCCCGCACGACGCGACGCACGCCTGGGGCGATCACCTTCGGGGATCTGTTCCGCTCGGCGGCTGTGGCTCTGGTCGTCCGCGGAAAGACCTCGGCGGTGCCGCTGACCCGACCCGCAGTCAAGCAGTTTTACGCCGATCCCGCCAACCTGAAGCGGGCCACGCACGAACTGACGCAGAAGCTCGCCGCCTCGGTGGCGCTGACGCCCCGGCGGCTGGCGCGCATCGTCGCCACCCATCTCGCACCCCTGGCGTCCGAGAAGGATCCGGAGGCTGTACTCCTGTTGCGCAGGATCCCGCCCCCGGCTCCCCGATAAAAACTCTCCCCAAATTTCTCATTTTTCCATATAATCCGTCCGGAAAGCCGTTGCCAACCATGCAACCGAAGGAGATGTTGATGCAGTTGACTGAAGCCGTCGCCCTTCCGCAGGATTGCGTCCTGCTGCCCCTTTTCCAGGGAGGACTCCTGGTCTCCCGTTCCCACGCCGTGTTCTGCCGTGTGCCCGCCGGGAGCGTGCCTGCCGTGGAGGAAGTGATCTCCGGCCGGACGTCCGTGGATGCGCTGGATCCGGAGCTGGTGCTCGACCTCCGCAAGCACGGGTTCTTCGATGCCCCCAGGCCTGAGAAGGACGATCCGCCGTCGGTCCAGTTGCAGATCACCAACGCGTGCAACCTGCTGTGCACCTACTGCTGCACCAACTCGGGCACGGCCCGGACCGACGAGATGACCTACGAGGAGGTGTCCGACGTGATCGACCGGATTCCGGCCCTGCTGGGCCGGCGGGGACGGGTCGCGATCCTCGGTGGCGAACCCCTGCTGGTCCCCTGGGCGGTCGACGCCGCCTCGCGTATCCTTGAACGGGACCTGGACCTGACGCTGTTCACCAACGGCATGCCCATGGCCGATCCCGTCCTCGCCGAGAGGGTGGCCGGGCTCGTGAAGCGGGGGGCCCAGGTGCGCATCAGCCTGGCCGGACCCACCGCCGAGACCTGCGACTCGTTTTCCGGCACCAGCCGGTTCGAGACAGCCGTCTCGGCCATCTCCAACCTGTACGCAGCCGGTGGCGAGGCCGTGATCGATCTGATGCTGTTTCCTCAGCATGTCGACGACGTCGCCGGCGAGTTTCACGCCCTGCGAAAACGTCTTCCGCCGGGCATCAAGATCGCCCTGGGCATCGCCTACCTGTCCGGCCGCGAGAGCGGTGAGCATGTGTTTCCCTCACGCTACGAACTCGAGAAGGCGCTGGACCGCATCGCGTTCGAGGCCGGGGAGACCATCACCGCGGTGCAGCCCAGCCCGCTGGCACACCGGCGTGAGGGATGCGGCTGCGCGCTCGGGCACCACCTCCATCTGCGCTCTGACGGTTCGCTCTTCCCGTGCTTCAAGATGGAGGAGAAGGTGGGGCACCTGCGCGTCGAGGGCTTCGAGGCGGCGCTGAAAAAGGTCCGCTCGAATCCGCATCCGGCGGCCGAGCTGCCGCTCTGTCGCGAATGCACGCTGGCGACGCTGTGTGGCGCCGGCTGCCGGTCCGACAACTATCTCTACACGACCGAAGGCGATCTGCCGCTGTGCGACACCTGGCGGGTGCGCGTGATCAGCGAGCTGCTCGCCGACGACTGGGTGACCGCCCTGGACTGGCCGATTCACCACCTGCTGGCCGAGGCGCACCGCCGAGGCATCGAGGCCCCCGTGGAGGTTCGTCCGCGTGGGATCTCCAGGCACTGTGTCGATCATTGAAGGAGTAGCTGATGCAGGAAAGAATCATCGCCATCTGTCTGGAGGACTGCTATCCCGTGCATGAGAGCCTGCGCTTTCTGCAGTGTACGGCGCTGAAGGGGGAGGGGCTCTTCGTCGGGGAGGACGGGGTGGTCGGCATCGACAGCAGTGTCCCGGCGTACTGCCAGTTGCGCGTGACCGGCGACGACCGGCTCGCCGCCCTGGCCACCGGGGGGATGCTTGCCGGGGCCCGGGTTCATCGCGGCGGCCGCTTCGTGGATCTGTCGACCGGGAAGCCGGTCATCCTCTGCGACGGAGACTTCCTGGCCGTGCCGGGCCGATGCTACCAGATCCATGTCCACGGCGAGACGGCCCGTGCGTCGGAGCCTTCCTACCTGCACGCGAAGGAGCCGGCTTCGTCAACGCTGGCCCGTCTGGCCGCCGCCGGGCTGGTCGCGGTCACCAGCATGGCCGGTTCGCTGGGATGCACACCGCGTGAGTCCAATGTCAACGAGAAGCCCGAAGTGACCCCCGACCGGCCGCTGCCGCCGCGTCCGGAGCCGCCGGCGGGAAAGGAACCTCAACAGAAGGTCGATCCGATCGACGTCCGGGATGAGCCGCCCGTGATCGCACCCGACCCGAACTACCCATAGGTGCACACATGCCACGACCCCTTGCGATCTGCATCGAGAACTGCTACCCGCCGCACGAGAGCCTCCGCTATCTGCGCTGCTGCGCCATCACCGGCGTCGATCCCGGCCTGGCGGTCACCCCGGGGGGCGAGGTCGTCTGGAAATCCGACGGACCCGCGCTGTGCGAGATCTGGGTGTCCTCCGACGAGAAACTGATCTGCTTCCGGCCGCCCGGGGCACCGGCGGGGGCGCGCATCCACCGTGCCGGCCGCGAGGTCACGCTGGAGGAGAACAAGCCCGTGGTGGTGATCTCGGGAGATTACCTGCTGCTTCCCGGGCACTGCTACCGCATCCATGTCCACGGGGAGGCATCCGAGGTGACCGGTCCGCGGTTCCTGGACTTCGAGGAACCCGCCTCCTCCACCTGGGCGCGCTTTGCCGTCGCCGGCGCGCTCGTGCTGGGGACGGTCGTGGTGCCTGCCTGCAGCCGTCCGCCGGCCGAGGGGACCAAGCCCGTGGAGGTCCGCGCCGAGCCGCCGTCGGTGGAGCCCGTGCGCAAGGGGGAACCTGAGTCGCCTCCCCCCGATGATCTGGAGGAACTCGTCGAGCCGTCCGAGGCCATGACACCGAAGGATCCCGGGCCGCCGGCCAAACCGGTGCCGCCGCCCGACAAGTCCGATGCCGGCGTCCCCGCCGGTGAAGACGGCAACAATGCCATGAAGCCCATCGAGGTGCGTCCGGTGCCTCCCTCGGTCCCAGCCCCGCGCAAGCCGGTGCCGCCGCCCAAACCCCCCGGAACCTGAGCAGGAGTCTGACCATGCCCCAGCCCATCGCCATCTGTCTCGAAGACTGTTATTCACCTCACGAGAGCCTGCGTTTTCTGCAGTGTGTGGCCGGATCCGGCCCCGACTTCCGTCTGCTGCTGGCGCAGGACGGCCGCGTCCTGTGGCAGGAAGAGGCCACCGGGAAGGAGGGTGCCGCCTGGTGCCGAATCTTCGTCACCGGGGATCAGCGCCTGGGCGTGATCAGGGACGCCCCGATGCCGGCCGGAGCACGGGTCAGCCGTGCCGGTCGCAGGGTTGATCTGGAGCCCGGAAAGCCGGTGATCCTCATGGAGGGAGATTACGTCGCCCATCCCGGCCGGTGCTACCGGGTGCACATCCATGGCGCCGCAGCCCGTGCAGCCGAGCCGACGTACCTGCAGTCCAACGAGCCTGCCCGGCACACGCTGGCTCGCCTGGCTGCCGCCGGCATCATCGCCGTGACCGCGCTGACGGGCGCAGGCTGTCCGCGCGAGCAGCCCGTGAACGAGCAGCCCGAGGCCCGCAGCGCCGCGCAGCCGCAGCCCGTGGTCATCCCGGACCCGCCTGTGACCGAGCCCGACAAGAAGACAGAACCCATCGAGACGCGGCTCCGTCCGCCCGATGTCGCCAACTGAAACAGGGTGCCACCATGTCCAGAATCATCGCACTGTGCATCGAGGATTGCCAGCCCGCTTCGGGAGATGAACGCTACCTGCGCTGCTGCGCGCTGACGGGCCTGCAGCCCGGTCTGGCGCTGTCTCCGGAGGGGGTCGTCGCCTGGAAGGAGGCCGACGCACCGGCCGCCGTACGGCTGGTCGTCAGCGCGGACGAGAAGCTGGTCTGCTACCGGGAAAAGGGAGCTCCAGGCGGAGCCCGCGTGCATCGTGGCGGCCGCTTTGTCGATGTGGAGGAGCTCAAGCCTGTCGTCCTGCTCGACGGGGATGAGATCACCCTGGGTGACAGACGGCTGCGGCTGCACGTTCATGGCTTCACCGCCGCCTCCCACGATCCGGAGTTCTATGTGGCCCCCGGGGAGGCCTCCCATGGTGGACTCGCCCGGGCCGCGGGTGTGGCCGGCGTCGCCATGGCCGGGCTCATGGCCATGACCGGCTGTGACAAGCCGCCTCCGGACAAACCCATGGAGAAACCGCCCATTGATGTCCGGAACAACCCGCCGGCGCCGCAGGAGCCGGAAATGGAGCCCCCGATGGAGCCGGTTCCTCCGCCGATGGAGGTCCGGGATCAGCCGCCGGTCGCCATCCCTGAGGAGAGGCTGGCGCCGCCCCCACCGGTTCCGCCCACGGAGCCCCTTCCCTGATTCTGTCGCGACCATCCTCCTTCTGAAAAAAGTTGCCGTCCAGGAACAAGTTTATAGTATAGTTCAGCCGGTCAGCCTCCCGTGACGGCGGCCGACGGAGGGTCCCTATGAGCGAGTCCAGACTGGATGGAAAAATCGGCCTGATCGTGCTGGGCATCTGCCTCGCGACGGGGTTGATCGTGTCCTCGATTTTCATCGGCAACGCACTGCTGGGGATGAAGCACCAGCGTGTGATCCGCGTCAAGGGGACCGCCGAGGCCACCGTGATCTCCGACCAGGGCGCCTGGCGGGGCGAGTGGGTCGTCCGCGCCCTCGATCCCAAGGAAGGCTATCTGGCCCTCGAGAGCCGTCGCATGCTCGTCAACGACATGATCAAACAGTACGGCTTCTCCACCGAGACGAAGGTGGTCTTCCATCCGGTTCAGATGGAGACCGAGAAAAAACTCGACGAGCACGGGAATCCCACGTCCATGGTCGAGGCTTACGTGCTGCGGCAGGCCGTCGAGATCCAGTCCCGTGAGGTGAACAAGATCGATCAGATTGCCCGGCAGTCCCCTGAATTGATTAAACACGGAATTGAGTTTCGTGCGTTCCCGGCGCAGTATACCTTTTCTGGCATTGAAAAAATGAAGATGGACCTGCTTGGTCGTTCGATGCGCAACGCGCTGGAGCGGGCCCGCGCCCTGGCCGAGAACACCAACACGGCAGTGGGAGCCCTGGTGTCGGCCACCCAGGGCGTCTTCCAGATCACCGCACCCAACAGCACCGAGGTCAGCGACTACGGTTCCTATGACACCTCGACGATCGAGAAGACGGTGAAGGCGGTGGTCTCCTGTGAGTTCTCGGTTTCCCGTTGATCGCCGGAAGCCGATTGAAGTTGACGCGGAACGGAAGCTCCATGGTCCGTTTTTCATTGACAAAAAGCGCGCTTTCGACGGTTGACGCCATGCGGCAAATGTGTTTATTCTTGTCTGACTTACAGGAAGGACAGGTATCTCCATGATGGAAAACTTTCCGAGCATGAATCAATGGATGGAAATGCGGGACAAGGCTTTGGAAAAAGGACTGGAAACCGGATGTCGTGTCGCCGTGAAACTGACTGAAAAGGCAGTGGAATTTCTTGACTTGGCCGAAAAATACGTGCCCGGAATCAAGGAAAAATTGGAGCCGCTGATCGGCAGTTTCCAGACGCCTCCGGAGGGGACGCCCTGCTGCTGCCAGCCGGCCGAAGCCGCCCCCGTGGTGGTGGACAAGCCTGCTCCGGCGCCCAGCGCGGCCGAAAAGCCCGCCAAGGCCGAAAAACCCGCCAAAGCCGAGAAACAGGCCCCTGCCCGTGGTGAAAACTCCGTGCTGCGGGATCAACTCGAGGCGCTTCCCGACGAAATGCTCACCCAACTGTTCTCGCGCAACCAGTTCCTGAAGGTGCTGTACCTGATGGTGATTTCCGACAGAAGATGGTTGTCCCCCCAGGAGATTTCCGAAATGGGCGATTTGGTCGGCTATCATGTCCTTCCGCAGAACGTCCGCAAGGTGATTCAGCAGAAGGGGATGGACCAGGGGCTGATCAAGGTCCGCGATCGAGCCGAGAGCCGCAAGGGCGCCAAGGAATATCACATCACCTCCAAGGGTGAGACCCTGCTGAAATCTGAATTCAATCTGGATTGATTCCATGAAACTTCAAGCACCATGGGGGATGAACTTCCGCCTGGCTTCGAGGGCCGGCATGTTGCTCCACCGCTACGGTTCCTCCCGCAGCGCCTGGGTCGCGGCGGGTTGGTCGTTGCTGTTTTCCGGCCTGGGACAATGGACCGCAGGCCAGCGGGCACGCGGCCTGGGCTGGGCGGCGCTGGGCGGCGTCCTGTTTACGGCCTCGGTGTGGATCGGGTCGATGGACCTGCTGCTCGTCTCCATGTTCGCAGGGCTGCTGGCCGGCCCGTTCCTTTTGCTGGCTCCGCTGGCCCTGCTCGGCATCGCTCCGTCGCCGCTCACTCCGGTGTTCTGGTTCGGCGCGCTTGCCAAGCTCGCCTGCATGGCCGATGCGTGGCTCGTGGGAAGGGCCAGGAACCGTCCGCTGCGACATCCGTGGAGGATCCTGCCAGTCTTTGCGGCACTTCAGGTCCTGCCAGCCCTCTGGTTCTGCCAGGCGTACTTCGTCTTCGATATGCAGGGACCTGCGCTGACCTCCTTTGTGCAGCCAGGGGATGTCGTGCTGGGCGTGAGGAGGGGGGCGTGGCTGCCCGGGCAGATCGGAAGGATTCCCGCCCACGGCGATCTGGTCGGCTTCAACACTGCGTCAGGACCCCGGATCATGCGGGTCGTCGGACTTCCTGGGGAGAAGGTGGTCGTCGAGGTCAGCGAGAAGGGGCACATCACTTACCGCACCGACCGTGCCGACGCGGTTCCTGACCTGACGCGCCGCGACGAGTTCTGCGTCTGGGTGGAGGCCGACGGCGGACACCGGCGCTGCACCTTTCACGAGGAGCGCCGTGGAGCCAGGGGCAAGGCCTACCGGATCGCCACCCTGGAGGACGGCCCTGACATGGAATACCGGGAGCTGGCCTTTCCGCTGGAATCCGGCGAGTTGTTTTTGTTGAGCGATTTGAGGCATGTCGTGCTACAACCCGCCTGGCTGCGGGTGCGAGCGTCCGACGTGGCCGGGACGCCGCTGGTCATCCTGTGGTCTCGACATCCGACCCGCGGCATCGCGTGGCACCGGATCGGCCGCACGGGCGGGTAGACTGATGTTTGAACTCTTCACCAGCTGGCGGTATCTCTACAATCCGCGCAAAAGCCGGCTGTACGATCGAATCCTGATCGCCTTTTTTCTGTTCACAACGCTGAACATCGTCCTTTTCTTCACCGGGCCCTCCTGGTACCAGTTCATCGGCGCGATCCTGTTCGGCTTCGGCCTGCTCGGCACCAGCGTGTTCCTGCTGCTGCACTTTTTTTCCGTGTTCACCACAATCTCCATCTCCAGCGTGCTGCTGGGAACCACCGTGCTGACGCTGGTGTGGTCCGTCTCGTCGGGCTTCCAGCGCGAGTTCAAGGAGAAGATTCTGGGCGTGAACGGGCATATCCTCCTGATGCCGCAGGGCGCGACCTTCCCGGATCCGGAGAAGACGCTCCAGATCGCCCGGGAGGACGGAGACGTGGTGGAGGCGGCGCCGTTCAACCTCAATGAGATGCTCATCGTGCGGGACAACCGCCACTCGGGCGTCCTGGTCAAGGGGATCTCGCCGTACCTGGCCTCCCGCGTGCTGGATCTGCCGCAGCACCTCCTCGCGGGCAACATCTTCCAGTTGGAGCGCAACCAGTTTCCGCTGCCGGCGGAGGCCTCTGCGATCGTGGACGACTCCGAGGAGACCGTCGAGGACGCCAAGACCGCCGCCCCCAAGAACGGCGACGACTACTGCAGGCAACCCGACCACAAGTGGCCCGGCATCATCCTGGGTTCCGGGCTGGCCAGGCGCATGGGCGTCCAGATGGGCGACGCCCTGACGCTGCTCTCCCCGATGTCGTCGTTCAACATGGCGATGGACACCAGCCAGATCGCACCCACCGTGCAGAACCTCGACGTCTGCGTCGTCGGCATCTTCTTCGCCGGCTTCGAGGAGTACGACCAGAAGCTGGCGTACGTCCACCTGAACGTGTCCTTCAGCTTCAACCCGAAGGTGGCCGAATCAGGCGAGACGGTGTTCGGAATCGAGATGCGCCTGACGGACATGGACGTCGCCGATGCGGTGGCGGCGCGGCTCCAGAGCCGGTTCGAATCCAACGGACAGAATATCCGTGTGGTCACCTGGAGTGCCCTGAACCCTCAGGTGTTCCAGAATCTGCAGTTTCACAAGATCGTGATATGGGTGCTGCTGTTCTTCCTGATCACGGTGGCCGCCTTCGGCGTGCTGTCGGCGTTGTACATGCTCGTGCTCGACAAGCGTCGTGAGATCTCGATCCTCAAGGCGCTGGGGGCTTCGGACCACGCCGTGGCCCGCGTGTTCATCTTCGCCGGCGTGATCATCGGCTCGCTGGGCATGGTCCTGGGGCAGGGCATCGGCATGCTCATGAGTTTCGTGCTGCGGGCCTACTCGTTTCCGCTAGACCCCGAGGTCTACATCATCAACCGGCTCCCGGTGTCGATCCAGTTCACCAACATCGCGATGATCTCCCTGACCACCGTGATCCTGTGCATCCTGGCCACTTTGTTTCCCGCGCTCAAGGCGGCACGTGCGCGTCCGGTGGAAGGTTTCCTCGAGAAAAAGAGCCTGTGATGACGACCAGCGTCGCGCTGTTCGGAGGAAGCTTCAATCCACCGCACACCGGCCATGCGCAGGTTGTGCTGCACCTTCTGCACGCGGGTTTCGACGAGGTCTGGGTGGTGCCCGCCTGCGTTCATCCGTTCGGCAAGGAGATGGCCCCGTTTCCGCAGCGCGCGGAGATGCTCCGGCTGGCGCTCTCGGACTTCGGTCCGAAGGTGCGGATTTGCACGGTTGAGTCCGAGCTGCCCGGCCCCTCGCGTACCATCGAGACGGTCGAGGAACTGATCCGCCGGCATCCGGATCACCACTTCACCCTCGCGTTGGGTGAGGATCAGGTTCCGGATCTGCCGCGCTGGCACCGCATCGAAGCCCTGCGTGCGCTGGTTCCGTTCTTTTTTGTGGGCCGGGGCCCCTGGACACCCGGTGAGGCCGCTGTACGCATCCCTGATTATTCCTCCTCGGAGATCCGTCGCCGGTTCGCCACGGGACAGGATGCCGGCGCCTTCCTGCATCGCCGTGTCCACGATTTCATCGTAGCCGCCAAACTCTATGGCGCCTCGCCGGTGAGGTCGCAGCCGGCCCCTCCGCGCACGGCGATCGTCGGTCTTGGCCGTGTCGGGGGTTCGCTTCTGATGACCCTGTGTACGGCCGGCGCTGCACCACTTTGGTGCGCTGACCCGGACCCGGAACGGCGAGCTGACGCGCAGCAGTACCACGTGGCAGCCTATGATGATTGGATGCTGGCCTACAAGGCAGCGCCAGAGGTGGACTTCCTGCTGTTCTGCACCCCGGATTCCTGGCGTCCCGAGGTCCGTCCCGGGTTCTGGACGACCTCGCCACTGTGCCTGCACACCGGAGGCATGCACCGTCCCTCCGAGGTGTTCGCCCACCTGGGGCTCCCCCCGGAGCGACTGGGGATCCTTCATCCCGCGAGGGCCGTTCCTTCGTCACGCACCAGCCTGTCGGGCAGCCTGTTCTCCGTGACCGGCTCCGCACCATTTATGGAACGGATCCTTCCGTTGCTCGAATGCCTGCAGGCGACCGCAGTGCCGGTCGCGGAGGAGGACCGCATGGTGTTCCATGCTGTGTGTGCGCTGGCAGCCAACGGCTCCCAGGTGCTCGAGCAGGCCGCTGTGGATCTTTTTTCACGGTTGGGTATCAAACCTGGGGCGAGCCGGGATCTCGTGCGTCGGCTCGTGTCCGACAGCCTTGAGGCCTGGTGGCTCCTCGGCAGGGCGGGCTTCACCGGACCATGGGTCCGGCGCGACGAGAAGACGGCCCATTCTCATGAGAAAGAACTGATGCTTATGGAGCCAGGCGTCGCCAAAATATACTCTGATTTGAAATCGGAAGCCGGGCGATGGCTCGTCCCGATTGCGCAGACAGATCCTGATCCCGGTCCCGGTGATGGAAACCTGCCGGAAAAACCATGACTTTTCGTGAAAATGCCTTGACTTCCTAATTGGATGGAAATACGCTGGCAACAGCTTGGCTTCTTCAAAGAGGCGAATTGTGGCGATGTTAAAACTCATCATAGAAGACGATGAAAAACAAGTGAAGGTCGTGCGCCTTCTTCGCGACGAAGTGACTATCGGTCGCAAGGAAGGCAACACGATTCGCCTGACGGAGCGGAACGTTTCCCGGCGGCATGCCCGCCTGATTCAACGTCCTGAAGGCATTCTCCTGGAAGACCTGGGAAGCTACAACGGGGTGAAGGTCAACGGTGAACGGATCACGGATCCATTGCCGATCTCCGAGGGCGATAAAATCGTCATCGGTGACTACATCCTGATGCTGAAACTGGACGAACAGGAAGGTGCGGTGGATCCGTTCGAGGAAATGGCCACGGTTCCTGTGGAACGCGTGGATCTGGAATCTGTCATGGGTGCGCCCCTCCCGGCGGCGACCCCCGCGGCGGCTTCGGCACCCTCGATTTCCGGCCAGCCCGTCATTGGCGCGTCCTCTCCGGCCCTTCCCTCGGCTGTCGAGTCCTCCCCGGTCTCCGCAATGGACCAGGGAACCCAGTTGATTCCTGCCGCCGAGGTGGCCCAACTGGTGCTGCTCACCTCCAACCAGGCCGGTACGTTCTATTCCATGGATCGTACGCCCATGATTATCGGGCGCACATCGGAAAATGACATCGTCATCGACCACAAGTCCATCTCGCGCAACCATGCGAAGATCACGTTCGCCAACGGTGTCTACTCCGTGACGGACATGCAGAGCGCCAATGGCGTCCGGATCAACGGGGAACCGTACGACAACATGTCCCTTCGCAAGGGTGACACGCTGGATCTGGGTCACGTCCGCCTGCGTTTCGTCGCGCCGGGCGAGAAGTTCGACTTTGTTGCCGAGACCTACGGCGATGGCGGCGAGAAGAGCAACAAGGGCATCATCATCATCGTGCTGGTGCTCGTGGTCGCCCTGGGAATCGGCTTCGTGGCCTTCGGTGACAAGATCTTCGGCGGCAAAAGCGACGCTCCGAAGAACGCGACCGTCACTCCAGTCAGCGCCGAACAGGTGCTCACCAAGGTTGAGAACTTCAAGAAGAACCGACAGTGGAGCGATGCGCTGGGCGTGATCGATGAAGCTTTGTCCAAGGGCAACCTGGCCTCGGGTGATCGGGACAAGTTGACCGAGGAGAAGTCCCAGTTGCAGAAGAATCTTGAGCAGAAGGCCGCGCTCGACCAGGTGGGAACGCAGATGGCCGCGGGGCAGTGGACTGCCGCCTACCAGGCCATGCTCGCGATTCCGCAGGGCGCCCTCTACTACGCTGACGCGCAGAAGCAGATCGAGACCGTTCGCGCTTCGTTCCTCCAGTCGGCTGTTGCACAAGCCAAGCAGGATGTCCTTTCCAAGAACTGTGCCAACATCGAGACCCTGATCAAGACGGCCAACGAACTGGTGCTGCCGACCGACCGCCTGTTCGTCCTGACCGAGAACCAGAAGGCCTGCACCGCCGGTGGCGTGCAGGTGGTCATGAATCCTCCTGTGGATCCCATGACCCCTGACCCGGACATGACCCCGGACATGACCCCGGACATGACGCCCTCGATGACCCCGGACATGACGCCCTCGATGACCCCGGACATGACTCCGGATATGACTCCGGATATGACGCCCTCGAACAAGCCTACAAACGAGGAAGCCGCCGCCATGCTGAGCCAGGCATGGGCTGCCAAGGATTCCGATTGTTCCAAGGCCGTGAAACTGGCGCAGAAATCCTTCGCGGTGACGCGCAACAACAAGGCGGTGCTCATCGTCGGTCTGTGCGGCTGCAAGGAAAAGAACACCGGCTGGGCCAAATGGGCCTATTCGCGGATCGCCAGCGGTCAGAAAAAGACCATCCAGAGCCTTTGCTCGAAAAACGGAATCGAACTGAACTGATTCCGATCGTCGGCTTGTCCCGATGCCCGGCCAACACTGGAAAACGGAGGGGAAAAATGCGCAAGACAAAGATTGTTGCGACTCTGGGTCCGGCCACTGCCGGCGACGATGTCCTCGCGAGGCTGATCACTGCGGGGGTGGACGTGGTTCGGCTGAACTTCTCGCATGGAACACACGAGGGACACGCGCAGAGCTTTGCCCGCGTCAAGGCCGAGGCGTTGCGACAGAAGAAGCATGTCGCCGTGTTTGGCGATCTCTGCGGTCCGAAGATTCGCACCGGAGACCTCAAGGATGGTCTTTTCCTGTCCAGCGGCGACGAGGTCGTCCTGGTCCCCGAGGGTCATTCCGGTGGCATCGGCATCACCAACGAGGAGTGCTTCACCGATGTGCAGGTGGGTGAGCCGGTCATGCTCGACGACGGCTACCTGGCGTTTGAGGTGATACGCAAGGAGCGGGACAAGTTGATCTGCCGGGTCGTCACCGGAGGAAGGCTCAAGAGCCACAAGGGAGTGAACTTCCCAAGCACGACCCTCTCCCTGTGCGCCCTGACCGAGAAGGATCGTGAGGATGCGTATTTCGGCCTCGATTTGGGGCTGGATTTTTTTGCATTGTCCTTTGTGCAGACGCCCGAGGACGTCATGGAGCTCAAGCAGATCTGTGGACGGACCGGAGTCATCGCCAAGATCGAGCGTCCGGTGGCGCTGACCAATCTCGAAGGGATCCTGTCCGTGGCTGACGGCGTCATGGTAGCCCGGGGCGATCTGGGGGTCGAGCGCGGGTTCGAACATGTGCCTGCGATCCAGAAGCGCCTGATTCGCGAGTCGCGGCTGCGCGCCAAACCGGTGATCACGGCCACCCAGATGCTGGAAT
>JAHITJ010000237.1 GCA_018817795.1 Myxococcota bacterium | reverse complement strand
TGATTTACGAGGAAATCGATTTCGATTTCGATTTCGATTTCGACTTGGCACTTCGCCCTCCGAAGTTTCCAGGCGGATACGACGTGGATCCTCTTGTCCAGAAAAATGAGAACTCGATCGCCCTGCGGTCGGGCGTCGCCTGCATTGACTTTTCAGACCCGATCGGGGATAAGAATCCGCTGCATCCGAGTTTCGCCGGATGCCTTTCTGGAGATACAAACATGAAAAAGATCCTCGCCCTCGTCTGCATCGTCTTGTTCGCATCCGCTTGCGACCCCGGCTCCTCGAACAACGGCAACAACGGGAACAACGTCAACAACCTGCCCAATCCCTGCGGCAACGTGGGCGGCGCGCCGTACGAGTACGTGATCAGCGACATCTACGTCCCCCAGTCGCTGGCTGAAGGTGTGGGCGTGGACTACGACGCCAACGGCTCGATCGACAACAAGTTATCCTCGCTGATGAGCCTGCTGCTCAGCGAGAGCACCGAGTTCCAGATCAACGACAACCTCGACGAGAGCATCGCCAACGGCACCCTGGTCGTGCTCGGGCGCATCATGGCCGAGACCTTCTCGGGGGATCCCGACCTTTCGCTGTCGCTGTTCCAGGGCACCTACACGGGCACCTACACGGCCGACATCCTCTCGGGCAGCGGGACGTTCACCTGGGACAGCACCAGCCCCAACGTGGGAACCCTTTGCGGCCGCGTGTACGGCGCGGGCATGCTGCAGGCCGGCCCCGGCGACATCACCCTGTCGCTGCCGGTCAACGACACCATGACGCTGTCGCTGGTGCTGCATCACGCCCGGATGGAGGGCATCGCCTCGGCCGACGGCTGGACGGACATGATCATCGCTGGCGCCGTGCTGCCAGCGGATCTCAAGAACACGATCATCCCGAACTACGTCGACAACGTCAACGCAGACATCCTTGCCGACCCCGTGGGTTCGCAGTTCATCCTCGACACCTTTGACAACGCCTGCAGCAACGAGCTGGCAGGCTGCGCCGGCAGCCCCGAGTGCGCCGCCGACGGCGTGATCACCGAGACCGAGCTGCAGTGCAACTCCATCATCAACACCATCCTGACCCCGGACGTCACCATCGAAGGCGTTCAGTACGTCTCCTTCGGCATCCGCGTCCAGGCGGTTACCGCCGACATCACCAACCTCTGATGCCCGTCTGGGAGCTCACCGACCTCGCGTTCGGACATCCGCACCGGCGGCTGGCCGAGGGGATCGGTTTCACCATCGAGTCCGGAATGCGCGTGGCCATCGCCGGACCCAACGGTGCGGGGAAGAGCACCTTGCTGCATCTGCTGGCGGGCCTGCACCGACCCGACGCGGGTGGGGTGCGGTTCCGCGGCCGCCCGCTGGAGGATTACCATGCCGGGGAGCTGGCCCGGCTTCGATCGCTGATGGTGCAACTGACGCCGGCGGATCTTCCGCTGTCGGTGTTCGAGACGGCGGCGCTGGGGCTGGCTCCGCGCAACGGCGGTGCGTTCGCGTCGGAGTCTGAGGCCCACGAGGTGGAGGAAACCCTCGCCGACGTCGGTCTTGCGGGCTTCTCCGACCGTCCCTACGACGAGCTCTCCGGCGGGGAGAAGCGCCGCGTGCTGCTGGCTCGCGCGCTGCTGCAGTCCTCTGAGGTGCTGCTGCTCGACGAGCCCACCGCGGCGTTCGACCCGGCCCAGACGCTGCAGTTCCACCGGATGCTGCGGCGGCTCGGGGCAGATCGCGGCACGACCGTGGTGATGGTGACCCATCTGATCGACACGCTGCCTGAGTTCTCCCACGTGCTGCTGCTATCCGGTGGGCGGTGGGTTTTCGGCCCCGCCGTGGAGACCCTGCGCGAGCACGGCAGCCGTTTCTTCGGCGTGGATCTGTGCTTCGGACAGGCGCCCGACGGCAGCCTCACCCTGGTGGCCCGGGAGCCGCATGAGGCCGTGTCGTGAACCAGGGACGTCGCCTCGCCATCCTGGGCGCCTGCGCAGCCTTCGCGGTCGCGACCCTGTGGGCGGCCCTGGCGTGGGGCAGCACGGGCTTCTCCTGGACCGCAGGGCTGGCGCCATCGGATCCTCCCTACCTGTGGGCGGTGCGCTGGCCGAGGACGTTTCTGGCCTTCGGCATCGGCTCGGTGCTG
>JAHITJ010000236.1 GCA_018817795.1 Myxococcota bacterium | reverse complement strand
TGGCTTCACCTGGCGCCCCTGGCCTGGTTCGCCGACTATGGCTTCACCACGGTCGACCGCTTCTCCCTGTCCATGATGGGGTACGATCCCGTCGAGCTGCACGCCTGGTCCGGCGGTGCCTCCTGGAATCCGGTCAGCCACGACTACGATGCTTCCCTTTACTACACCTACAGCGGCTTTTGGTGGCCCCTGGACCTGGCCTTGACGCTTGGCGACCAGACCCGCTCCAATGCCATGATCAACCGCGACTGGTACGACTACGACTACGATTGGTACAAGCTCGAGGCCACGGTCTCGATCCCGGTCTGGCAGCGCGTCAAGCGCTACGCATCGACGTTCTTCACCGTGTCCTGGAACGAGGGTCTGGTGCCCGACCGGTGGCCCGCCACGCGTCCGGACTATCCGTTGCCCTCGATCCCGGGCTCGTATTCGCGTGTGGCGGCCAAGGCCGGCGCATGGTACCAGCGCACCGAGAGCTCGACCTACGCCCTCGAATGGGAGAGCGGCGAGTACGTCTCGGTCTCGGTGGAGCCGGCCTGGCGCTCGGACACCGACGGTATGCGCTGGCTGGGATCCTTTGACGGCACCCTGCGCCGCAAGCTGCCCCTGGGGCAACACACGGTCTTCTCCACGCGCCTGCGGCTGGGTGGTTCGATCAATGCCGGCGGACCGATGTACTCCGTGGGCGGCACCCAGATGGAGAACCGGTTGTTCCTGAAGCCGTGGATGACCCCGCGCAACATGGTGCCGGGCTTCCCCGACACCACCGACATCGGGAAGCATTACTGGGCCGGAACCTTCGCGGTGTCCTTCCCTATCACCTACCTGGGCTACGGCTTTTCCACGCTGCCGTTCTTCGCCAGGCGCCTGAGCGCCAAGATCTACGGCGGCTTCGGCGAGGCCTTCGATTCAACTGCAGACTGGGCCGATCCCCTCATCGGCGGGGGCGTCGAACTGCGGATTCACTTGATCGCCGGGTACGCCGGTGCGATGGACGTCGTCCTCGGCGTGACCTACGGATGGGGAGAAGAGGGGGCGTGGCAGCCCTATATCCAGATGAGCTCGCCTCTGCCACAGGGAGTGTTCTGATGAAATCACATATGATTGTTTCAATTTTGATGATCGTTTTTCTGGGAGTGACGGCCTGCGCCAAGCCCAAAGCCGAAAAGAAAGAGCCCCAGGCCGATCCCGGCAATGTGATCACGAAGGTCGCCATGCCGCCGATCATGCTGCAGGTGTTCTATCGTCTGCCCGGTCAGCACGCAGCCCTGAAGAAGGCCCTCGAGCCCGTGACGGGGCCGGCGATCGGGTTTGTCTGGCCCCACGTCGAGAGCGTGCAGTCCCTGTCGGTCTGGGTCTTCGAGCCGCCCGCGTCCACGCCCGGCAAGTTCACGCCGCCGCGGTTCGTGATGTGCCTCAAAGGCAAGGCCACCGACTGGCTGTACCTGGCCCAGCTCCAGTCGCCCGAAGGGAAGCCCCTCGAGTTCGTGAAGGATTCAATGCAGCGGATTCGCGGGCCGGAGGGCTCCCACCCCGTGTATTACCTTCAGGACCGGGGGCAGTTTGCGTGCCTTGGTTCCTCTGAGGCTCTGGCGCGCGACGCCTTCGGTTGGCCGGATCCGGCGCTCCCGGCCGGTGGCTTTGCGATGGTTCACGGGCATGTCCCTTCGCTTTTTTCCCTGTCCGGGCAGCAGGATTTCACCACCGCGGTGGATTCCCTGATGGCCCTCTCGGGCGTGACCCAGCAACAGATGGCCAAGGTCCGCGAACTGTTCGCCAGCCTCGAAGACATCACGCTCACCTTCGATCTGAGCTCGGGGCTGGAGTGGCTCTCCCGTCTGGATCTGGTCTGGAAGCAGGCACCGGAGTTCTTCCACACACCGAAGAAGAGCCGGATTCCCTTCTCGGAGCGCACCCTGGCGGATCTGCACCTGGAGTTCCGCGATGGCCGCTGGATGGGCATCGAGTTGTGGCCCCTCTTCGAGAAGGAGACCGGCCCGGACCTGCGGGAACAGGTCAAGAAATTTATCAACGATCTGCAGTCCATCGACTTCCAGCTGGTCCGGCAGGATGAAGACCGGCTCGCGGCGCGGATCATCATCGACGCTCCCGCCCAGGATGAGTTCCTTCACGGCCGCATGGGCGAGTTGATGAAGAAGCTCCCCGAGAAGGATAAGTTCTCCATCAAGAGCCTCCCGACATCACCCGGAAGCTTGGCCTGGGAGGCCGCCCCCACGGCAGCCGAGGACGCCGATGTCCGCAGCGTGGTGAACCAGTTCTTCGGCGGCGCCGTCCGCGTCGAATCCAGCCGGTCTCCGGGCGCCATCGTCTGGACCTTCGGGCAGTGGCCCGAATCCGGAGCGCCCGTGGCCATGCCCGACGACAACCAGCGCGCGGTCTGGGCCATGCTGCCATTTTTCAACATGGCACTTCCGATCATCGAGGAGCAGAACAAGACACCGCCGCCGCGCTACACCCCGTACCCGACGGTGCCCCAGGATCCCTGGCGCATCTCGGCGCGCTTCGACCCCACGAAGAAGGCCCTTCAACTCGAGGGTTCCATGCCGCTGGGCGCCTGGCTGACCAGCTTCAAGGTTCACCCCGAGCTCCTCAAGCGCATGCAGAACATCAACAAATCTGCTGCTCCCGCCGCTGCCCCGCCCTCGGATCTGTAGGCGTCTTCTTTCATCGCAGGCCCCCACGCCCATTCACATGAAGCGTGCGCCGGGATCTTCCGGGTGGGCTTTTGCTTGGTTTTTTCCGCCATTTCCGCTAAGTTGTCCGGGCGATGATTCATCTGATCTTTTCCCTGCTGTTGTCCGGCTCGTCGTTCTTCCCCGTTCCAGTGGTCTCCGACCTCCATTCGACGGCCGAGAACGTCAAGTCAGCACTTAATGATTATCTGGAGGACTGGGATCCCGAGACCACAAAGCGGCTCGTCGTGTCCCAGAAGGAACAGAAATTATACCTGTTTCACCAGAACACCCTGCTGGCGGTGTTTCCGGTGTCCACCGGCCGCAATGGATACACGCCCGACGGCGTATACAGGATCTACTATAAAAAATCTATGGTGCGCTATCGCGAGGGCGACGGAATGCCGTTCTGGATGGAGTTCAAGCCCAAGTTCGGCTTCCACGGGCTGCCCTTCGACAAGGACGGGGTCTCTTACGGCGCCGAAGACCTTGGAAAGCCCGCATCGGCCGGGTGCGTCCGGCTGGACACAGTCAACGCGGGCCTGGTCTATCAGGTCACACCGTCCCACAGCCTGGTGGTCATCCAGCAGGAACCCCCTTCATATTGACATAAAGCCCACAAACGTTCAGGTCGACAGCGGGTTGGTGAACTCCATCGTCACGCGATTGCGCCCGTTCTGCTTGCTCTGGTACATGAGCTGGTCGGCGCGGGAGACGAGGCTCTCGACGGTGTCCTCGAGATTGACCAGGGTGGCCCCGACGGAAATGGTGACGTGTATGACCTCGGATTCCCGGCGCAGGTTCGAGTTGGCCACGAGCATGCGGAACCGCCGTGCGAGCTTGAACAGGTCCTGCTCCTCGGCAGAACTGATCAGCCCGACGAACTCCTCGCCCCCCCATCGCCCGAACACGTCGCTGGGCCGGGTGTTGGCCTGGAAGGTCTGGGCTACGAGCTTCAGAATTTCGTCGCCGGCGGCGTGACCGTACCGGTCGTTGACGTCCTTGAAGTGATCCACATCGATGAAGATCAGGCCGAATTTCCAGTTGTAGCGTCGGAATTCGTCGATCTTGCCTGCGATGCGCATCTCCAGGTACTGCCGGTTGAAGAGCCCGGTGAGCCGGTCCACGTAGACCTGCTTCTTCAGTTCCTCGAGGTTCTGGTAGATGATTTCGTTGGTGGTGTTGTCCTGGAAGATGTGGGCGACGCCGATGAGGGTGCCGCCCGGGCCCAGGATCGGCGTGGCCTTGAGCAGGACCGGAACGCGGAAGCCGTCCCGGTGTTCGAAATAGACGTTTTTTTCGTGGTTGGTCTGATCCTCGAGTGCCAGGCTGCCGGGGCAGGCGCCGCATGAGGGAGAGCCTTCCTCGTCGATCTGGCGCAGGAAGGTCTCGCAGCAGGTTTTTCCGACGACGTCCTGCCGGGTGTGGCCCGTTATCTTCTCGGCGGCGGGGTTCCAGTACACGATCCTCCGCTGCGGCGTGATGACGTAGATCCCGTCGGAGATGTTGTCGAGGATGTGTTTGTAAAGGATTTCCTGAGTGAAAGCGGACTCGGTCATGGCACAATATCCTGCTAAACTGGTGGGTCTTATAGCAGATCCGGCCTATCGGGGATAGTCCCATTCCACGGCCACCGACAAACCGAAAAAGCCGGGGAGGAAGAGGCCTGCCTCTGCGATGAAGGTGGCGGTTCCGTAGCGCCGGGTGGCGCCGATGGCCCCATGGAGAAACCCCATGACCGGCGGAAGGTCGACGACCGTGGAGCCATAGGGATCCGGATCGTGGTAGCAGCCGCCCCAGGCGGGATCGGTGTCGGCGGTCCGCCAGTTGGAAGACCGGCAGCCCTGGGCGTTCTGCAACACCATGGCGCCCGTGAGCACGCCCACGCCGGCGCCGAGGCTCCAGTACCATGTCCAGGGGCCCGTTCGGGCAAAGGACCGTTCGCGGTTCACCTGGACATGGTAGAGCCTCACAGGGTCAAACCACACGAATTGCACGTCATCCCAGTCATGGCCGCGGCCCAGGTAGTTTCCGTTCTTCAGGCGCACGTCCGTGACTGAAAGCCGCACCACATAGTCGGCCACCGGGCCTGGAAGGCGCACGCGCAGCCCGGCGCAGAGCGTGGTGAAGTCGTGGGCGGCGGGCAGGGCGGGGGAGAGCCCTGCCGCTGGCATCCAGCCGACGCCGGCTTCGAGGCCGAGGGAGGCCACGGGCCCCCGGGCGACGGGAGGCTCGGTCATGGCCGCGGCGGGCCGGACACCGGGGGAGACGGCGAACCAGAGAAACAGCGCGACCGCCAAATAATACTTGTGGAGGGACATGGTGAGTTGGGACGGGCTCGAACCGTCGGCCTACGGATTAAAAGTCCGTTGCTCTACCTGCTGAGCTACCAACCCAGGCCGGGGTCCTGCATACTGATTTTTCGGGTTTTTGCAAGCTGAAACGACAAAAACGTCGATTCAGTGGAAAAATACACGCTAGGTGAAATTCACAAAACATGCTATGAACGCAGGTCCGAACAGGAGGTGTAGCATGTTCGGTGCCAAAGCCTGTCTTGCGGTCGCTCTCGCCATGGCGACCTACATGTGTGAACCCGAAAAGGAAAACGACGAAAACAAATGCCAGTCGAGCTCGAACAACCAGCCCGACGGTGGCCTCCAGTGCGGCGTCGATTATGACGTGAGCGATCACAACGGCGGCCCCGGTCGATTCGCCGGCAAGGTCATCCAATACGTACATATCAACGCGGCCGGACTGGTCGAGACCGACGCCATCTCCGAGCTGCTCTTCATCGCCGAATATGACGTGCCCAACCTGTCGGTGCGTGTGCAGTTGTGCCGCCTCGAGATTCCCGCGGTGCAGGTGCCCGGGCAGCCCGAGCCCACCAGCTTCCAGTTCCTCGGCGGCTTCTTCGACAACCTCGGTGCGGTGGACGTCGCCATGCACAAGGAAGGCACCACCACCTGCTCGCGGCTGGGCTTCGACCCCGCGATCACGCTGTTCGGCGTGCGCCTGACCGACGAGTTCAACGACCAGCTGCCCATCGACGTGGCCACCCAGAGCTGCCCTGACGGCGGCGCCAACCCGACCCAGCCGGCGTGCATCTACGACATGGACGCCGACGGCATGCCCGGGGTGACGCTCATCGCCAGCAACCTGCCCGGCATCGACGTCAAGGAGGCCTACATGGTCATCCGGTCGTGGACCGGCACCGACGCCATCGTGGCCTCCGACGACCTGATCCTGGGCCAGGCCAACTGGGGCCTCGAACAGTTGGTCATCGGCTGCAGCATCATCCCAATGGGACAGACCGTGATGCGTGTCTGCAACAACGACGAACGTGACGTCGCGCGCAACGTCAATCCCGTGCTCGGTCAGGTGACCAACAAACCCGGCGACTACATGGGCGTGCGCATCACCGTCGACTATGACTGCGATCGCGTCATCGCCGAAGAGGACGAGCTTTTCGGTCGCTAGGCCGGCAAGGCACTCTTCGGCCGCTGACCGCTTCGCCCACTAAAAATTGGAAGGGAATACACAAGTATGAATCTCAACCAAGCGTTTGAAAAACTGGCATTGATCGACATGTCCTGGGTCGTGTGGGTCCTGGTGATGATGTCGGTCCTCAGCGTGGCCATCATGATTGAGCGGTCGATCTTCTTCTTCCGCTTCGCGAAGGTGCGGCACGAGGACATCCTGGCGAAACTGACGTCGATCCTGGCCAGCCGCAAGTACGCCGAGGGCGCCGAGGAGCTGGCCAAGATGCGCCAGACGGCCCCGCAGGTGCTCTCCGCGGGCCTGGCGCAGGTCCAGTACGGCCCCGGTGCCGCCGAGGAGGCCATGCTTGGCGTGATGGTCCGCGAACGGCTGTTCCTGGAGCGCTTCCTGGTGTTCCTGGGCACGGTCAGCAACAACGCCCCGTTTCTGGGGCTCTTCGGTACCGTGACTGGCCTGATCAAGTCGTTTTACCAGCTGGGCGCGTCCGGAACCCCCGACATGAAGGTCGTCATGTTCGGCGTCACCGAGGCGCTGGTCACCACGGCCCTTGGATTGATCGTCGCGATTCCGGCGGTCATGGCCAACAATGCCTTCCGCCGGCAGGCCCGCGGCATCATGACGCGCACCGAGGAACTGGCCCGGCTGCTGCTCACCCACGCCCGGCGCAATGACTTCGTGGCGATCCCGAAGGAGACCGAGGCAAAGAAATGAGCATCCGTCTGTTCTCTCCCGGCGTGAGCCGGCCACAGGAGGCGCCCGCAAAAGGGCGCCGGATCGAGGCGAAGAAATGAACTCCTGGCAGAACGACAATGAGGACGACGGAAACGTCACCGGGATCAACGTGACCCCGCTGGTGGACACGGCGCTTTCGCTGCTGCTGGTGTTCATGATCGTCACGCCGATCATCATGAACCAGGCCGTGAAGGTGAAGCTGCCCAAGATGGCCAACGCCGAGGCGGTGCAGCCCACGACGGTGTCGGTGATGCTGCAGAAGACCGGGGACATCATGCTCAACGGCAAGCCGGTCACCCACGCCGAGCTGCGGACCAGGCTCGCCGAGCTCGTGGCGGTGGCCCGTGAGAGGGCCGAGGACCCCGCCAAGCCGAAGATCCAGGCCATCATCGCGGCCGACGAGGAGGTGGCCCACGGCAGCGTCATGCACATCGTCGACATCGTCAAGGAGATGGGGGTGACCGAGTTCGCGTTCAACATCAAACGCGTGGAGAAGGTACCCTCCCCATGAGCAGGAGCCCCGCGTGAACCGGATGAACTACACCCTCATCGGCTCGGTAGCCGTGCACGTGATCATCCTGATCGTGCTGCAGTTCGTGGAGCCGGATTTCCTCTCCACCGACGACGAGGACGTCCTCATGAAAGAGGAAAAGAAGCCGAAGATCGTGAAGTTCGAGCCCATCGAGGACAAGAAGCCCGAACCCAAGAAACCCGAGCCCAAGCCCGAGCCCAAAAAGGCGCCGCCCCGTTCCAGCGCGCCGATGTCCGCGCAGCCCTCCCAGCAGGCCTCCGAGACCACGCATGTGGATCTGACCGTGGGCCTGGATCCGAACTCCTTCGGTGGAGAGGGCATCGTCGTGCCTTCGGGAGAGACGGTGGTCGGGGATGTCGGGGACATGGCCGGTCCGCCCCCCATGGCGCCGGAGCGCACGCCGCCCCCGCCCGAGCCGGTGGTCACCGTCAAAAGCATGCCTCGCGTGCTGTCGGTGCCGCGCATGCCCTACCCGGAGGAGGCCCGCCGACGCGGCATCCAGGGCGAGATCCAGATCCTGGTGACCGTGGACGTCGGTGGGCAGGTCGTGGCCATGGATTTGAAGAAGAGCGTGGATCCCAAGCTCGACGAGCTGGCCATGGCCGCGCTGAAGAAGGCCCGCTTCGCCCCCGCGATGGGCAGCGACGGCAAGCCGATGCGCTACACCCTGGTTTACCGCTACGTATTCCGCCTGGAGGACGAAGAGTGACCCATTCCCCGCAGAAAACCAATGGAGATTTTCCACCACGGAACCTTCTGGAAGAGGGAAGAGTCTTTCCACCACGGAATACACGGAACACACAGAATTTGAAGAAGGGGACCCGTCAGACAAGTCAGACCGTGCATAGCCTTGTGCACAAAACACTTTTCCGAGTGTTCAGCGTGTTCCGTGGTAGATATCTTCGTCTTTTTCTTCTCTTTCTTTTCTCCTCCTTTTCGTGGTTTTTTGTGTCCCCGGCGCTGGCGCAGGATCCGCCGGCGTCCACGCCCACCCAAGACGCCACGGCCATGCGCGCCAAGGTCGAGTACCCCAAGCTCGTGAAGTTCGTACCCGCGCCGTATCCCGAGGCCGACCGCAAGGAGAAGCGCGAGGGGGTCGTGTTCATGTCCGTCGAGATCGACGACACCGGCAAGGTCATCTCGGTGAAGGTCGTACGCTCGGTGGCCCCGGATCTGGACGCCGCGGCGGTCGCCGCCGTCTCGCAGTTCGAGTTCACGCCGGCCAGGCTCGATGGAAAGCCGATCTCGGTCACCGTGCCGCTGTCGTACCCGTTCAAACTCAAGGACGCCGCGGAGAAGCCGGCCGAGGGAGGCGACAAGCCACCAGTGCCGGACAAGCCACCGGTGCCGGACAAGACGGCCCCGCCCGAGAAGCCCCGTGAATACACGGGCGTGATCAGCGGTACGCTGTGGCGCTACGGCCAGCGGACCCGCGTGACCGACGCGACGATCGTGGTCGCCTCGACCACCGAGCTGCCCGAGGTCGGGCGCGTGCAGAAGCGCGTCTACGGCAATGATTCGGGCGGTTTCAGGGTACGGAACCTGCCGCCGGGCACCTACGAGGTCATCGTCGAGGCGCCGGGCTTCTTCGTGCAGCGCAAGACCATCACCGTCGAAGACGGCGAACGCTCTCTGGAGTATTTCCTCAAGGCCACTGGCGATCCGGTCTATGTCACCATCATCACCGGCCGGACCGTGCCACGGGAGGTCACCCGCTACCACATAGCCCTCGATGAGATCCTGAACATCCCCGGGACCCAGGGAGACGCGCTGCGCTCGATCCAGAACATGCCCGGCGTGGCCCGCGCCCCGTTCGGCCTGGGGCTCATCGTCGTTCGCGGCTCGGCCCCCCGCGACACGCGCATCTTTTTTGAAGGTTTCGAAATACCGCAACTATTCCACTTCTTCGGGCTGACCTCGGTCATCAACTCCGACCTGCTCTCGAAGATCGAATTCGTCCCCGGCAACTTCTCCGCGCGTTACGGCCGTGCCATGGGCGGCATCATCGACGTCTCCGTCCGAAAGGGAAAGAAGGACGGCTGGCACGGCTACCTCGACATGGATCTCTGGGACGCCTCCCTGCTGGTCGAGGGCCCCGTGGGTGACGGCAGCATCGTGCTCTCGCTGCGCCGCTCGTACATCGACTCGGTCCTCCGCCTGATCCCGAACATGGAGATCGCGCCGGTCTACTACGATTATCAGGCGATGCTGGACTACCCCATGTTCGGCGGCGACTTCAAGCTCATGGTCTTCGGCTCAGACGATCGCGTCATGTTCCTGGAGAAGTCCGAGACCCCGTTCATCACCCAGTTCCACAAGGCGACGGGGCAGTATCAAAAGCGCTTCGGCGAGAACCGCCTCTACGGCTCCATCGCCGCCGGGCTCTACAACATCTCGGTGCTCAACGACGAACAGACCTTCCGCCTCGGCCTGGAGACCACCCAGGTGGAGTGGCGCATGGAGTGGCTGCAGCGCTTCTCCCGCAAGCTCTCCATGGTCGCAGGCTTTGATGGCAGCCGGGCCCGCGGTGTCTTCTCCCTCGAGACCCGCTTCGGCGGCAACCGCGAGGGCCAGGACGAGGGCGACGTCAACAACCCGTTCGGTGACAAAAAACTGGTCTTCGACGGCACGATCCTGGCGAACTCCTTCTTCGTCGAGGGGAACTGGCAGCCGGACAAGCGCTGGACCCTCGTCCCCGGATTGCGCCTGGACCTGGTGCGCGTGGGCGAGACCAACATGGCGATGACCGATCCGCGGCTGACCGTGCGCTTTGCCGCCCTGCCTGACAAGCTCTCCATCAACGCAGGCGTCGGCCTGTATTCCCAGGAGATGGAGATCCAGGAGGTCTATCAGGACTTCTTCGGCAATCCGCGCCTGACCTACAACAAGTCGCTGCACACGACGCTGGGGACGACCATCAAGCCGATGCCGTCGCTGTCCATCGAGAGCGCATTTTTCTATAAATACATGTGGGATCAGGTCACGCCGTCGGATCGGGTGCTGATGCTCAGCGGTGAGCAGGTCCGCGAGAACGTCGCCAACCTCGGCCTGGGCCGCGTGTTCGGACTGGAGCTGCTCGTGAAGAAGGAGAGCGACGCCCTGTGTCCGTCCTGGCTGGGCATGAAGAAGTGCTTCGGCTGGCTCTCGTACACGCTCTCGCGCTCGGAGCGCAAGGAGAACAACACCATCGACTGGCACGTGTTCACCCTCGACCAGACGCACATCCTCACGCTGCTGTTCTCCGGCCAGTGGAAAAACGGCTGGCAGGCGGGCTTCCGCTTCCGGCTCTCCACGGGCATCCCGCTGACACCGTACGTCGGTGGCATCTACAATTCCGATGAAAACCGCTACACGGGCGTTCAGGGCGTGCTCAACTCCGAGCGGCTGCCGCTGTTCCACCAGCTCGACCTGCGTGTGGACAAGAAGATCGAGTTCCAGCGCTGGAGCCTCACGTTTTATGTCGACGTGCAGAACGTGTATTACAACAAGGCCACCGAGTATATCGACTATAACTTCAACTACACCAAACGTCGGACCATCAGCGGGCTGCCCGTGTTTCCGTCGTTCGGCGTGAAAGGGGAATTCTGATGCTGCGCCGCCGTGACATTGCAATTCCTGTTTTCATGGTCCTGGCCATCGCCGGCTACGCCGGATGCGGCGGCGGGTTCGACGCGGCCGGCAAGCTCAACGACACCGAGAGCCTGATGCTCGGCATCCGTGCCGACCCGCCCGAGATCGGCGCCGGCGAAGCCATGACCGTCGACGCGCTGGTGCACTGGCCCCAGGGCCAGCCGCACTACCTGTGGTTTCTGTGCATCCCGACCAACCTCGAGCAGGTGCAGACCTGCGTGTCCTCCCAGATTGGGGAGACCCTGCCGCCGCCCTGCGCCGGCAGCCTGGCCACGCTGTGCACGGCCGGCACCGACCCGTCCTTCAACTGGACGGCTCCGCCGATCCCGCTGCCCGAGGGCGTGACCGACGCGTTCTTCTTCGTGCAGTTGGTGCTCTCCGGCTCGCCCGACGTCTGGGCCGCCTGCGGTCAGGCCATCCGCGACAACATCCCCACCACGGACTGCCTGCTCGGCCTCAAGACCGTGACCTTCTCCGATCGCGAAGTCAAGAACGCGAACCCGCGCATCTCCCACTTCGTCGTCGCAGAAACCGACGTCACGCCCGGCGAGGTCGCCGTGGCAGCCGCCGGGGAGAAGCTCCTTTTCAACGTGGCAATCGATACGACCAGCCTTGACGAACTGAGCGACGAATCCGAAGACACCAACTACATCTACATGGAAATGACCTACTACACGACCTGCGGCTCCATCGGGTCCTGGGACGAGCAGTGGTACTGCGAGATGGCCCTCGACGGCACGCGCGAAATCACCTGCGACGAGCAGGAGCCCAACGCCGTCAATCCCCGCAAGGACTGGTCCGGCGACTGCATCGTACACGCCGTGCTGCGCGACAACCTCGGTGGCATCACCTGGTTCACCCAGGAGTTCTCGTTTATGTAGTGGATTCGAGATCCAGCACTTCGCGCACCTTCTGCCGCAGCGCCGCCGCAGTGAAGGGCTTGCCGAGGAAATGGACCGCCGGGTCGATCACCCCGTGGTGGACAATGGTGTCGTGGGTGTAGCCGGACATGAAGAGAACCTTGATGCCCGGACGCGTCAGCGCCAGCTGGTCGGCCAGCTCCTTGCCGCTCATTTCTGGCATGATCACGTCCGTCAGGATGAGGCCGATCTCGCCGCCATGCAGTTCGCACAGGTGCATGGCCTCCTTCCCTCCCGCAGCGGCAAGCACGGTGTAGCCCGTTTCCCTTAGAACCCGAAGTGCGACGTTGCGCAGTCCTTCCTCGTCTTCGACCACCAGGATGGTCTCGGATCCTCCGCTGACCCGCTTTGGAGCAGGAGCGGGTTTGACAGGCATCGACACCCAGTCCTCCGAGAGCCGTGGCATGAGGACCCTGAACGTGGATCCCTGCCCCGGCTCGCTCTCCACCCGGATCTCTCCGCCGCTCTGCTTGACGATGCCATAGACCGTCGACAGGCCCAGGCCGGTGCCACGGCCTTTCTCCTTGGTGGTGAAGAAGGGCTCGAAGATGCGTTCCCGCGTTTCATCGTCCATGCCGCAGCCCGTGTCCGTGACCGCGATCTCCACGAAGGATCCCCGGGTCAGATCCACGAAACCCGCGGCGAGCGCATCATCGATCTCCACATTGGACGTCTTGATGGTCAACTGTCCACCCCGGGGCATGGCGTCGCGGGCATTGACGGCCAGATTCATCAACACCTGCTCGATCTGGCCCGGGTCAGCCATGGTCGGACCCAGATCGGGGGCGAGGACCTGGACGAACCTGATGTCCTCGCCGAGGATCCGCCGGAGCATCTTCTCCATGCCCCTGGCGACCTGGTTCAGGTCCAGCGGTACCGGCTGCATCACCTGTCTGCGGCTGAAGGCCAGCAACTGGCGAGTGAGCGCGACAGCGCGTTCGGAGGCCTTCTCCACCTCGAGCAGGTCCGTCTTGCGTGAATCATCATCAGGCAGGGAGTCCAGCACGAAGCCGGTGTAGCTCAGGATCACGGAGAGCAGATTGTTGAAGTCATGGGCGACGCCTCCGGCGAGGATGCCGATGGCCTCCATCTTCTGGGACGCCTGCAGTTGCTCCTCGAGTTTGGACCTGACCTCCTCGGCCTGCCTGCGTTCGGTGATGTCGAAGAAACTCACCATGACCAGTCGGCGCTGGCCGTCCGGTTTCCGAATCTTGTAGGCATCGCACTGGACCCATGTCGTCGTCTCCCGATCGGGCCGACGCACGCCCAGGATCAGATTCGTGACGGGTTCGTCCGATGCCAGCGCCTGATTCACCGGATACCGATCAATCGGCATAGTCTCACCGGCTTCATCGATAAAGCGCCAGGCCGGATCGATCGCCGCTTTTCCAGCCATCTGATCCGCCGTCAACCCCAGGAGTTCCGACGCCTTGGCGTTTGAAAGAAGGATGGTGGTGTCCGGTGCATGGGCTACCACCCCCACCTGCAGGTTCTCCACGAGGCTGCGGAACTGTAACTCACTCTCGGCCAACGCTTTCTCGGCCTGCATCCGCTCGGTGATGTCTCGGACAAAGCACTCGGCGCCGGCCATCTGACCGCGTTCTTCTTCGAAGAAACGTGCATTGAGGGAGACCCAGAACAGGGAGCCATCCTTCTTTTTTCCCTGGCCGATGCGGTCGCGAATGCTGCCGTGCCGTCCAAGCTCACTGATGACCGTATTCCGATCTTCTTCGGTCGAATACAGGGCAAGCGTGGGGAGTCCGATCATCTCTTCGACTGAGCCGTACCCGTAGATGTCCACCGCGGACGGGCTCACCATGAGGATGCGGCCTTCCCGGTCGACGCGGATGTAGGCGTCCTGCACGTTCTCCAGGATCCCACGGGTCAGTGCCTCGCTTGAAACCAGCGCCTCCTGGTTTCGTTTCTGCTCGGTGATATCAATGAAGCTGGTGATGAAGTACAGCACCTTGCCGAGGGCGTCACGGACCGCAGAGGTGTTGACATCGGCCCAGATCACGCTGCCGTCCCGGCGGAGGTAACGCTTCTCGAAGCGCTGGGTCGCGGCCCCGGCGAGCAGGGCGCCAACAGCAGCCTGACTCTTAGCCTGGTCGTCGGGATGGGTGAACTCGGAAAACAGACGGCCTTCGAGCTCGTCCCTGGAAATTCCGATCATCGTTTCGAAGGCATCGTTGACGTGAAGGAAGCGTCCGTCACAGGACACCACCGCCTTGCCGACCGAGGATTTCTCAAAGATGATCTGGTAGCGCTCATCGGTGGCGCGGCGCTCCAGCGCCTGGGCGCTGATCCGGGCCACTGCTTCCAACGCCTTCGGGGCGGGGAGGGTGGCCCCTTCGGGCATGATGGCAACCACCGTACCCCACAATTCACCATGATTTACCATGGATAGACATATGAACTTGCCTAGGCCGAGCACCTTGCTCAGAAGCTCGGCGATCCCCTTGGGGATGGCGCCCAGGGATGCCTCGTTGGCGTCCGACAGCACCTCGACGGGGATGTTGAGTATTCGGTTGTAGGTGGCCTGATCCAGCGTGGTCCTGAAACCGACCGGGCTGGCCTTGATGATCGACGAGATGGCCTGCACGACCTTGGAATCGGTCTCGACATGCTGTGTCTCGAGAACCTGTTGTTCGCGCAGGTACCTGGAGACGAGGACGATCGAAGCCGCCGTGTGCTGGCGAACGATCTTCGCGACACAGGCCTCGATGCTGTCCCGGATCGACAGGGAATTCAGTTCATTGGAGAGGGCATAGATGAAC
Source organism: Myxococcota bacterium (assembly GCA_018817795.1). GTDB lineage: Bacteria > Myxococcota_A > Polyangia > HGW-17 > HGW-17 > HGW-17. The sequence goes on along the minus strand of JAHITJ010000236.1, from coordinate 16,549 downwards.
TCGAGGTTGTTCGCATGTCGGCGCAGTAGGTCCTCGTTTTGTTTGCGGTCATGACGCAGCCTCGCCTCGCGCAGCTCCCGCTCCACGGCCAGAGGGAGCCGGTTGAGCCTGTCCTTCATCACGTAGTCGTGGGCGCCGGCCTTCATGGCTGCCACGGCGGTCTCCTCACCGATCTTGCCGGAGACGATGATGAAGGGGATGTCGAGGCCGCTGTCCTGAAGGATCTTCAGGGCTCGCGGCGCGTCGAACAGCGGCATCGTGTAATCGCAGAGGATCACGTCCCATGGCTGTTCGGTGAGGATCGCCAGAAGGCCGTCCGGTGAATCCACCCGCGTCCACTGGGCGTCATATCCCCCGAGCCTGAGTTGGCGCAGCTCCAGCTGGGCGTCATCTTCACTGTCCTCGATGATCAGAACACGAATGGGTGTCGTCACGGTCCCTCCAGGTTGTCTCAAAGACCATGGTTCGTTCCCGGGGACTCGTTGAGCACGAGCCAGTAGAGCCCGAGCTGGCGGACCGCCTCGGCGAACTGGTTGAAGTCCACGGGTTTGCGGATGTAACTGTTGCATCCATAGGCGTAGCCGTTGAGCATGTCGACCTGCTCCCTGGATGAGGTCAGGATGACGATGGGCAGGAGCCTGGTCCGATCATCGGCCCGCAGTTTCTTGAGCACCTCGATGCCGTTGACCTTGGGCAGCTGCAGATCGAGCAGGACCAGCGCGGGCAGCGCGTCACCGCCCCTGGAGGCCGCGCCGTTCTCTCCAAAAAAGAAGTCCAGCGCCTCCTGTCCGTCGGCGGCCACGATGACCTCGTTGCCGATGTTGCTCTTCTTGAAGGCGCGCAGGGTCAACTGCACGTCATCCGGATTGTCTTCTACCAACAAAATTTTCATGAACGGATCCCTCCAGGTTTATCGTTGAAGACGGAAATGGAAAGTCGCGCCGTGGTCGACTTGGCCCTCGGCCCAGACCTCTCCGCCATGACGATGCAGGATGCGCGCGACGGTGCCCAGCCCGATCCCGGTGCCCGGATACTCCTGCATCGAGTGAAGGCGCTGGAACGGCGTGAACAACTTGTCGACGTAGGCCATGTCGAAGCCGGCGCCATTGTCGCGCACGAAATAGGTGCGTTTCCCTTCGTCGGTGGTCGCGCCGAACTCGATGGCGGCCTCGGCGCGCCTGCCGGTGAACTTCCAGGCGTTGCCCAGCAGGTTCTCCAGGGCGATGCGCATCAACTTCGGATCGGCCCGGTCTTCGAGCCCTTTGGCGATCTCGATTCTGACCCTGCGCCCGGGCTGGGTCTTCTCCAGGTCGTGGACGACGGACCATGCGAGCTCGCTCAGGTTGACCTTTTCAATGACCATCTCCGCGCGGGAGATCCTGGAGAGCCGGAGCATGTCGTCGATGAGCAGCCCCATGCGCTGGGTGGCGGCCCGGATCCGCCGCAGATAGTCCTTGCCGTCGTCGTCGATTCCGTCGGCGCAGTCCTCAAGCAGCGCGAGGCTGAAGCCGTCGATGGTGCGCAGCGGGGCGCGCAGGTCGTGGGAGACGGAGTAGGAGAAGGCCTCCAGCTCCTTGGTGGACGCCTCCAGCTCGAGGGTGCGCTCGAGGACGCGATGCTCCAGCTCCGCGTTGAGGGTGCGGACCGCGTCCTCGGCCCGCTTGCGCTCCAGGAGCAGCCACATGCCCTCCATGAGCAGGGTCAACTGCTGGACGTCTTCGTCACCGTAATCTTCGGACTTGTTTCCCACGCCCGCGACGATGACGATGCGATTGCCGTCGAACACCGGCACGTTCATGTGGCGCGTCATCAACACGTGCCCTTCGGGGCATCCCTTCTTCAGCGGGTTGGCGGCGGCGTAATCGTTGGTGAGCACCGGACGGCGCTGCCGCACCGCCTCGCCCCAGAGCCCGGTGGAGGCGACCGGATAGACGATGGGTTTGTCGATGATGGCGCACTCGGCCATGGCGGACCTGGACCAGGAGTGCATGGTGAGGACGCTCTCGTCCTCGCTGAGGAACGCGAGGTATCCGAGGCTGCTCCGCGTGAGCCGCACGGCCTCCTCCAGCGCGAAGTCGGCGATCTCCTGGAGGGTCGCCGAGGTCAACTGGTTGAGGTGCAGGAGGGCCTTCATCCGTTCCGCGCTCAGCCGGGTCATCTCCTCGACCTTCCTGCGTTCGGACACGTCCAGGATGAAGGCCAGCAGATACATCGGCTGCCCGGATTCATTGCGGATCACGTTGATGCTCACCTCGCCCCAGACGATGCCGCCGTCCTTGCGCACATAGCGTTTGGTCACGCGCGAGGTCTTGATCTCCCCCTTCACCACGGCCATGATCTCGGCCATGCCGATGCCTGTGTCCTCGGGATGGGTGATCTCGGAGATGGTCTTCAGGCAGAGCTCCTCCTCGGTGTAGCCGAGAAACACCTGAAACTCCTTGTTGCTGCTGAGGAAGCGCTTGTCGAGGGCGACCTTGGCAATGCAGACGGGCGCCTCGTGGACGATGAGCTTCCAGCTCGAGGTGCTCTCCTCCTCCGGCGCGGACCTCCCGCTCTCGAGGTCGGCGATGCGCTTTCGCAGGGCTTGGTTCTCCTGTTCGAGTCGCTCGAGATCGCGTGCATCGTCACTCATGGCGCCTCCCTCCGGGGTGCGGGGATGTTTTTCTTCCGCCTTTTTCGGTGCACACCGACAGTGCGGGGCCGCCCTGGCCCATGAGTCCGGGACTCCAGAAGATAGGACGGCCATCTAAGTATTGGACGGTAACTTTCATGTGGCATTAACTCCGTCAAAGATAATGCAGGTTTTCAATGATACCTGTCAATAAAGAGTTTACATTCCACTTTCTGGTTCCAGAGCGATATCACACGCGACCGACCAGCGGAGCTTCGAAGGTCAATGAATGTCCTGGCCATTTTGTCGCGAATGACGCAGCGCGTCGGTCGAATTCCCTGAAAATTCCTTGCGAAATCAAAGAATATAACGGATGTTCCGCATCATGACCGAAGGAGTCGGCGATGCGTGAAACCAACCTGGCGAGCATGATTCACGAGCGTACAAAGACGTACGGGGAGCGTACCGCGGTGCGGTACAAGGACGGCGGCGCGTGGAAGGACACGACCTGGCTGGACCTCGGCGAGCAGATTGACCGCGCGGCCGCCGCACTGCTGGCCGTCGGCGTCGGCGAGCTGGAGAACGTGTGCATCTTCGCGCCCAACCGGCCCGAGTGGTCGGTGGTGGACTATGCGATCCTGAGCGTGCGGGCGGTGTCGGTGCCGATCCACGCCACCAACACGGCGCGTCAGGCGAAGTACATCCTCGACGAGACCGAGGCGCGGGTCGTGTTCGTGGGATCCCAGGCGCACTACGACCGCGTGCTGGAGTTCCTGCCCGAGTCGCGGTTTCTGGAGCACGTCGTCGTGTTCGATCCTTCGGTGAATATGAAATCCGAGCCCCGGAGCGCGTATTTTTCCGACTTCATGACGCGCGGAAAATCCTCAGAACTGCTGGAAAAAGTGCGCGCCCGGATGGAGTTGATCGATCCCGCGGATCTGGCGACTATCATCTATACCTCGGGCACCACCGGCGAGCCCAAGGGCGTGATGCTCCTGCACGCCAACTTCATGGCGGCGTTTGTGGCCCACGACACCCGCCTGGCCATCAGTGATGCCGACGTTTCCATGTGCTTTCTGCCGCTGTCCCACGTGTTCGAGCGCACCTGGGCGTTCTACTGCGCCGACCGCGGCCTGACCATCGTCTACGCCGATCACCCGGCCAACATCGTGCCCTGCATGCAGCAGACGCACCCGACGGTCATGTGTGCGGTGCCGCGCTTCTACGAGAAGATCTACGGCACCATCCTGCACAAGCTCGAGCACGCACCCTGGTACCGCAAGGTCCTGTTCCGCTGGGCCATGGCCGCCGGGGCCCGCGCGTCCCAGTTGCGCCGTGAGCGCCATGACCTGCCGCTGTTGCCGGGGATCCGCCATGCCCTGGCGCGCAAACTGGTGCTGAAGAAGCTGCAGTCCATCACCGGCGGCCGCATCCGCATGTTCCCGTGCGCCGGCGCGCCGCTGTCGCAGCACATCGAGGAGTTTTTCCAGGCCGCCGGGCTCAACGTCGTCATGGGCTACGGCCCCACCGAGACCACGGCCACCGTGAGCTGCCACGAGACCTTCCACTTCCGCCCGGGCACCGTGGGGACGCCCATCGATGGCGTCGAGGTGCGCATCGGCGAGGGCGGCGAGATCCAGGTGCGCGGCGCCACCGTGATGACGGGTTACTACAAGAAGCCCGCCGCCACCGCCGAGGTCTTGACCGAGGACGGCTGGTTCCGCACCGGCGACGCCGGCGTGTTCGAGGACGGGATCCTCACCATCACCGACCGCATCAAGGACCTGATGAAGACCTCCTGCGGCAAATACGTGGCGCCCCAGCTCATCGAGACCACCCTGGGCAACGACCACTACATCGAGCAGGTGTCGGCCATCGGCGACCTGCGCAAGTACGTCACCGCGCTGATCGTGCCCGCCTTCGAGGCCCTCGAGGCCTTCGCCCGCGAACACGGCATCACCTGGATCTCCCACGAGGAGTTGATCCGCAAGCCGGAGATCGTCAAGTTCTATGAGGACCGCATCGCGCTGCAGCAGAAGGACCTCGCCGACCACGAGAAGGTCAAGCGGTTCCGCCTGCTGCCGCATCCGTTCTCCCAGGAGACCGGCGAGATCACGCCCACCCTCAAGCTGCGCCGCAAGTTCATCGTCGAGAAATACCGCACCATCATCGACGCGCTCTACGCGGTCGACTGATCTCGCCCGCCCCCGGTCGCTGAAGCACGGACGCGGCGGGGAAACACGGACACGGACGCGGCGGGGACGCACGGTCACGGACGATCACGGACCGACACGGACGGTCACTGACGAACACGGACCCGCCGCCCACGGACTGGGACACACGGACCCAGCTTCCTTTCTTCTCCCCTTCTTTTTCTTCTCCCAGGCGGCCCGGTCCGACAGGTCCGACCAGTCCGACCAGTCAGACCAGTCCGACCGGTCCGACTGTTTTCACGGGCCGCCTCTTCGTCCGTGTTCGTCGTTGTTTGTCCGGCTAATTCAAAATGCCCGAGGCGCGGATCTCCGCGATCATGACGGCCGCTTCGCGGTAGCCGACCACGGTGCCGCGCATCTGGCCCTTGGCGTCGATGAGGATGAAGTGGGGGATGCCGCCGACCTTGAAGGGGGCCGGCAGGTCTTTGTAGGCCTTGCGGGCGGAGCCGTCATCGAGACAGACGGGGAACTTCTTGTCGGGGAACTCGGCCTTGATCTGATCCGCCGCGCCTTTGTTGCCCGCGTGGACCGAGACGATGGCCAGCTCCGGCAGGGCGGCCGCGATCTTGGGAAGCTCAGGGATCATCCTACGGCAGTGGGGGCAGCCCATGCTCCAGAACTCCAGCAGCACGGGCTTTCCCTTGTGCGCCGACAGGGTGCAGGTGCCGCCGTCCAGGGCCGGGATCGTGAAGTCGGGGGCAGCCAGGGGGGACACTTCGGCCCCGTCGGCGGCAGGCCCCGCCTTCATGGCGCCGGGTTCGTCAGGGATCTTCGCGTCCTTCATTTCCCCCTTGGATTTGCAGGAGACGAAGGACGTGGCCAGGAGTGCGAACAGAACGATTTTCTTCATCAGCATGATTCTTCCTTTCGGGTTTCATGTGGACCGCGCAGGGTAAAACTCGCCACGCATGCCCACTAACGACTTTATTGGGGGCGGTATTCCAGCCGCGCGATCGCCTTCCACTTGCTGAAGTCATTCTCCACTCGGGTGACGGTGTCGGTGAAGGCCCGGTAGGTCCCGATCGGTCTTTCCACCAGCTCCTTCATCTGCGCCAGACTGCCGTATAACTCGATCGTGCCGCGATACACCTCCCGATCGAGCTTGGTCACGTCCTCGGTGATGCGACGAAATATGTAATTGGACACAGTGTAATACTGTGTCTCTTCCAAAATAGTCCGGACTTTGTTCACGGCTTCCGAGAAGTCGTTCTCTTGCCTGATGGCCTTCCACCACGTCTCGATGATGATTTCCTTGACGACGTGGGTGTTGATCTCCATGAATTTTTCCATGGCTGGGATCAGGCTCGTCTCCGACAGCGCATTTTTCAGCAGAATCAACTTTTTCCATGCCTGTTCGGCCCGCTCCACGTTCTCTTCTTTAACTTCGTATTCGTTTTTGGCGTTGGTCGGGATCAGGGGGGGATAGTCATTTTGGGCCAGGGCGCAGCCGGATAGCAGGAAAAACGTGAAGACAGCAAAAGTGCCCAGGTTTCTCCGTTTTGCAACTGCATTCATGGAAATGCCAGCTCCCTTCTTGATTCGCAGATTAACTGCGCGCATCCCGCTCGGCTGAGTGGCGGTGAAGACGTCGGCGGAGGGCCGGGATGACCAGCGCCAGCGCGAACAGGGGCCAGGAGGCCGGCAGGGAATCCGGCGCGGAGCCGCCCGCGGCGCGGCAGGCGCAGGCCGGATCTTTTTTGGTGCCGGGGTCAGGACCGATGTCCTGGTCCGCGTCTGCCCCCGTATCCTCGTCAGCGTCGGCGTCGGGGCCGGCGTCGGGATCCGGTCCGGGATCGCAGTCGTCGTCGAGGGCGTCGGCGGCGCCGTCGCAGTCGTTGTCCCGTCCGTCCTCGCACAGTTCGTTGGCGCCCGGGAAGGAGGTGTCGTCGTTGTCGTCGCAGTCCACGTCGGCGCAGGCGCCGTCCTCGTCGATGTCGGTGCAGGGGAGGCACACGCCCAGGTCGTCGAGCCCCTCGAACACGGGAATCGTGCACACGTCGGTGCCCCCGCAGTTCTCCTGCGCAGTGCAGAAGGCGCGGCACTCGCCCTCGCCAATCCCGGCCGCATCGAGGCAGATCAGGCCATCGCCGCAGGGAAGCTGGGTCCAGTTGTTCGCGTCTGGATCACAAACTTGACCTTCCTGGAGCCCGTCCGTGGGCAGGCACGAATACAGACCGGTGCCGTCGGGCCAGCAGGCGTCCGCGCCGCAGTCCCCCCCGGTCGGCAAACAGGCGGCGCACACGGAGTGCGTGAAGGAGAGCGTCATGAAAAACCCGAGACATGCGATGGATCGACAAAGAAGTCTTTTCATGGGCCTGTTTATAACTGCAAAGGCGAAAGACGGAAATGAAAATCTTTCGTTGGGGGATCCGCCGTTGGCGAGTACCGGCCAAGCGGCGAGCGGGAACGCGGACGGGCGCTGCGACATGGGCGGTGAGCATGAACGCTGGCGGGTGCCTTGACAACCCGGAGGAACATGAAATACTTGCCAATGGTCTTTGGACCTGGAGGGGAATGACATGAAGTCGATCGTGGTGGTTGTGATTCTCGGTTATCTGTGCCTCCAGGCGGGCTGCAAGAAGGCCCCGGGCCTCAAACCCTGCAAGGACATGACCTCGCTGGACGAGTGTTACAAGGCCGCGCACTGCGTCGGTTACATGGACAACGTCAAGGGGGATCACACGGGAAAGGCCTGGAGCTGCGAACCTCGGCCCGAGCCGGAGAAATAGCCCGCAGGCCCCAACAGCTTGAAGTTTTGCGCCGATTCGCGATACAAGGGAAGGACAGGCGGGGGTAAACATGAAACGATTCATTGTTTTGATGCTGACGGTTTTCCCATGGGCGCCCGCGGCCGTGTCCGCACAGGAGACCAAAGACGCGACGTCGGTGAAGACGGGCGACGATAGCTCGTCGAAGACGGTCGACGAGGCGCCGGTGAAGGCGCCCGCCGCGGACGCCGAAGAGGAGAAGTCCGACGGCTGGGAGAAGAGCTTCGAGATGAACTTCGCGTCGGCGTACGTGTGGCGCGGCCTGAACCTGCTGGGGCAGGGGAACCAGCACTACTCGCCGGGCGTGTTCCTGCCGGGCGTCGAAGCGACCAGGGGAATCTGGACCATCGGCTGGGTCGCGGCGTTCCAGCTCGGCGGAAGGAACGTGGCCAGCAACGTCGACGGCGCTGCCGGGATGGAGCAGGACTTCTACGTGCAGGTCGAAAAGACGCTCATGGGTGACTTCTCGTGGACCGCGAGCCTGACCGCGTACGGCTTCCCGGCGTCCAAGGAGGCGGAGTCCGGCGCGGACCGCTCGCTGTACGCCGAGCCCAGCGTGGGCATCACCTGGGCCAAGAAGTTCAACCCGTTCGTGAAGATCCACTGGTTCCACGGGGTGCAGTCGGCGCTGTCGGACTTCGACTACGTCTATTTCAACGTCGGCGGATCCCGCGACGTCAAGCTCTCGGGAAAACTGACGCTCAAGCTGGCCGGCGAGGGCGGCATGAAGTGGTTCTTCCCCGACGACACCGTCGAGGACAACGTATGGGACATCCAGTTGGGCGCGATGCTCGAGTACGCGGCCACCGACGAAATCTCGCTCACCGGCGGCCTGGGCACGGCGTGGTCGAACTTTGCCGGCGTCAAACCCATCGACGAGGCCACCGCCTGGCTCGCCGGCGGAATCTGCATTTCGTGGTGACTCAGAGTCTCGATTTCAGGGGGAAACGCTCGGGGTGGGCCAGCATCTCGTCGGTCAGATCCACATCCAGCTCGGGCCAGTGGTAGTGCCCGGGGACCGGCTCCTCCACGTTCCGCAGCGCAGTGATGGGTGCATCGAGAAACCACGGAAAGTCTTCGAAAGAGAGAAGGAACTCTCCGCGTCGGGTACGGATCTGCAGGCCAAGATCTGTCACCAGTTTCAACTCAATCGGGGAAGTGACCGTCCCAGGCCTTTTCGAGTTCATCCAGATTCTCCTTCAGAATTGCCTCGATTTCACGCAACTGAAATGCGGAAAATCGTCGATTCTGCGCCAATTCGACCTTTGGCAGGATCCAGAACTTCGCTTCGCAGGATCCGGCCGCGACATGCACGTGCATGCGACGTTCTTCGCGGGAGAAAAAGAAAAAGCGATAGCCGCTCTTTCGAAAGACCGTCGGACTCATGTGCCCACTGCCGACCGTGTGCCCACTGCCGACCGTTCGAAACAGTAGACGGAAGTGCAAACGCTCAACGCCGCCATTGATATAGTGGAGATTCCAGGGCGCATCAAGTCACATTTTCCCTGTCACTTCAGGCCCCGGTCGAGGTGGCGATACTGCAGGGCCTCGGCGATGTGCCCGGTGCCGATGTCGTCTGCGCCTGCGAGGTCGGCGACCGTGCGGGCGACCTTGAGCACGCGGTCGATGGCGCGCACGGAGAGTCCCCAGCGCTCCACTGTGCGCTCGAGCAGGGACTCGGCGTCGGGCCGCAGGCTGCAGTGCGCGCGAACTGCGGTGCCGCTCATGGAACTGTTGAGCAGCGGGCGTCCGTCGAAGCGGCGACGCTGGCGGTCGCGGGCGGCCTGCACCCGGAGGCGCACATCGGAGGACGGCTCCCCTTCGGGGGCGGCGCGCAGCTCGGCGTACTGGATGCCGGGCACCTCCACCTGCAGGTCGAAGCGGTCCTGCAGGGGGCCGCTGAGCTTGGATCGGTACCGCAGGATGGCCTCGGGCGTGCAGGTGCAGGTTCGGATCATCGCGGACCCGTGGTAGCCGCAAGGGCAGGGGTTCATGGCCGCCACCACCTGGAACGCGCAGGGGTAGGTCACCGTGCCCCGGGCCCGGGTGATGGTGATCTTCCGTTCCTCCATGGGCTGCCGCAGGGTCTCGAGCACCTGGCGCGGGAACTCCAGCAGCTCGTCGAGGAACAGCACGCCGTGGTGCGATAAACTGATCTCCCCCGGACGCGGACCGAGGCCGCCACCGACCAGGCCTGCCATGGAAACCGTGTGGTGGGGCGAGCGGAACGGCCGCAGCGTGAGCAGGCGCGTGCGGTCGAGGAGACCTGAGACGCTGTAGATGCGGGTGCACTCCAGGGCCTCCTCGAAGGCCAGCGGAGGCAAAATCCCGGGCAGCCGCTGGGCCAGCATGCTCTTGCCTGCCCCGGGCGGACCAACGTAAAGGAGGTTGTGGCCGCCGGCGGCCGCGATCTCCAGCGAGCGGCGTGCCAGGATCTGCCCGCGCACGTCGCACAGATCGAGGAATCCCTCGGGAACCCGTGCCTCCGTGGCCGCCGGAGCCGACGGCCACTGGTCCTTGCCCATCAGACACGCCACCACCTGCCTGACGTGCCGCGCCACCCGCACCTGCAGCCCCTCCACCAGGGCAGCCTCGGCCGCGTTCTCCTCGGGCACGACGATGAACTCCAGGCCCATCTGTTGCGCCAACTGCGCGATCGAGAGCACGCCGCGCACCGGCCGCACCCCGCCGTCCAGCGCCAGCTCGCCGACCCACAGCCCGTCCCTGCAGGCGCCGGCGTCGAGATCGCCGTTGACCACCAGCACGCCCAGCGCGATGGGCAGATCCACGGCCGTGGTGTCCTTGCGCATCTCGGCGGGGGCGAGGTTGACCGTGAAGCGCTTGCTCTTGAGCTGGAAGCCGCCGTTGTCCAGCGCGGTGCGGATCCGCACGCGCCCCTCGTTCATGGAGGTCGACGCCAGCCCGACCATGTGGAAGCCCGGCATGCCCACCTGGCAGTCCACCTCCACGGTCACGGGAAAGCCGTCGATGCCGATCAGGTCTCCGGAGGTAATCTTCGTATGCATGGCCGGATTCCCAAGCAGATTCCATGCCAACGGAAATGGGCCATCCGGCGAGGTTTCAGATTCGCAGACGGGTACCCCGCAGGCCGATTCCGGCTAAACCTGACCAAAATCTGTGAATCCATTGTGGGCCGGAAGCCGTTTAAATGGAAAAATCTCCATTACAAATAGTTGTGAAATCACACTTTTGTGCTACAAACTTTCCTGAGGTTCTTTGTCCTGTACGAGAGAACCGCTGCGGAAACTCGGGGTATTCACGTATCCCTTGGCCCGAAGCTGAATGGAGCTGGCATGTCCCAGGATGATATCGAAGCCCTGATTGGCACCACCATCGGCAATTACGAGATTAAATCGCTGCTCGGCGCGGGCGCCATGGGCCAGGTCTTCCTCGGCGAGCACCCGCACATCGGCCGCAAGGTCGCCGTCAAGGTCCTGATGGCCTCGTTCTCGTCCAATCCCGAGATGGCCGATCGTTTCATGTCCGAAGCCAAGGCCGTCAACAAGATCAACAATCCGAACATCATCCAGGTGTTCGACTTTGGCAAGCTCCCTGACGGCAGGCTCTACCTGGTCATGGAGTTCCTCGAAGGCGTCGAGCTCTCCGGCTACATGGAATCCCGCGGCACCGTCAGCATCGACGACACCATCGAACTGATGGGGCAGATCGCAACGGCGCTTGACGCCGCCCACAACGCGGGCATCGTCCACCGCGATCTCAAGCCCGACAACATCTTCGTCGTCGAAGGCCCCACGGGCCCGGTCATCAAGGTCCTCGACTTCGGCGTGGCCAAGTTGCTCGATCCCGCCATGGGCGGCAAGCACAAGACGGCCACCGGTCTGATCATGGGCACGCCGTCGTACATGAGCCCGGAGCAGGCCCGCGGCTCCGGCGCCATGATCGGCCCCGCCACGGACATCTACGCCCTGGGCGTCATCGTGTACCAGATGCTCTCCGGTCACCTGCCCATCGACGCCGAGTCGGTCACCCAGGTGCTGCTCAAGCACATCACCGATCCGCCGACGCCGATCTTCGAGTTTCTGCCGGCGTTTCCGCCCATGCTGTGGGACGTCATCGAACGCTCCCTCGACAAGAACATCGACGCACGTCCGCCCAGTGCCAGCGCCTTTCACCACATGTTCTCCGAGGCGGCCCGGGGCATCCCGTCGCACATCACCGCGGTGGGCATGGTGTCGCCGATTCCGGCGCGCAGCACGTTCCCCGGGTTGAACACCTCGGCCGTCAAGACCTCCATGACGGGCGAGCAGATCGCCGTCGGTGGCGGCCGCTCGGTGATGCTGTGGGTCGTGATCCTGCTCGCGATCGCCGGCATCGGTGGCGGCGTGTGGTGGTTCGGCCTGCGCGACAAGGGCGAAATGAAGCCGGCTGCGCCTGTGGCCGCCAACAACATGGCGCCCGGCGACATGCCCGTCGCCGACATGCCCGTCGCCGACATGCCCGTGGAACCAATGCCGCCGGATTCCATGCCGGTGGAGCCCGTGGTCGAGAAGAAGACGTTCAAGCTCAAGGTCGGCTCCGACAAGCCGGGCATCGAGTTCAAGATGAAGATCAACGACGAAGCCGACGTGGAGTTGCGCACGCCTTTCGAGCACACGCTCGTCGAGGGCAGCCGCGTCCTGATCACCCCCAAGAGCTCCGATTACGCCCAGCATTCCTTGACCGTCTCCAAGGACGAGGCTCTCCAGCTCGTCTCCACCGCGCCCGCGCCCATGTCCGTCATGGGCACCTCGCCGATGCCGCCGTCGATGACGGCGCCCATGGATGTCACGCCCGATGTCATGAAGCCCATGTCGGTGGGCGAAGACACCATCAAGATCATGTTCTGAGTCTTTCTCAGGCCATCTTCAACCTCAAAAACACCAGCAAACATGGGAAATTGTTTGCCTTCACAAGGGGAGGGTGGTAATAATCGGCGACGGGGTTTCAGAAGAAAATCCTATGAGGTTTCCCATGCCTACCCGCATATTTTCGTCTTTGCTTGTCATGATGGCGCTCCTGTTCTCCGGGCCGGCCTCTGCCCAGACCAAGAACCGGGACAAGGCGCGGGCCCATTACGAGTCGGCCGAGAAGTTCTACCAGAAGGCCGAGTTCCGCAAGGCGCTGGATGACTACCTGAAGGTGCTCGACTACATCGAGCGCGACAGTATTCCCGATATGTACTTCAATATCGCGCAGTGCCATCGCCAGCTTGCCGAGGTTGAGAAGGCGCTGTTTTATTATCGCCTGTTCCTGAGCAAGAGCCCGACCTCCCCGCTGCGGCCTGAGGTCGAGAAACATATCGCCGGACTCGAGTCTGAGCGCCAGAAAACCACCAAACCCAAGGGCAAGGTCACCATCATCACCGACCCGCCCGGAGCCAACATCCTGATCGACACGTTCGAGGGTGTGGGCGTGGGCGTCACGCCGAAGGTCCTCGAGGTGGAGGTTGGCACCCACATTTTGGTGCTGCGCCTTGAGAACTACAAGGACATCACCCACCAGTTGGTGGTCGAAGCCGACAAGATGGTCGTGGTGCAGCACAATCTCGTTCAGTCCAGCGGTGGTGACAACGTGAAGACCGAGGACGCCAAGAGCCTGCTGACCCGGGACGACACGAACAAGAACGGCAATGCAAAGACCCCCGATGTGGTCGGCACGCCGCTGCCCGTTCCGTTCTACAGTCGCTGGTGGTTCTGGACGGGTGTGGGCGCCACGGTCGTGTTCGCTGCCGCCACCGGTTATTTCGGCATGCAGACCCTGTCCCTCAAGAAGGAATGGGATGACACCGGCGACCCGAATAAGAAGAGCGATGGCGAAGACGCCCGCCTGTTCACGGACATCTTCCTGGGCGCGACGGTCATCACCGCGGGACTGACGCTCTGGGGCGTGCTCTCCTATGATGGCGGAACGGCCATGCCCAGGCAGCCCGAAAAGGGCTCCGCCTGGCTGCTTCCCTCCTGCGGAAACGCCGGCTGCGGCTTCGTCTTCACGTACAACTTCTAAGCCCAACAACTGACAAAACAAACAAGAAGATTTTTTACCGCGGAACACGCGGATGACGCGGAAAAGGGAAAGACGGGGTGTGCAGGAGCAACCTCGCCAACGAACGTCCCCGTTATGCGAGATCCTGTCCCTCAGTCACCCTGACCATCTTGCCTTCTTGCCTTCTTGCCTTCTTGCCTTCTTGCCTTCTTGCTTTCAGCTTTCTTGCCTTCCGCGTGTTCCGCGTGTTCCGTGGTAAAAATTCTTTTCTCTTTCTTTTCTTTTCTTTTCTTTTCTTTTTCAGCGGTGTCAGCGTTTGCCGGGGCAGGTGAGCAGCACGCGGGGGCGGCCGTCGGCGACCGTCCAGGTGCGCGCCACGCGCCAGGTCGGGGCGGCGGCGCGGGCCTGCTCCTCGGAGGCAAGAAACCACAGCGTGTGCGCCAGCGGCGCCGCCATGCGTGCAAACTCGGCCGGATCCGCCAGCGCCTTGCACACGGCGTGGTCCCACTTGCCGCCATGCACCTTCGGGCTCTGGGTGGCCCGGATCTTCCCCTGCTCGAGGCGCGCCTCAAGCCGGGTCACGGTCAGTTGCAAACGCTGGGCTGCGGCTTCCAGAAAGAGCTGCTTTTTGTGCTGGGGCTCGACGAGCGTCACCTTCAGGTCCGGACGGGCCAGGGCCGTGATCAACCCAGGAAAGCCGGCGCCGGTGCCGATGTCGATCAGCGTCCCGCCCTGCGGCAGGACAGCGGCGAAATGCAGGCTGTCCTGGAGGTGGATCCACGGCGCCGTCTCCTTGCGGGAGATCAGGTTGATGCGGGTGTTCCACTCCAGCAGCAGGTCCAGATAGATCTGCAGCCGGGGCTCAAGCTCCGGATCAGGAAAGATGCTTGCCAGTTCAGTGGGGAGGATGGGCACGAAGACTTATTCTTCGTCGGGCTTTTTCAGGGCGTCCTGCAGCTTGGAACCGAAGACGTCGCCCAGCGTGGCGCCGGCGCTGCCAGCATAGCTTCCGCCGCCGGCCGCGTTGTTCTCGGCCCGCTTGGCGTGCTTGATCGACAGGGAGATGCGGCGCTCGTCGATATCGATGCCGATGATGACGACCTTGACCACGTCACCGGGCTTGATGACTTCGCGCGGGTCTTCGACGTGATCCTCGGAGAGCTCGGAGATGTGCACGAGGCCGTCGATGCCCTCTTCGAGCTCGACGAACGCGCCGAAGTCCAGAACCTTCAGGACCTTGCCCTCGCGGATGGCGCCGGCGGTGTACTCACGCGGGATGCGGCTCCAGGGATCCGGAACCAGCTGCTTGATGCCGAGGCTGATTTTGGGCTTCTCGGCTTCGATGTCGATGTTGAGCACGACCACTTCGACCTCGTCACCCTTGTTGTACAGTTCCGAGGGATGACGGACGCGCTGCGTCCAGGACAGGTCGGAGATGTGCACGAGGCCGTCGATGCCTTCCTCGATCTCGATGAAGATGCCGAAGTCGGCGATGTTGCGGACCTTGCCCTTGACGCGGGAGCCCACGGGATACTTCTCGCGGAGCACGTCGTACGGGTTGGGCTCGAGCTGCTTCATGCCGAGGCTGATGCGGTTGCTTTCCTTGTCGATGTCGAGCACGACGGCTTCGATGACGTCGCCCATCTTGAGGATCTGGCTGGGATGCTTCACGTGCTTGGTCCAGCTCATCTCGGAGACGTGGATCAGGCCCTCGATGCCCTCTTCGAGCTCGACGAAGGCGCCGTAGTCCTTCAGGGAGACGACCTTGCCGTTGACGACGGTGCCGGGCTTGTAGCGCTGGTGGGCGGTTTCCCACGGGTCGTCGGTGATCTGCTTGAGACCCAGGGAGACCTTCTCGGTGTCGGCGTCGTACTTCAGGACTTTCACCTGGATCGACTGGTTGACCTTCAGGACTTCCTTCGGGTTCGTGATGCGTCCCCAGGACATGTCCGTGATGTGCAGCAGGCCGTCGACGCCGCCCAGATCGATGAAGGCGCCGTATTCGGTCACGTTCTTGACTACGCCTTCGACCAGCTCGCCTTCCTTCAGGCGGGCCAGCGTCTCGGCTTTCTGCTCGTCACGCTCGCGCTCGAGCAGGGCGCGACGGGAGAGTACGATGTTTCCACGCTTCTTGTTGAACTTGATGATCTTGAAGCGGTAGGTCTGGCCCACGAACTGGTCGAGGTTCTGCACAGGGCGCAGATCGACCTGGGAGCCGGGCAGGAAGGCCCGCACGCCGCCACGGATCACGACCGAGAGTCCGCCCTTGACCTTGGCGCGAACGGTGCCCTCGATGACGCTTTCCTGTTCCAGCGCGTCGGAGATCTCGTCCCAAACCTTCAGTTTGTCGGCCTTCTCCTTGGAGAGGATGACCACGTCGTCCTTGTTCTCCAGTTCCTCGATGTACACTTCCACCACATCGCCGACCTTGGCAGTGTTCTTGCCCAGGGCGTCGATGAATTCACCGGCGGGGATCTCACCTTCGGATTTGAAACCGATATCCACGATGATCTTGTCGGCACGCACCTCGATGATGCGACCGTCGACGATCTGGCCTTCTGACAGGGTGCGTTCTGCCTGATCGAGCAGAGCTGCGAAGGAGGCTGAAGCGTTGGGGTTGGAGAAATGTTGACTTTTACTCATTGTTGTTTCAATTGAATCCTTTCGAGAATTCTCCTTCCCTCAGGTGGAAAGAGTGGAAGGTAGATACACTTACCCTTTGAAATTGTCAACGGGAGAAAGCATTATTTCGAGGGCGATCGATTTCTCATTTTTCTGGACAAGAGGATCCACGTCGTATCCGCCTGGAAGCTTCGGGGCAAAGTGCCAAGTCGAAATCGAAATCGAAATCGAAATCGATTCAATTTCCTCGTAAATCAACAGTTTTTCGATGTCATCGGTTCTAATGAATCCAGCCAATAGACTCGACGGCTGGTTGGCAAGCGTCCATTCTT